>JAZSGK010000182.1:0-7168 GCA_045532695.1 Acutalibacteraceae bacterium
ACCCATTGAAAGTCCGCCTGCATTCCAGGGCATATAAACTATCTTGGCATAACCGAAATGCTGCCAACGGTAACCCTTAATCTTAGTGCAGATTGTAAATGCAATCCAGCCTACGAGATTTACGGGCAGTGCCCAGGTCCATTGTACAAGATAAAAGAGGAAATCCTTCAGGCTCTGCTGCCAGCATTTTTCCTTCTTGGGGGGTTCTTTTACTGAAATATCAACCTTTGACATTATACATTCTCCTTTTCTGCTTTTTTGCCTTCTTTTGAGTTTCTGATTCTCTTCATTTCTTCTTCAATATCAACAAGAATCTGATACTCTCCGTTTTCATCCGGCTCAACTGTATGTGCCTGAGCACTGTTATTATCTCTGCCGAGCCATGTGTTTTCGTACTTCTGACCGGAAATCTTTTCCATAATCTCAACCTGTTCATCGGTGAGTGCTACAGAGCCGTACTTGTGCTTTGTTGCAATAGCGGCACGGATAATTGTATGCTCCTTCTTTGACATCTGGAATTTATGAAGAAGGAAGAGAGAAATAAGAGCAAAAGCAATAGGCGCAAAGGTGATACAGATTCTTACACCGAGAATTGCTGAATCGCTCTGCTGGAAACCGGGATCAGCAGCTAACTTATCCTTGAGCTCATCACCTACGATAAGACCGAAGCCACCGAGAATAAACATAACAACTGAGCTCATAACACCTGAAACTGTCTTCTTGATAAAGGTGTTGAAGGTACCTATAACGCCTTCACGTCTGCGACCTGTGATAAGCTCGTCAACGTCTGATACGTCGGGAAGGATATTGATAGCAACATAACCGAGACCTGACTTACCAAAGGGATAAAGAACAGCTGTTGCAAGAAGGATAACCTTCCATATAAGAGCACCTTCCGTTTCGGGTGTGGGATTCATAAGAAGACATACTGCGAAGCCTGCAAGCATAAGAGGTGTTACAATAGCACCGCACTTTTTCTTGCCGAATTTCATTGTAAGAGCATAGTTAAGCGGGAATGATGAAGCTTCGAATATACCTGCGATGGTTGTGAAAAGTGTATACATTGAGGGAAGCTTGGCAACATACTCAATGTAATAGATGAGAGTTGTTGTATAGAAATAAGTTGCAATGTTATAGCAAAGGCTCATAAAGAAATATTCTCTGAAAGCTTTGTTTTTCATAACAAACTTATATTCATTCATAAGATACTTGAAATCGAACTTCTCAAGCTTGAGATCAAGTGAGGGCTTTTCTCTTACACTCTTGAAGGTTGTGAAAAGGCTAAGACCGTAAACAACTGCAAGAATAATACCTGCTATAAGCATAGGCTTCTGAGCTCCTGTCTGAGGTGTGCTGAAGCCGAATGAACCGAGAATTGCCGATACAAGGAAGAACGAGGGGAACATACCGAATGAATTGAAGATATAACCTACTGAGTTATACTGTATTCGCAGGTCATAGTCCGGTGCCAACTCCGGAAGCATTGCAACGTGAGGTATGTCTATAACTGTGTATGCTGTCTTGTAAAGCATATAAGCGGCAGTGAAATAGATGAATGTCTTCACGGGCTCTTCTCTGCCGTCAAAGCCATAGCCGTTCCACATCATTACAAATGAAAGACATAAAAGCGGCATACCCCAGAGTATGTAACGTCTGTGCTTACCGTATTTTGAACGGGTTCTGTCTGTGATAACACCCATAATAGGGTCTGTGATTGCGTCCCATACAACTGCAACGGTTGTAACGAGACCTGCCCATCCGAGGGGGAGATTTACAACGTCGGTGAGGAATTTCATATAATAAAGGCTTACAACATATCCTGCACCTGAGGTTGTGATGTTTGCGCTGCTATACTTCATCATAGGTAAAACGTCGTTTTTGAAGGTACCCTTGACGCCTATCAGCTTAAGAATTTTTTGTTCCATTTTAACGCTCCTTTCATATATGAATATACTTTAACATTTTATCTCTGTAAAGTCAAGGCAAAAGAAGCAAAAAGCGACACTTTCAGTTGCCCTTAAGTGCCGCAAATCCTTATTTATCTTTTGCTCATAACAAAGTCTTCGACCTTGCTTCTTATAATTTTCTTTGTTGTTGTTCTGGGGAAGGGATTCTCCGATACATAAACGCTTGTAATCTGCTTATATACGGGCATCTCCTTATTGAACTCTGCTATGTCATCGTGGAGTTGCTGCTCGGTTGCACCGCTTTCTTCGTCGATATATATTGCAGCACAGAGCTTATCGTCGATGCCGAGAACGACTACCTCACTGACATAGGGAATAGCCTTTTCGATATCTGCTTCGATGCCCTCGGGAGCAACATTTTTGCCGTTACCGAGGATAATGAGGTTTTTCTTTCTGCCGGTGATGAATACGAAGCCGTCATCGTCTATGTAACCCATATCGCCTGTCCTGAACCAGCCGTCAACGAAGTTTTCAGCAGTGTTTTCAGGGTCATTATAGTATCCTGTCGAAACAGATACGCCTCTTGCCCAGAGCTCACCGTCAACAACCTTCATCTCGCAATCCTTGACTATTCTGCCGCATGAATTGGGTCTTTGATAATAGTCAAAGTTGAAAGCAAGAAGGGGTGAACATTCTGAAAGGCCATAACCATGTATTACTTTAATCCCAAGATCACCGCAGGAATCAATAAGATGCTGTGTAACAGGTGCACCTCCTGCAACGATAAGTCTGAGCCTGCCTCCGAAAGCCGACTTAACTTCAGCAAGAATTTTATCTGTAAGATCAATACCAAACTTCTTAAGGAACCTGCAAAGCTTGATACCGAAATTAAGCTTCTTTTCTTTGCCCTCTTTTTTAGCAGTACCCCAAACCTTATCAATAAGCATCTGAGGAATAAGAGGTACGGCAAAAAAAGCTGTGGGCTTATACTCGATAAGCTCCTTGGCAATGTGTCTGATACCGCTGCTGATACAGCAGGTTGCACCGCAATAAACAACAAGGAAAAGGTTACCCAGACACTCGTAAGCGTGGTTCATAGGAAGTACCGATAAAAATACATCGTTACGGTAAACCTCAGCGTGTGAGAGACCTGCAACAACATTTCTTGCAATATTTCTCTGAGTAAGCATTACACCCTTACCCTTGCCTGTTGTGCCTGATGTGAAGATAATAGTTGAAAGCTTATCGGGATCAACCTCAGGAAAGGGGAGATCCTCACCCTCAGCTTCTACGGGATTGTTTATGCAGAACATACCCATAGTGCCGTTTGTTTTTTCTGCTACCTGCTCAGCATAGTCTCTGTAGGTTCTGTCGTAAAGGAAGAAGTCAACATCAGCCTTTTCCATCTGCTCGTAAACATCTTCAAAGAGAAGCTCTTTATCAAGAGGTACAATAACAAGACCTGCATACATAGCTGCGTAGTAGCTGACAATATACCAATAGCTTGATGCACCGATAAGAGCAATATGACCTGTCTTGAGGTTCTTTTTCATAAGCATCTGAGCAAGCTTCTTGCTGTCTTCAACGAGATCGATATATGTCTTTTCAACTCTCTGCTTCTTTTCTTTATAAATATAGGCTATAGAATCGCCGTAAAGTCTTTTTGATCTTTCGGCAAGCTCAACAATTGAATTAATCTCTTCGCGGGGATAATACTTAAACTCCTTCTTTGCCACAAAAGCACCTCCTGTATTTTTCCAAATAACGATATTAAATATACCTGAATTTTTTATGCGTAAAATTACACTTATAACATAATATCAAAAATACGGTTTTATTTGTTAAATTCTCAAAACTATATTGTTAATAAATTTTTAATATGCTACAAACCGTCTTAAAATGTCGCGTTTTTTACACTTGTACAAATTCATTTGATATGATATAATCTATATACTAAATTTTGGAGCAGTTTTATGAATAAAAACAACATCTCAAGAAAGCAACTTAAATACTTTGCCAGAATGGCGGCAGAGAGCTATGTCAATGACCCTGTCCATTCCTATGTGACAAAAAATGAAGCCTTGAGAAAAAAGTTCGTATATCATTTTATGATTGAACGCCTTGCCACATCTGCAAGAGAAGACATAATCTATATTGACGAGGAAAACAGAGGCATATGCGTCTGGCGTGAGGCTCACAATGAATATGATATAATTGACTTTCTTATGTACCCGAACTGGGTATTCCTTTGGCTGTATTTCCCGAAAACCGTAAAAACTCTTATGGCGTATTCGCATCTTGATGTGAAGGTTTTCCCTGAAAACACCTACATTATCTCCCCTGTTTTTGTCTCGCCTGAGCATCAGGGAAAGGGCATAGCAACAAAGCTTATAAAGCAGGGAATTAAAGATCTTACCGCCAAAGGCTATAAGCTGGGACTTGAAGCTCAGAATCCCGACAATGTGAAATTTTACGAAAAGCTCGGTTTCAGGGTTATAAAGCATGACCACTGGAAACGTGAAAATATAGACAACTATTATATGATGTATGGGGAGGATAAATAATGAAAAATCTTACTTTTGCAGACATTATGAATGCAGACTTCAGACTCTTTGAAAACAACCCCGTTATCAAGCACCCCATAAACAGCAACGTTGCCGCCGACCCAAGTGTAATCACACCTGATATTTCTCACGACGGCAAGTGGCATCTTTTCTGCCACACTATGATTGGTGTTTATCATTACGAGAGCAATGACGGTATCAGCTTTAAAAATATGGGCAGAATTGTAAACCGTGCCATGAGACCCGATATCAACATCATCGACGGCAGATACTATCTCTTCTATGAAAGAACCAAGCCTTTAATCGGCAATGCACTGACTTTTGTCGGCGGTAAGTGGAAAAGTGAAATCTACTGCACCGAATCAGCTGATCTTAAAACCTGGACAGCTCCCCACCCGGTCATCACTCAGACAAGAGACTTTGAGGTTGATGAAAAGGGTCAGGCTATTTCCAATCCCTTCCTGATTAAGATTGACGATACCTACAGACTCTACTACTCCTGCGGTCAGACATTTATCAAGGACTGCGGTTTCTGTGAGCCGACACATATTTCCTACGCTGAAAGCAAGGATATTTCAAAGGGTTACACTTCACGTACCACACCCATCATCAGCCGCGATAAAAACAGCAAATACCTTAACCTTTGCTCGGGCTGTATCAAGGTCTATAAGCTGAAAGACTGCTATATAGGTCTGCAGAACGGTATATTTGAAGACAGCGGCAAGAGTCACTCGGCAATTATGCTCCTTAAGTCCGATGACGGAGAAAGCTTCGAATTTGTAAAGCCCTTCCTTGTACCGCAGAAGTGCGGAGATAACAACTGGATGGCTCAGTTTGTTTATGCCTGCTGTCTTACATATTATGAAGGCAAGCTGAGACTCTATTTCAATGCACGAGATGTTGCTAACCCTATTATGGGCAGAGAGTCTATCGGAATTTATGAGGCAGATTTAAACTGATCGGAGGCATTACCATGAGAAAAAATCTTGGAGCGAAAGCAATACTTTACCCTATGCCGGTGCTCATTATCGGCACATATGATGAAAAGGGCGTACCCAACGCTATGAACGCTGCCTGGGGCGGTATCAGCGAAGAAACTGAAATATCAATCTGTGTAAGCGACGAGCATAAAACTGCTGAAAATGTTGTAAATGCAGGAGCTTTTACCGTAAGCATTGCAGATAAGAATAACGTGATAGCCGCTGACTATGTAGGTATAGTTTCAGGTAACAAAGAGACTGACAAAATCGCAAAATGCGGCTGGACAGCAGAAAAATCCGAGCTTGTCAACGCTCCCCTGTTTGCCGAGCTTCCCCTGACACTCGAATGTAAGCTCATAAGCTATGACAAGGATACCTGCCGCCTCGTCGGCGAAATAGTAAACATCAGCGCTGACGAAAGCATACTCAGTGCTGACGGAAAAATCAGTCTCGAGAAGTTTTTCCCCATAACTTACGACCCTGTCGGTCATACCTACCGTACCCTCGGAGAGGTTGTTGG
Source organism: Acutalibacteraceae bacterium (assembly GCA_045532695.1). Classification (GTDB taxonomy): domain Bacteria; phylum Bacillota; class Clostridia; order Oscillospirales; family Acutalibacteraceae; genus UBA6857. The sequence goes on from JAZSGK010000182.1 coordinate 5,972, forward strand.
CAAGGCATTTTCAGACGGCAGGGCACTGAAATAAAATCACTGATTTCGGCAAATTAGCACTGTCTATTTTGCCGATTTTATTATTTACTCCTGCGTAAAAATAATGTAGAATATTGCTGTAAACACCCGAAGTTTACATATTAATTTTCAAGGAGGAAAGAAATGTTCGAAATCTTAGTTACAGCTTTATCAATCTACTTTTTTATCGGAGCTGTAAAATTAGCTTTCAAAATAACCTGGGGTGCCACTAAAATCATCGCAACGGTGCTGCTGAGTCTTGCAATACCTATACTGATACTCTGTCTCATATTTGCAGGCGGTGCTGTGATTATTGTCCCTGCCCTGTTAATTGCAGGTGCCTTTGCCCTGCTTAAGAAGTGTGCGTAAAAGGGAAGTCGGAGGCTCCGTCACCGTGAACGGTGCGTGAGCGCCCTGAAAGGCGCTCACGGGAATCGCCCGGCAAGGCGATTTCACGGAGCCCAACACCCACTGCCACCTCATACTTAAAAAGAGCATAATAAAAGGCTGTTTTCTGTGAACAGCCTTCTTTTTATATCAGACCACCGTCAGGCGTACAAAGAATGCAGACAGAACAAGGCTCATAAAATCTGCCGTAAGACCCGCCAAAAGCGTGTGGCGTGTATTCTTTATATTTACCGCCGCATAATACACCGTAACCGCATAAAGAGTCGTATCCGTTGACCCCATAACAACACTTGCCACCTGTCCGACAAAAGAGTCGGGGCCATAAGTCTTGAGTACACTTTCAAAAAGCGACAGAGATCCTCCGCCTGAAATGGGACTCAGCAGTGCCATAGGTGTTATCTCCTTCGGTACGGCAAAGAAATCGGTTATAGGCGAAAGAAAACCTGACAGAATATCCATAGCACCGCTTTCTTTGAGCATCGTTACTGCTACAACCAATCCCGTTATGCTCGGCATAAGCTCATAAACTGTATGCAGACCTTTTCTTGCACCCGACATAAAGCAATCAAATACTTTGACTTTCTTAAAAAGTCCGAAACCTACTATACCCACAACCATTATGGGCAATATGAAGCTCCCCCAATTACCTGCCATATTCTTTTCTCCTTATTCTGTTGCCGATTTTCGCAACTGCTACAGCTATAGCCAAAGCGAAAAATGAAGTAAGAAATGCTGCCGGCATTATCTCCATAGGGTTTTCACTTCCGTACT
>JAZSGK010000146.1:0-11538 GCA_045532695.1 Acutalibacteraceae bacterium
GTAGATCTTGTCGATAAGAGCTACGATATCATCCCAATATTCTCTAAGGAATTCTACCATTGTTTCTTCCTCCTTTTAAGATTTGCAAGAGGGAGTCCCTCAGCTTGATTTCATTATATAACGCCTTTTATTCTTTGTCAATATTTTTTTCATAAAAAATTCATTATTAACGAAATTATCCCCAAGATTAAGGCTTGTATTTTATTAAAAATTATTAAGAAACCCTGTTTTTGGCCCTTTTCGTGCAGAAAATGCGCACGAAATGCCTTTGTCGGAGGTATTAGTAGGAGGCTTTTTAAGTTAGGAGTTAGGAGTTAGGAGTTATTTTGGGAGTTTAGCTCCGCACATATCCGTTTATAGTCTGCACAGGCTTTAAGAGACATTCCGCTGAAAACTATATTATCAATTCCGGTTTTATAATCGGTAGGTTTCATCTTTGTGAAATATTGTTTCTGCGGGTACAAACTTAAAGTCAGAAAGCAGCAAATCCGCGACCGCAACTCCTAACTCCTCACTCCTAACTCCTAACTATTTTCTTCAGCCTCTGCACTAATTTACGAAAGGAGAACCGGCTTAATGAAAGAGTTAACATCAAAAGAAAAGCTTTTTTGCACCTACTACTCCCTGGGAAGAAACGGCAGAGAGGCCGCAGTAAAGGCGGGATATATGTTCCCGGAAAAAACTGCCGTGAGACTTCTCAGAAGAAAGGATATCGCAGAAGAAACAGCAAGGCTCGATAAGCAGCGAGAGGCCACAGAAAAGGATATAGCCATTGGGTATCAGAGATTAGCTTTCGGCTGCATCAGCGATGCCGTTTGTCTTCTGTTCAGCGACGAGGTATCCCGGGAGGAAATTGAGAAAATGGATCTTTTCAATGTGTCCGAGATCAAAAGAAAAAAGGGCGGAGACATCGAGATCAAATTCTTCGACAGGCTCAAGGCCCTGGAAAAGCTCTCTGAGCTTGGCAGCGTCAATGCCGCCTCGGGTGACGAGGATTCACTTTTCTCGGCTATCGAAAAAGGTGCAAAGGCCCTGAGAGATGACAGATATGAGTAAAAACCAGTATACTGCCTTCTCGGAAAAACAGCTCACAGTCATGTCCTGGTGGCACCCATCGTCAGTTTACAGCCATTATGACGGAATCATCTGCGACGGCGCTGTGAGAAGCGGAAAAACAACCTGTATGTCCATATCCTTCGTCGCATGGGCATTTTACCGTTTCAACGACACTTCCTTTGCCATTTGCGGCAAAACCATAACTTCACTCAAACGGAACATAGTCTTTCCTTTGACAAGCGCGTTGCGAAGGCTCGGTTTTGTGTGCAATGAGAAGCTGTCTCAGAATCTTATTGAAATAAGCTATAAGGGTAAAAGAAACAGGTTCTATCTTTTCGGCGGACGTGATGAAAGCTCGGCGGCTCTGATTCAGGGTATGACCCTCGGCGGTGTACTCCTTGATGAGGTGGCCCTTATGCCCCGCTCCTTCTGTGAACAGGCTCTGGCAAGGTGCTCTCTGCCAATGTCGAAGTTCTGGTTCAACTGCAACCCCGAAAACCCTATGCACTGGTTTTATGAAAACTGGATAAAGAGAGCTGAGGAAAAAAACTGCCTTTATCTTCACTTTCTTATGAAAGACAATCCGTCTCTGGGCAAGGACATAATAAGACGCTACGAGACCCTATACAGCGGCGCCTTCTATGAGCGCTTTGTCCTTGGCAGATGGGTAGCCACCGACGGACTCATATATCCCGAGGTGTCAAAGGGTATGTATATCGGAAAGCCTCCCGTAAATGAATTCGAAAGGTACTTTATTTCCTGCGACTACGGCACAGTCAACCCCACCTCTATGGGCCTTTGGGGACTTTACAAGGGAGTGTGGTACCGCTTCGATGAATTTTACTACAGCTCACGCCTTGAAGGCAGACAGCTCACTGATGAAGAATACTATGAGCACCTGCTGACCTTTTCGTCGGGCAGAAAAATTGAAGCTGTCATAATTGACCCTTCGGCGGCTTCCTTCATTCAGTGCATACGCCGACACGGCTTCTTCAGCGTTATACCTGCGAAAAACGATGTGACAGGCGGTATACGCAGAGTGCAGAGTGCCTTCAGGCAGGGACAGATTATCGTCTCCCCCCTTTGCAAGGCGGCAATCAGGGAATTCTCTCTTTACCGCTGGGATGATAATTCCGGCAAGGATACACCCAAAAAGGAGAATGACCACGCTATGGACGAGATAAGATATTTTGTCCTGACTGTCCTGTCACAGGAAAAAGACGGAGATGACTTTTTCGTCTTATCCGCAACAAGGTAATAAAGACTTAAAGAAAGGAGATTGTTTTGGCAATAGGAAAGAATAAAAAGCAAAAACCTCAGAGCGATGTCGTATCCGCCCCGCAGACCTCAAGAGCCTCCCACCCCTTTTATAATCTGAGCAGCTATATGCCCGCAGGAGGCCCTGAGCATATGCTTTACAGCTCTCTTCGTGAGGCTGTGCCGATTATCGACGCTGCCGTAATGAAAATTGTGCGGCTTCTCGGCACCTTCCAGGTGTCCTGCAGCGACGAATATGCCGAAAAAGAGCTGAGAGCCTTCCTCTCAAAGGTAAATGTGGGCGGTACGAGAAACGGTATCGACTCATTCATCGCCACCTTTTTTGAGCAGCTCCTGACCTACGGTACTGCCATCGGCGAAATGATAACCGACGGACACACTATCACCCATCTTTTCAACAGCGACCTTAAGGATGTCAGTCTCAGTGAAGGCTCATCGCCTGTTGACATAGTCATAAGTGCCGACAACGGAAGCGGAAGCTTCACCCCCGTCAGGTACCCCTCATTGGTGCTTCTGTCCGTACTCAATCCCGAGCCCGGCAAGCTTTACGGCACCTCAATACTCAAGGGTCTGCCCTTTGTCAGCGATGTACTGCTGAAAATCTACAACACTATCGGTACCAACTGGGAACGCCTTGGCAATGTACGCTTTTCCGTTACATACAAGCCTCAGAATGACGCTATCGACAAGGCCTACGCCAAGGAGAGAGCTATGCAGGTTGCCACCGAGTGGACCCGTACTATGCAGAGCGCAGGCACCGTAAGAGATTTCGTTGCAATAGGCGACGTGAGCATCAAGGCTATAGGTGCTGACTGTCCCATACCCGACAGCAATATTCCCGTAAGACAGCTTCTTGAGCAGATTGTGGCTAAGCTGGGCATACCGCCCTTTCTTCTGGGTCTCAGCTGGTCAACAACGGAGCGTATGAGCTATCAGCAGGCGGATATCCTCACAAGTGAGATTGACTTTTACCGCCGTGAAATCACTCCCGTCATAGCTAAAATCTGCGATATGTGGCTCAGACTCAGAGGCTACTCCTGCGATTTTGATATAGTCTGGGACAGCGTAACACTTCAGGATATTGCAGAAATTGCTCAAAGCAATTACTACGACGCTCAGACTCAGAAAATATTATGGGAAATAGGAGGTGCAAACGAAGATGAACAGTGAAATTTTAAGCGCTGAAAAAGAGCTTGAGCTTATCAACAAATATACGAGAGCTCCTCTTACTGCTGAAGATGTCTATACCTTTACGGTTACTCTCTGCGACAATGAAATCGACAGAGACTTCGAATGCTTCAGCATAAAGAGTCTTGAAAAGCTCAGGGATCTCTTTATCGGCAAAACAGGCATTGCAGACCACAGTATGCGCTCCGAGGATCAGTCGGCAAGAATCTATCACTGCTATATAGAGTCCGACCCTCAGAAGAAAACCTCAAAGGGTGAAGCCTATACTGCCCTCAAGGCAAGGGCTTATACTCTGAGAACCGACAGCAACAGCGACTTTATCGCCTCAATTGACGGCGGTATCAGAAAAGAGGTCAGCATCGGCTGTGCCGTAAGCAAGGTCACCTGCAGTATCTGCGGTAAGAATATGAAAACTCACAGCTGTGAGCACATAAAAGGAAAAACCTATAAGGGTAAACTCTGCCACGGTATTCTCGAAAACCCCACAGATGCTTACGAATGGTCCTTCGTAGCAGTACCGGCTCAGAGAAATGCAGGTGTCACAAAATCATTTTTACCCGGGGAGGAAAAGACAGTGGATACAGCAAAGATTATCAAGTCCATGACTGAAGATAATTCCATCACTGCCGAAAGAGCAAAGGAGCTTTCAGACTATATTGAAAGCCTCGAGGAGCTTGCAAAGCAGGCTCAGTCCTATAAGGAGCATCTTACAAAGGATATCGCACGCTTTGCGGGAATCATAATGCCTAAGGTAAACACAAAGCAGTTCACCGAAAACTGTAGGGCAATGGATATTGACGCCCTCAAAAAACTGCGTGACGATATGGAAAAGCAGGCGGGAGAAATCTTCCCCGTAAGCACACAGTTAAAATCCTCTGCAGCAAAGGCAAGAGGAAACAATAACGATTTTATAATTTAAGGAGGAAAACATAATGAACTCTAATCTTAACGGATTCAATGTAAAGGAAATCACCCTTTATGCCGACGGAAATATTCAGCCCGGTATGGCTGTATCTGTCAAGGAAAACCACACAGCAGCAATTCCCTCTGCAAACGAACGCTTCGCAGGTATCTGCACCGCAGTAAGAGGCGATTATGTCTCAGTGGCTCTCACAGGTATTCTTACAGTACCCTACAGCGGCACAGGCATCTCGGTGGGCTACAACCCTGTTACAGCTGACGGTAACGGCTATATCAAGTTCAACGTCAGCAGCTCTGAGGAATTCCTTGTTTTCGATATAGATGAAACCGAACATCTTATGACTATTTTGCTTTAATAAGGAGGTAAATTCATATGACATTTGATAACATTAAACTTGAAAAAGGCCTTTACGGCACAGGCAAGAGCTTCACTCAGGCTCTCGAATCCATTGACCCCAGCGAAAACTATACGGGTACCGACCTTGAGGGTCTTGACGCATATCAGCGTCAGCTCAAGCGCTTTGACATCAAGGTAAGCGGCAAAAACAGCGACTCTATTGAAAAGTTCTTCAGAACTCCTGACTCTGCCGCACTTTTCCCCGAATATGTTTCAAGAGCAGTTGCTCAGGGCGCTGAGGAAGCTGACCTTATTTCAAAGATCACAGCCACAACAACTACCATTGACGGTCTCGATTACCGTGCCGTTGCCTGCCTTGACGGCGATGAGGATCAGGCTCCCGTAGTAAACGAGGGCACTTTTATTCCCGAGGCAAAAATCAAGGTTCAGGAAAATCTCGTAAAGCTTCACAAGAGAGGCAGAATTCTTACTGCTTCCTACGAGGCTGTAAAATATCAGCGTCTTGACCTTTTCACCGTAACTCTCAAGCAGATCGGCGCCTCAATTGCAAGAGCTCAGCTCGCTGACGCTATCAATGTAATCATCAACGGCGACGGCAACAACAACCCCGCTGCAGTTTTATCAGCAAGCGAAAGCGGCAATGTTACATATTCAGATCTTGTAAACTTCTGGAATAAATTCGCTCCCTATAACCTTACAACTCTTATCGCTTCTCCCGACGCTCTCTATAAGCTTCTTCAGCTCGGTGAATTCAGAGACGCTTATACAGGTCTCGACTTCCATTCAACAGGCAAGCTCATCACTCCCTTCGGTGCAGAGCTTTATAAGAGTTCAGCACTCCCCGAAGGCACAATTATCGGTCTTGATAAAAACTGCGCTCTTGAAAAGGTACAGGCAGGCCCTGTTATGACAGAATACGACAAGCTTATTGACCGTCAGCTTGAAAGAGCAGCTATCACTGCTACGGCAGGCTTTGCAAAGATTTACACTGACGCTTCAAAGATTCTTTCATTGGCATAAGATAAGGAGGGGCGTATATGATTAATGTAAGCGATGTATATGCCGCCCTTTGCACCTACGAAAGCTCAAAGGGCTATACGGGGGAAGAGCTTTTCCCTTGCTGTGAGCAGGGTCTTCAGTGGGTGAATGAAAATCTCAGGGACTCTGCCGACAAAGACAGCCCTCTCATTGTCTCAACGGCTGCGGCTGTTGCCGACTTTATTCTCTTTCTTAAAAAGCAGACGGAAACTGACGCCTACGAAAGCTATAAGGTCGGTGACATAACCGTAAGACGAAACGCCGAAAGAGAGCTTCGCACAGCCGAAAGAAAAAGAGACTTAGCCATTGCCCGCGCCCACTCAATTCTCAAGGACGGAGGTTTTTACTGCCGTGGCAAATAAAATAATCTCCCGTGAGCTTTTCAGAAAATACGGAGTGGAAATGAGCTACAGAGTGGCCGCCTCAAAAAAAGAGAGCTTTGACTTCTACGCTTTTCTTCAGCCTCTCAGATATAAAAACAAGCTCTATCTCAGCGGTGTGCCAACAGAGCTTGGCTATGACGGACTCAATAAATATCTTCTCATATGCAGTCCCGGAATTGAAATAGACAAAATCGACGGCATAAACTACCGTCTTTGCTTCGGTGACAACGCCTACGGAGTTGACCACTGCGAAACCGTCTACGCTCAGAATGAGCCTTTGTATCTCTGGGCAATTATTCATAAGGAGGGCTGATATGCAGTATTCAAACAACCTTATCACCCGTCTTATTGAGTTTATCAACGAAGATGACAGCCTCTCTTCTCTTGGTAAAGCCATAAGAGCCTATGACACACGGGGCTTGCCCGTACCCATAAACGAGACATATTTTTCCTTTTCCTGTCAAGAGAATTCCACATCTTATTCCCTCGATGAGGAAAATGTCATAGTAGCCGAGAGTAAGGTCATAATCAAAATGAGCTGCTTCTCTCCCCTTAAGAAATCCGCTTATTCGGCCCACAGTCTCACAGAAAGAATCATAGGTGCAATCTGCAGTAAATTTGCAGGCAGCATTTCAGGCTTCACCATAGGCGAAACTCAGTATGATGACGATGTGAAAAGCTACAAAATCACGGGAAAAATCAGTTTCACCTTCCCGTCATAAAAAAATGCAGGCTTACTTTTTACGGTAAGCCTGCTAAGCTTATTTAGTTTTGACCTTGAGTACAGATGAATAGGAGCCGTAAAGTGCCTTGCCGTTTGGCTTGCTGTAGGCTCTGACCCTGAAGTAATAGGTCTTTTTGCCCTTGAGGCCCTTTGCGGTGATTGTGTTTTTCGATGTGGAGCTTATCTTCTTCCAGGTCTTGTTGTCGGTGCTGTAGTAGGCCACATAGCCGTCTGCACCCTTGACCTTTGACCATTTGAGTGTCACCGATGAGGTACCCACTGAGGAGGTCTTGAGGTTTTTGACACCCGAAACTCTTGTCTTTGCCGAGTGGGTGGAGGAATATGCCGAATAGACATTAAGGTCTGAATCGTAGGCTCTGACTCTGAATTTATAGACAGTGCCCGTTGAGAGGCTCTTTACGGTAACCGCATTTGTTGTGACGGTCTTGTATTTTACCCACTGGCCGCCTTTATATATTTCAACAATATATTTGTCGGCTGATGAAACCTTCTTCCATGAAAGCTTGATGTAGCTTGTGGAGGTCTTTTCGGTTTTCAGGCCTGAGACTGTTTTGAGAAGAGTCGCTGTCTTTATTGCACTGCTGAAGTCGCCGCAGGTCTTATCGGCCGTATAGGCTCTGACCTTGAAGCTGTATTCACTTGCGGCAGAGAGCTTTTTGACAGTATATGATGTGCCTGTAGTGGTACCCACGAGATAGTTTTCACCGTAGACCACCTTGTATATCTCATATCCCTTTATTCCCTTGACCTTATCCCATGAGAGCTTTACTGTGGAGCTTGTGACAGAGTCAACATCTAAGTTTTTAACCTTGCCGGGACTTGTAGTAGCCTCAAGGGAAGCGTATTCGCCCTTGATTTCGCCATCTGAGGTATTGAAAACAGCACACACTCTGAGCTTATATGCTGTGCCCTCAGAAAGACCGCTTATATCTGCTCTCGGCACAAGGGGAGCCGCTTTCTGCTTCCATGATTTAAGCGAGGAGTCATATATTTCCACGCTGTATTTGTCTGCACCGTTTACCTTATCCCAGGAAAGAGAAAGGCTGTTGCTTGCAACTTTATCGGCGCTGAGATTTTTTATCTTGCCGGGCTCTGACTTTACGGTAACACTTGCACTGCCTGACTTCGAGCCGTCGGGAGCCACTGCAGTGACGGTGAAGGTGTATTCCTCACCTGCTTTTACGGGGATTTCCAGATAGTTTTCCGTAACACTGCCGCTGTAGACCGAGGATTCGATTATGTATTTTTCTGCACCTGCTATAGCCTGCCAGGAAAGGGATATTTTGTCTCCCGTAGGTGTAGCCCTGAGATTTTTAATCTGTCCGAGACTTACTGTGAAGCTGATTTCTTCCGAGGTACCCTTATAGATACCTGCGCCCTTGATTACGGCCTCAGCCTGACCGACCTTCGCATCGGTGCAGACCACAACGAAATCCTTATACTGAGTAAGAGACTTATTTCCGAGGGACACTGTAGCCTTCGGGTTTATGACACCGCCTGAATATACGGCGTCGCTGATTGCGGCCGTAACCTCGCCTAAGGAGACAGTCTTATCACCGAAAAAGATGCTTCCGATAAATGCGGCAGCCTTAATAAAGGAAGTGTTTCTGTTGCTGACGGTCTCTATGAGATATTCCACAAGCTTTGCCACATTTTCATTTTTAAGGGCATTGTTGAAAGCTCCCGCAGTGTATTCGGGAATCATATCCTTGCCCGACCAGTTATTGAGAAAATAGCGAAGGGCGTTATAGATGAATTTCACTGCCGACACATCACCTGCAGTCTTAAGAGCAGGTACGGCGGTAATATCTAAAACATACTGAATATCAAGAGCGAAAAGGGCATCTAAAAGACCCTTGTTCTTTCCGTCACCTAAGAGGAATTTCTTACTTTCAAAGGCAACGCCCTTACTCTTTGTTGCACCGAAATAGTCAAGGAGCTTGTCCACCTTTGTGAATACATCGGTTTTCTTTGTGGTGCTGAAGCCGAGGAAGCTTCCGAGGCTCTTATCAAAGAGCAGATAGTTGAGGGCAAAATTCGCAACCTCAAAAACATCGTAGCCCATACCGGGCATAAGAGTTTTGCCGTTTAAATCTGTCACACAGAAGTTGTTGTAGAGATAGTGAGAAGCAATGTCACCGAGGACAAGAAGATATGAATCAGAGTCCTTATAGCTTGTACCGATGCCGAGCTTGCCCGTAAGATTAATAAGAGCAACCTTCGCCATATCCTCTAAGGTTTCACATTCCGTAACACCCTCGTCGATACCCTTAAGGTCAACGTTTTCAGCCAGGATGCCGATAACCTGCATTACGATTTCGTCAAAGGTAAGAGAGTCGGCGTTTTCAATGAGTCCCGACTCTTTGCCGAGATATTTGAAGGCACCCTCGATGTTTTCGCTTATCTTGTCATAGTTACCGCTTTTCCAGCTGTAGCCGGGAATAAGCTGAGTGAATATTGCACCCACCACACCGTTTACCTGACTTAAGAAGCTGAGATTGGGATTGAATTTTATTTTTGAGAAGTCATAGGTTGAGCCCTTGAGATTGATAAGGCCGTGAAGGGCTCTCAGAGCCTCATATTCGCTGTTTGCCGTATCAATATTGATACCCGCAATAATGGGCTATATATATCTTTCAACTACAAGACCGAAGGCAACACAGATAAGGTCCTCCACCGTAGACTTTTCATTCATTGTAAAGCCCGGGAGATACTTATCCGCATAGGTGCTCAGCAGATCGCCGTAAATAAAGGCGTCGAAGTTGTTTTTGTATTTCTCATAGGCCTCGTTATAGGCTCTTGTGTCCTTTTCATATACGAGACCGATTATCAGCTTTTTGATAGTACCGCTGATGCCGTCCTCACCCACGAGCTTTTCGATATTGAATACACCGTTCAGGGCACCTGCATCAAATTTACCGCTGCAGAATTTCTCAATTATTTCTCTGTTATTGAAAAGCAGCTCAATAAACTCCGTTACGATTGTAATATCCTGAGCGCCTCTCTGCATACCCGTTTTCCATGAGCTCACATCAAGCTCACCGAGATCTCCCAGAGCACGCTTGACAGCAACCATTGCAAGGTTCGACAGAATACCCTTGAAAAGATCAAAGGTCTCACAGACCGCATTGATTGATGACAGGTCAATTTTTATGGTTGTTAAGACTACGGGCACTGAAACGGAATAATTCTTTTCCTTCAGAAGCTTGTCTATTTCATCGAGTATATTGCCCACACCGTAGGAGTCGGCTTTATCCGTATAATATCTGAGACTGTAGGAAAAATCTGTGGTTTCCGCCTCCCCGTTTGCCGCCGCAGGCAAAGCACAGCAGGAAAATGCCATAATCACACAGAGTAAAAGGCTCAGAGCCTTATTTAATATCTTCATAAGTTTACCTCCGAAAATCTTTGACTATGTAATCATACTATTTTTGCTCTCCCCCGTCAATAAAAATCGGAATATATGAACGTCAAAGTATAAAAATTTATTAAAATTACACATTGTTTCACAATTTTTCTGCCACAGGCCCATATGGCTGCTGAGGAATTATAAACGGCAGTCTTTATAAATTTTCTCAGGCTAAAAAAGGGAAGCTTCGCTTCAGAAAAAACGCAGGGCAGATACCGCCCTTCAGCAGTTTCTGTCCCGCAATTCATAACTCATAATTTATAATTTTCCAGCATCATATATGCCGCCATGGACACCCTCGCAATATCCATATTGTAAAGGGGCCAGCTGTGTTTTTCTGTAAGAGGCAGATAGTTTTCCATATATTCCACCACACTCTCAAGGTCATTCATCACCGCCGCAGCATAGACATTTGCGCCCCAATAGAAAGGATCGTCATATTCAAAGGCTTCCCAGTGGTAATGCTCTGAGAACTTCTCATAAAGAGTCTTCGCTCTCTCGCTGCCCGGCTCTATTACACCGCAGATTATGGGGAAAAGCTGTGATGTGGCCTGAGGATAATATGTATTCCAGGAGAAAATCTTTGTAGGTACACCCACATAAGCGGCAATTCCCGGTCTGTAGTATCCGCCAACATAATTCCAGAGCTGACGCTCAATGTTTTCTTTTACCCTCAGGGCAAAGCTTTCGTATTCTTTTCCCAAGTCACTGATATCATCTCCGGCTGTCTCTTCACCTGTAGCTACGAATATTCCCGAAGCAGCCATTGCGCCCTCATATACCTCGCAGTTATCCATAAGGTATTTAACTCTGTGGTTACGCTTTGCATAGGTAAGACCGCCCTGCTCTGTGGCAAGCATAACATTTGCTATACGCAGAAGATCTTGGAAGTGATTGACAAGATAATCTATATCGCCTGTCTTGCAGTAATACTTATAAACTACCGTAAGGAAAGTTGCCGCATAAGAGTCCGTCGTATCAAGTCGGAGGCCAAGCGGTCTTAGGAAGACAATAAACTTTTACAACTCCTTGGCTCACAGAACGACATGGCTACGATCCGACTTTCTTGGAAGTGATTGACAAGATAATCTATATCGCCTGTCTTGCAGTAATACTTATAAACTACCGTAAGGAAAGTTGCCGCATAAGAGTCCGTCGTATC
>JAZSGK010000249.1:0-3512 GCA_045532695.1 Acutalibacteraceae bacterium
TCTTCTTCGCTTACGTTAACATCGTCTTCGATACCTGCAAGCTGACCGAGTTCGCCTTCAACAACAACACCGTGTGCGTGAGCGTAGTCAACAACCTTCTTTGTAAGAGCTACGTTGTCTTCATAGTCAAGGTGTGAGCCGTCGATCATAACTGATGTGAAGCCGCCGTCGATGCAAGCCTTACATGTTTCGAAGTCGGGGCCGTGGTCAAGATGAAGAGCGATGGGATGACCTGTTTCTTCTGCAGCAGCCTTAACCATAGCAACAAGATAACCGTGAGCAGCATACTTTCTTGCACCTGCTGAAACCTGAAGAATTACAGGTGAGTTGTGCTTCTTTGCAGCTCTTGTGATACCTTGGATGATTTCCATGTTGTTTACGTTGAAAGCACCGATAGCGTAACCGCCCTTGTATGCATCTTCAAACATCTTTTTTGTTGTAACTAATGCCATAATAGATTACTCCTTTATTATAAATAATATTTATTTACTTGATAGCAAGTATACTCTTTTACTCGTGTCTTGTCAAGACTTGATCGTCTCTTACAGCGGAGTATACTGAAGGGCAAAGCAGTGTGAACGGATGCGGCCTTCCATAACCTTGATTCTGAAGTCGTTACCCGTAAGCACCATACCGCCTACGTTGATAGTTGAAACATAGCCGATGTCTTCACGTACAGCCTGGTCGTGAGTGAGAATTGTCAGCCATGTTGAGGGATCACCTGAAAGATTTACCTTAAGGTCATCGTTTGATTCGATGAGCTTTTTAAGGTCTGCGCTTGTGATAGTGTAAACTGACTTGAAATCATCTTCAAGATAATCACCGTAGCTCTTTCTGCCGCCTGCAAGATAGGAAACGTGAGTTTCTGAGTTCTTACCCCATACATTATAATAGGAAGTTGTCTTGCCTGCGCTCATTGCGTGGAAGGGTGTAAGAGCGGCACCGTCACCGTTTGAAATGTAGAAGCCGTTTCTCATAACATCGTCGACTACGTTGTACACTGCCGTTGAGGGACTTGTAGCGGTGAAAGCGGTAGCATCGGCATCGAGCTTATATTTATAATGTTTTGCGAAGGTATATATTGCAACACACTGAGCCTTGAGAGCTTCCTGATGGAAGGTTGAGCCCATTTCTGATTCGAGAGCTCTTGCAAGATATTCTCTTGTGTCATACTTTGTGCCTGCGTATGTTATTTCTTCGGGATAAACATCACCCTGAACAATCTTTGTGTTCGGGTCATAGTAGTAGTGAGCGAGAATTTCTGCCCAGGTCCAGCCCTGATTTGCAAGGTAGTTGGCGCCTGTCTGGCTCATACCTACACCGTGTCCGTAGCCGAAAACATAGAAGGTGAAAATACCGCTTGTTGAGGGCTGAGGAGCCGCAGTTGATGAAGCGGAAATATCTGTTGCACCGACTTCATTGTTGGGAAGCACCGGATTTGTGGGAGTTGAGTCAAAGGGATTGTTAGTTGAAGGTGCAGTAGTTGAAGTGCTTGTCACCGGTGGCGGCAAAGTTGTTGTAGGCTCATCGCCGCCGATCATATTGATAACGAGAACAATGGGGATAATGATAACGAGAAGAAGAGCGGCAATAATACCGATCATTTTCGGTGTTATAACAAGGGGCTCTTTTTTCTTCACTTCGGCAGGAGCTTCGGCTTCTGCTTTTCTTGCTTCGGCACGGAGTTTTTTGCAGATCATATCTGAAAGAAGAATAACGGCGTTGGGAAGCATAATAGGAAGATTGGCAGGATCGCTTATGTTAATTTTCTTTGCGCCTGCTGTTTCAGAATCAACAACGGCAGCGAAAGCATAGTAAACAATATTTCCTTCTTCACTGTATGAGGAGAAAATATCGGACACTGCACCGCCGAAGTCAGCACCTGTGCTCATCATAGCATCTCTTGCCTTTGCTATTACTGCTGCAGATTCGTTTTCAGCCACATCATTGCCTGTATTCTCAACATCTGCGAATTTAATGGTATCTGTCAGATAGTCAACCTTGTCATAGAGATTGTATACCCACATAGTAGCTTCGCTTGTAGCAAGAGCAATTGTCTTTTCTCTGTCATATAAAACTCTGACCATATCTGTCACTGCGGGGATAAGGTCCATATCGGGCATCTGGATTTCGCCTTCAACGCCCATTTCAGCAAGGGATTCTTCTCTTGAAATAATATGTTCAACAAGAGTAGAGATCATATTGTCAACTCTTGTAAAGTCAAGAGGTAAGCAGGTGAGTCTGCCTCCTGAAACAAGAGTAGAAAAACCGCTGTAAAGTCCGTCTCCGCTTAAAAGGCTGATAGCGCCGATGGGTGAAAGGCTGTGGCCTTCCATATCAATAGCGGAAAGGTCACTGTTATTTTTTGCAATAGCCTCTGCAATATCGGAATTCTGTGTGCCCTGGAGTGAAAAATATGGAATAAGAGCGTTTTTGACAGCTATAAAGTCACCGTTTTCTGCGGCAACAATTATATGTTCGCCGTCCTCAAGAGCAACGGCAGCAGCTTCAAAAAGATCATCATAGCTGCTGAATCTTTCGACATTTTCCTCCTGAAGACCTTTTTCTTCAAGGCTGAGACAAATTTTAAATACGGTATCTGACGAAAAAGCAGAGAGATTATCCAAGATAAACAGTTTCATCATTTTTTAAACCTC
Source organism: Acutalibacteraceae bacterium (assembly GCA_045532695.1). Lineage (GTDB taxonomy): Bacteria > Bacillota > Clostridia > Oscillospirales > Acutalibacteraceae > UBA6857. The sequence continues at coordinate 2,658 of JAZSGK010000249.1, forward strand.
CTGTTAGCTTGCAAACCACTGGCTTGCATTTTTATATGGATTGGTCATTCCTTTTTTGCTGTAATATGCCTGAGGGTATCTGGGCTTCGAGTTGACAACTGCCCTTGAAGTGTCTACAGCTGTTTTTTCTCCGGGTCTTACAAGCCTTGCAACAACAACAAAACGCGCATCATCGAATTCGTGTGAGCAGGTTGAAAGAGTAAGAAGCTTATCCGAAGGAAGCACATCAACGCCTGTATCGTAAAGTGAACGCTGTGCGAGCTCACTTAAGTATGCTGTCATTTTACTTGCAGAGCTGAGGTTGGTGAAAAAGTAAGGGAATATATATCCGCCGTCACCTGATGCATAGCCGTTAGTAATGAAAGCACCGATAACCTTCCACTGATAATCCTTATAAAGAGTGTTGAAGGAAATTACGGGAGCTGCTTTATAGCCTGCAAGGGTCTTATATTTATCAAGAGCACCGAAGATAGTACCGTTATTCATATGGTGACCGAAAATGACGGTATTCATATCGAGGTGGTTATAAGACATATTGTTAAGGTGAGTCACAAAGGGACAACCGTATTTGGTTTTAGCTCCGTAAAAGTTTTTGTTGAGATAAACCTCGTCATTTGTTGTCTGTACAACTGGGAGATTGAGATTTACTCCTTCGGCTGAAAGATAACCAACAAAGTCCTGATTCTCGCCGTAAAGCTTGGCGTATTTCAGCTGAATATTTGCAGGGAAAAGCACATTGGGATAATCCTTCTTTATCTGCTGCCACTGTTCTTCGGGAGTCAGAGGCTTGGTTGTGGTTTTATCCTCGTCTTTATCCTCATCTTTATCTGTTGAAGGTTCAGTGAGGATAAGATC
>JAZSGK010000022.1:0-4596 GCA_045532695.1 Acutalibacteraceae bacterium
AGAGTATTCAGGTGCTATGACAATAAGGTCCACGGCAAAATAACTATGACAGAAGCTCTCGCAGTTTCCTGTAACACATATTTTATCAATCTTATTATGAACACCGACACAGACCATCTGCTGAAGCTTTGCAAAGATATGGGACTTGGTAGTCAGATTACCCTTGCGCCTATGATTAAAAGCTCTTACGGACTTCTGCCGACCGCTGAAAGTCTCATCATCAAGGGCAACCTTGCAAACTTCGCCTTCGGTCAGGGAGATTTCTCAGCTTCGCCATTGCAGATTGCAGCAGCTTATCATGCACTCTCAACAGGAAACGCAGTAAGTCCTCAGCTTGTTATGGGCTTTACAAATTATATGGGGCTAATGAATAAAGAGCCTGTCTCCTCTCAGAGAAAAGTATTGTCAGATGAAACGGTGCTTAACCTTAAAAAAATGCTGTCCGAAACGGCAAAGACTTACTCTCTCGACTCATCAGCAGGTAAAACAGGCACAGCACAAAGCGGAATATATAAAAACGGAAAAGAAATTCTCCGAACCTGGTTTGCAGGCTTTTATCCGGCTAATAACCCGGAGTATATAATAATTGTGATGAATGAAAAGGGTAAAAGCGGTACTGCTGACTGTCTGCCGGTATTCAGAGAGATTGTGAAAAATATTGCAGGCAGGTAGTCTGTGCAAGGGGGCTCAGGCAAAATCCACGGCGTGGATTTTGGGAGCGGCACGCAGTGCCGCTCAGCCGATTTCATCGGCTCCTGAGCCCCCGAACCCGCCTCTTCATCAGACTAAGACAAAATCAGAGGATAAGCGGGGCTTATCCTCTGACAAATATTATTCAGTTTTATTCGGTTTCAGGAATGAGTACGCCGTAGCCGCCGTCTTTTCTTGCATATACAACACAGGTTTTATAGCTTGAAGAATCAAGGAACATATAGAACTGATGATCGAGAAGATTCATCTGCAAAATAGCTTCCTCGACGCTCTGAGGTTTAAGGAGAATCTCTTTTGACCGGACAATGCTGTAATCATCTTCAGGCTCGAAAGTCTCAATGGCATCGTACTCTTCAAAGGCCGCCTGACGTAGCTTCTTTTCTACCTTGGTTTTGTTTTTGCGAATCTGACGAACAATTGAGTCAGCGCACCTGTCAAGAGCATCGTTCATATTGATTGCTCTTTCCTGAGAGCGGAAAATCATACCGTCATGATAGATTGTAACTTCAACAATCTGCTCGTTTTTTTCAACTGTCGCCGTTACCTTGGCTTCAGTCTCTGAGCCGAAGAATTTCTCTACCTTTTTGAGTCTTTTTTCTGCTCTGTCTTTGAAAGAATCTCTCGGTGTGCATTTTCTGCCGATAACTGTAATTTTCATATCGTCAGCTCCTCTCTGTTAAAATAGGGATTTCTGCCTTTCGGCATCTTTATTATAGCATATATCAATAAAAAAATAAATAGTTTTTATAAAATTTTATGAAAAACTTACAACTTTTCTTCTTCAGCTGCAAAACAAGCCTTACTTTGTCGGTAATACGCCCATACATAAGGAATCGGCACAACGAATATACAAAGTAAAAACCAACCCGCAAAGCTCATTTTCATCTGATGGAGTCTTTTAATTCTACATACCATCATTTCCTGTGACGAGGCAAAAAGCTGCCACAGATTCAGGTAATCACCTTTGATATATCTGTATTTTACAAGAAAGTATGTGTCGCAAATACGCGAAAAATATATAGCTGCAAGAATAAAAAACAAGCCTGTAAACAAGGCAAATATACCGCACACTGCCGCTGAAAAGCCCTTGACGCAAAGAGAATAGCAGATCATTCCGCAGACTGCAGACGGTAGAGACAAAAGAGCAAAAATCAAAGACCTGCGAAGAGAAAAAATCAGACTGAAGCCACAAAGGGAAAAGAGCCTCTTCGGGGCGAAATAATAAAAAATATCCCCTGCCCCGGCTACAGTATTTTCGGCTCTCTTGAGCATAAATCTGTCACAGCCCATTGACAGGGCATTATAAAAAACTGCAGATACCGTCAGCAGACTACCCGATAAAATCAAAGGTACAATTCTGCCCGTACCCGGAATAAAAGGCTTAAACGCTACAGTGTAGACAAGAGGTAAAAGATTCAGCGTAAAGACTGTCAGCGCAGTAATAAAAAAACTAAGAAGCAGAATTGAACTGCATTCAGCCTGCTTTTCTCTTGCCTTGAGACGTATTTTATAAACCATATGATCACCCTTAATAAGTCTTTGCCCCTAAGGTAAAAATATGTAAAAAAATCAGCAGGACAAAAATCCTGCTGAAATAATTTTAAATTGTAGCACTGCTTGTATAAGATGTATTATACTGTGTGCCCGACTTTGAAACAAGGAAGCCTTCGGGAATTGTGTATGTTACTGTGCTGCCCGATGTTACGCTCTGAGATGAAAGGTCGATGACAATTTCCTGCATACCGTCGCTGTTTTTGCCTGCGGTAACACTGCAGGTAACCTTACTCGGTGCTGTTACGCCGTCAATCTTTATGCTGATGCTTGTTGAATTAGCCTTGATATCCGAACTCCAGCCGCTTGGACTGACGCCGAGATAAAGCTTGCCTGATGAGGAGTTATAGCCCTCTGAGTCGATTATAACGGCTGTGGGGAACTTTTCAACCTGAGTGGTTGTTGTGGGCTTCTTTGTTGTTGTAGTTGCCTTTGTTGTAGAAGTGCTCGAAGGCATAAACAGAGAAGGCTCTGTTGTAGTTGTCGGATTAGTAGCCGATGTAGGTATTGTTATGGGTAAAGATGAGCCTGTTGTGCCGATAATGTTTACGGGAGGCACATCGATAGGATCGGTAGGTACTGTTATAGCGTTAAGATCTGCAGTTGTTGTTTCAAATCTTGTTGTTTCCTGCCAGGGTACTGTTTTATCTGCGCCTGTTGTAAGAACATATGACTGTTTTTCAGTTGATGGCTCGGTCGTTGAAACTTCGCCTGTTGAGATAGGCGGGTTTGTAGTAGGCTCTTCATTACCGTCACAAGCTGTAAACAGAACTACTACAGTAGCAAGAGCTAAAAACACTGCAACTATTTTACGCAACAATATCACCTCCCATTTTAATTCTATGGTATTATACTACAAAAAAATCCTTAAGTCAAATGTACAGATGTTAATTTACAGAAGATTAAAATTTGCCTTTATATATTCTGCAGTTTTATGCCTGATTTCACTTAAAACACACATAGTGTTAATTTCTTCGTCAAACTTGTCAATAGTTTCACTGCTGAAGGATACACTCTCATCGTCTTTATTATACATCTTAGCGATTTGTGAAAGCTTATCTGCAAAGTCGCCCATGCCGATTGCCTTGAGGGCATCGATAATTATATCAGTGAGGATTTCGCCGTTCTGTGAGTAAAATTCCTTGGCACTGCCGTCCTGAGTGAAGACATCGAGGACATAGATATACTGTTTTTCCTTCGGTAGACGACGGAAATAAGCTTCCATATCGTCGCATTTCTGCATTTCGACCTGAGTCAGAAGCGCAAAACCCTCTGAGATTTCATCATCACTGCAATTATCAAGCTCTTGCGCAGTGATGTTTCTGTATTTATTCTTGAGATTTGTCAGGTATTCAAGCTGTTTTTTCTGCTCATTTACAGTGTTGAAATGTTTACTGTATGCCTTTGCAGCCTTATTGAGCACTATTATAAACACAACTGAAACTATAACAAACACGCCTATAAGATAGCCGTACTGTGAAAACCATTCACTCATATTTCTTCCTCCTGAAGTGCTTTATATATGTCGCCTTTTTTAAGGCCTGTCTGCTTTGCAGCAGTCTTTGCCGCCATACTTATACCCATTCCCTCGCTTATATAAACCTTAGCAAGTGAAATGCCGTCCTCGAGGGTGACTTCCTCTTCTTCGGACTCGGGTTTACCGGAGATAATCAGCACAATTTCACCTTTGAGCTTTTCTTCAGCATACTTTTCAGCCGCACTCTCAAGGTCGGTACGGATAACCTCCTCGTGGATTTTTGTTATCTCACGTACTATTGCCAGTTCTCGATTGCCGAGAGTCTCATATAAGTCCTTGAGGGTTGCACTGAGCTTATGGGGTGCCTCGTAAAAGACCATTGTGCGCTTTTCGTCTTTGATTGATTCTAAATGCTCACGGCGTGAAACCTTGTTCATACTAAGGAATCCCTCGAAGGTGAATCTGCCTACATTCATACCCGAGAGTGCAACCGCCGTTGCAAAGGCTGTGGGACCCGGCACGCTCTGAACGGGAATGCCACTGTCATGGCAGAGTCTTACAAGATCTTCTCCCGGGTCGGACACTGCCGGCATACCTGCATCGGTAACAAGAGCACAGATCTCCCCTGCTAATATTCTTGCAACTATAACCTCGCCCTTTTCACGTCTGTTATGCTCAAAATAGCTTATCATAGGCTTTTTTATGCCGAAGTGGTTAAGAAGCTTAAGTGTCACTCTGGTATCCTCAGCGGCAATGAAATCCACCTGAGAGAGTGTCTCAACAGCTCTGGGTGACATATCGCCAAGGTTGCCTATAGGAGTGCCGACTATATATAAAATTGGTGCCATAAAAAACCT
>JAZSGK010000088.1:0-2129 GCA_045532695.1 Acutalibacteraceae bacterium
ATTATTTTGCTTCTGCATTTCTCTTTTCGTTGAGCTCTGCAAGAATCTTCTTATAACTTTCATTGGTAATTTCATACTTGAGCATAGGAATTACGGAGATGAAGCAGGTAATAGCTGCGGGGATAGTAATAAGGAAGAACATACCGAAACGGTAGGGCTCAAACTCGGGAGCTGTAGCAAAAAGGAAGTCCTCCTTAGGTGAAGCTGCAAGAGCTTCGTTACATGCTGCAACTGCGTCACCGCTGAAGCCTACAGCAGCAAATACGATACCCTGAATGAATGATGATACGCCTGCACCAAGCTTGGTGATGAAGCTCTGACCTGAGAAGAATACACCGTCAGGACGGTAGCCTGTATGATATTCGTCATAGTCAACGCAGTCTGCGATCATAATTGACTGAATAACTGTTGAAGCACCTACGCCTGCACCTGCAACAGCAAAGAGTACTGCCATAATTGCAATCCAGTGCCACTTGTAAAGGCCTGTGCCGTCAATAAGATAAACAACAAAGAGAAGAATAAAGGGAATCGCACCGATAATGCTTGTAACATTATATACCTTTCTCTTTTCAAGCTTTTCACACATTTTGGGAACGATAGCCATTGCAGCAAACTGACCGATGAACATAGGTCCGCCGAGGAGTACCATATAAAGCATATAGTCCTGGCCGTCACCGCCGTTGTCGCCGAAGTAGTATGAAAGAAGTGTCATTGCAACAAGACCGAGAATCTGCATGGGAGCCTTGATAACGCCTGAGATAAGGATTCTTCTGAAAGGCTTACAGCCCCACATAATCTTAACATTATCGATAAAGCCCTTGGCATCGTCTGAGGGCTGCTTAACTCTTTCCTTGGCATAAGCTGAGCACTGGAAAGCAGCCGAACCGATAACAGTAAGAATAACTGTCACAACTATAAATCCGTACTGAAGACCCTTGGCCTGGCTCATGCCGCCTTCTGTAAACTTAGCACCGACAGTCTGAGAAACAGGAATAATTGAAAGCATAATGATACCTGAGCCGATACCGCCGACGATACGGGCAAGACCGAGAAGCTTTGAGCGGTCTTTATCGCTTTCAGTCATAAGAGCAGTAATACCCCAGATGGGAATATCACCTGCTGTGTAGGTCATACCCCAGAGTATGTAAGAAACGCCTGCCCAACCAATGATGATGGCATTTGTTGTCGCTGAGTTAGAGCCCGAATACTGGCCGTTGATGAATGTAAGAATAGTTGTTACCATAACTACGCCGGGTACGAAGAAAAGATAAGGACGGCATTTGCCCCATTTTGTTCTTGTACGGTCAACGATCGTACCCATCATAGGATCATTGATAGCGTCCCATACTCGTGCAATACCCATAATAACGCTGATAGCCATTGCGGGAATGAAGATAACGCTCTGGAAGTAGAAAGCCATACCTGTACCGATAATGTTATAGATCATATTCTGACCCAAAAGACCGATAAGGTACATGTTACGTTCTTTTTTTGTGTAAGTGTTCATAACAGTCTCCTTTTTCTTTTGCAGGGCTTATTTTTGGTACCCTGCCGTTAATGACATTATAACACACTTCTGACAAAACTGGTGATAGAAAAATCAGGCATATATTTGGTGAATTTGACGAAAATAGGATATAGTTTACTACAGGAAACGACAAAGGGGCTCCGTAAACCGCATAAATGCGGTTTTGGGAGGCGCTGCAGGTGCCTCCTGCCGAACTCCGTTCGGCTACGGAGCCCCGACCAGCTGCAGACCTCTGCCGAAAATAATGGTTGATTTTTTTATTAAATGATGTTAAACTGTATTTGTCACATAAATTTCATATTATGTTTGCTTCGTTTGGGGACACTATCGGTAAAAATGTGTCTCTGTTTGCCTATATCCCAAGCGGACTATCAGTGAAATTTGTGTGACAACAAATGAGATGCATTTTTTGTGCGTCTCTTTGGGGCGCACTTTTTATTTTGCCTCAGCTTAAAAGGCCGTCCCGACAATAACACTACAGGAGGAAAAAACAATGACAAACTTTTTATCGGTTCTTATGGCATTCATCACTATGGCCGTCTCTCTTCTTTCAGGCGGTGAACTGGCTGATGAAATAAAGCAGAAAGGCGACATTTCCGGC
>JAZSGK010000150.1:0-3310 GCA_045532695.1 Acutalibacteraceae bacterium
GAGGCTCACAACATTCCTCTTAAGATTAACAGAGAGACAAACTACTCCAAGGATAAGAACCTCTGGCACCTTTCACACGAGGGACTTGACCTTGAAGATCCTGCAAATGAGCCACAGTATGAGAAGCCCGGCTTCCTTGAAATGGGCGTATCTCCTCTCGAAGCTCCCGACAAGCCCACATACATCACAATCCACTTTGAAAAGGGTATCCCTACAATGCTTGACGGCAAGGAGCTTAATGGCGTAGAAATGGTATCTGCACTCAACAAGCTTGGCGGTGAGAACGGTATCGGTCTTGCTGACCTGGTTGAAAACCGTCTTGTTGGTATGAAGTCCAGAGGTGTTTATGAAACTCCCGGCGGTGCTATTCTCTACCACGCACACGAGGTACTTGAAACAATCTGTCTTGATAAGGAAACTGCAAGAATCAAGCAGTATCTCGGAATCAAGTTTGCTGATATCGTTTACAACGGTCAGTGGTATACTCCTCTCCGTGAGGCTATGACAGCTTTCGTTGACAAGACACAGGAAACTGTTACAGGTGACGTTAAGCTTAAGCTTTACAAGGGCAATATCATCAACGCAGGTGTAACTTCTCCATATACTCTCTATGATGAGGAAGTTGCTACATTTGACGAGGATGAGGTTTACAATCAGGCTGATTCCGCAGGATTCATCAATCTCTTTGGTCTTCCTATCAAGGTTAAGGCTCAGCTTGACAAGAAGAGAGAGCAGAATAAGTAAGCGCACGGACGCCCGTGCAGGCGGGTCACGTCGGCACGGCAGATATTTTAAAGAAAAGGCAGGCAGGAGGAGGCTTTCTCCTGCCTGTTGTAATTAACAGCTATTAGCTGTTAGCCATTAGCCTTTAGCTTGTAGTTGATTATAAAGCGGACGGCTAAAGGCTAAAAGCTAACGGCTCAGAAAGGAGTAAAAACAATGGTGAAAATCAGGGTAATGACAATTGCTGATTTTGACGGTATTTGTGAGGTATGGAAAAACCATGAAGGCACAAATCCCGTTGATGACAGTGCAGAGGGATTTGCAAAGTATATCAGACGAAATCCCACAACAAGCTTTGTTGCCGAGGATAACGGAAAAATCGTTGGTACAATTCTGGCAGGGCACGACGGCAGACGAGGACTTTTTCACCATGTTTCTGTACTCCCCGAATATCAGAAGCAGGGCATTGGTAAAATGCTTGTAGACAATGCTATGGACGCTCTTGAAAAAGAGGGTATTACAAAGGTTCTGCTTGTGGTTTTCAAAGATAATGACAATGGCAACGCTTTTTGGGAGCATATAGGCTTTACAAAAAGAGATGATTTGTTCTACAGAAACAAATATGTTAAATAAGCTGTCAGCCTTTAGCCATTAGCCTTTAGCTTATAGTTGATTATAAAGCTGACGGCTAAAAGCTCAGAAAGGATGCATTATGAAAATTGCAGTATTTTCAGATATTCATGGAAATCTTAAAGCATTAAAAGCAGTACTTGAACAGATTAAAGAAGAAAATGCAGACCTGACGGTGTATTTAGGCGATATTTTTCAGCGTGGAAATGAAGAAACAGAATGTCTGGAAATGCTAAAAGATAGCGGAATAATCTGTTTAAAAGGGAATTGTGAGCTTTATATTGAACACGGCGTTGATGTTGACCCCGATGTTGAATATCTGAGGGGTTATTATGACGAAATGAGAAAAAAGCTTACAGATGAGCAAATGCAGTTCGTCAAGGATATGCCATTGTTTTATGAATATGAATATCACGGACATAAAATACATTTTTCGCATTTCTTGTTTCTTGATGTTAATTCGGCATACCCGTTTTTATCGCTTTCGTCCTTGAAAAACGGCGAGTTTGACAAGGCTTGTAAAAGCGACGATGTGACGAAATATGACCTTGCTATAGTCGGTCATTCTCATAGAAATTTTGTCAATGGAAATGTAGTTTCTGTTTCGGCTTCGGGATTAGAAGGTGCTTCCTATCTTTTGATTGAAGTTGATGAGGATAATATAAGCTTTGAGCATATCAATATCAGAAATTCGGTATGAAATTGCAGGCTAAAGGCTAACAGCTAAAAGCTAACGGCTCAAAAAATAAAAAGGAGAAATATTATGGCAGATATGATGTGGGCAGGAAGATTTTCAAAGCAGGTAGATGAAACCGTAAACGCTTTCAATTCTTCAATTGCCTTTGACGGACGTATGTACCGTCACGATATACAGGGCAGTATCGCCCACGCAACAATGCTGGGTGACTGCGGAATTATCACAAAGGAGGACAGCCTTGAAATTATCGGCGGTCTGAAAGAAATCCTTGACGATATAGACAACGGCAGACTGGAGCTTGACCCAAATGCCGAGGATATTCATATGTTCGTTGAGGCTGAACTGACAAAGCGTCTTGGTGCGGTGGGAAAAAGACTTCACACCTCACGTTCAAGAAATGACCAGGTAGCAGTTGACCTGAGACTTTATCTCCGTGACGAAATAGCTGAAATTTCTGATATGATTAAGAAGCTTATTTCCGCAATTATCGTTATGGCTAAGGAGCATACAGAAACAGTTATGCCCGGCTATACACATCTCCAGAGAGCCCAGCCCATAACATTTGCACATCACCTTATGGCTTATGTGTGGATGCTTCTCCGTGACCTTGAAAGATTGCAGGATGCCGCAAAGAGAATGAATTTCTGCCCTCTCGGCTGCGGAGCGCTTGCAGGTACTACCTACAAGACAAACCGCCAGCAGACTTCTGAATTGCTCGGATTTACTGCTCCTATGGAAAATAGCCTTGACGGCGTTTCTGACCGTGACTATTGCGTGGAACTCAACTGTGCAATGTCACTTCTTATGACACACCTTTCACGTTTTTCCGAGGAAATAATTCTCTGGTGCTCATGGGAATTTAAATTCGTGGAGCTTGATGATGCATTTGCTACAGGCTCATCAATTATGCCTCAGAAGAAAAATCCCGATGTTACAGAGCTTATCCGCGGCAAGACAGGCAGAGTAAACGGAAATCTCGTAACTCTCCTTACAATGATGAAAGGACTCCCCCTTGCATATAATAAGGATATGCAGGAGGACAAGGAAGCTATTTTCGATACTATCGACAATGTAAAGCTTTGCGTAAAGACATTTACTCCTATGCTGTCTACAATGCGAGTTCTTAAAGATAATATGCGTAATGCGGCTGCAAAGGGATTTATCAATGCTACGGACTGCGCTGACTACCTCGTTAAAAAGGGTATGCCCTTCCGTGACGCTTATAAAATTACAGGTACTCTCGTTGCTGAGTGTATCGCA
>JAZSGK010000075.1:0-6082 GCA_045532695.1 Acutalibacteraceae bacterium
GGGCTCCATTAAATCGCCCTGAGCGATTTACAGCGACAGCGTCGCTGAGGCGAACACAGTTCGCCTATGGAGCCCCACCTCACCTCTTCATCAAACTGAAAGTAAATGTCATAACAGTAAAAGAGGCGGGTAGGAAGTACCCTACACCGCCTCGGTCCGTCGCAATTCCGAATTCCGCATTCCGAATTCCTAATTTATTTCTTACCAGCCGAAGCCGAAGTAATCCTTGAAGAAGTCCTCAAAGCTTCCTGCACCGCCATAGTAATAGCCGTCATTGTAGCTGGGAGCCGTAGTTGTAGGCTCTTCCTCCTGAGTGTCTCCCTTATCTTCAACAAGTGTTATTGTAACATCAAAGGTCTTTGTCTTGTAAGTTCTCTGCTCAATGCGGCAGAGTGTAAGTGTCAGCTTGTCACCGACTGCGCCCGTATCAATAAGGTCAAGAAGCACACTGCTGTCATCCATATCCTTACCGTTTACCGCAATAATAAGATCGCCGACCTCAGCCTCAGTATCTGCAAGTGAGCTATCCTGAGAAATGCCCGCAATAACGAGTGAGCCCTGAGGAAGTCCCTTGATGGAAACTACCATACTGTAAAGCTGATATGCACTGACTTCCGAATACTGGATACCGAGTTTGGGTCTGTTAGGTACATATCCGTGCCTGATAAGAGCTTCTGCAACTGTCTGTGCAATTGATGTGGGTACCGCAAAGCCCATACCCTCATATTCAGTTGAAGCAATCTTAGATGAGTTGATGCCCACGATCTGTCCTGCAGTATTTACAAGAGCACCGCCCGAGTTACCGGGGTTGATAGCCGCATTGTGCTGAATGCAGGTCATTGTATATGTTGCACTGACACTGCGGTCAATAGCCGATACGATACCGTCTGTAATTGAACCGAAATACTCTGCACCGCCGGGGTTACCGATAGCGTAGATAGGCTCGCCGACTCTCAGTGATGAAGAGTCACCGATTTCAGCAAGAGGAAGTCCTGTTGCCTTGATTTTAAGCACACCGATATCTGTCCTTGTGTCCGTTGCCACCTTCTCGGCTTCATAGGTCTTGCCGTCAAGTAAGAGCACGCCGTAGGTAACATCGCTTTCATCAATAACGTGTGCACAGGTAACAACGTAAGTATAAGTACCGCTGCTGTCCTCACCCCAGAGTACGCCTGAGCCTTCGCCAGCAAGCTGACCGTCGGAATAAACCATTACACCTACAACACTGGGTCTTACCTTTTCTGCAACATAAACGGAGTTGACACTGCTGAGATTAAGTGAGGGTGCTGTAGTCTGAATTGCGTTTATTGTAACATCGTCATCAACACCGAGTGTGGGATTTGTTGTCTTCTGAGTGTCTGCACCGCCGTTACCGCCGAAAAGGCTTGTAACAATAGCACCGAGAGCTATTACAACACAAATTGCCACGATAGCGGTAATTGCAATTTTGCCTTTTGACTTCTTAGGAGGAGTCACATCGGGGCCTCTGTATGTCTGCTGCTGATTAAAAGCAGGACCGTTCTGATTATAGGGAGGCTGCGAAAAATTCGGAGCACTCTGAGGGTTATTCACATTTCTGTAAGCCTGATGATAGGTACTGCCCGACGGAGCCACATAAGGATTAAATGCGGGAGTTTCTGTTTTGATTTCGGGAATCTCACTGCTTTCTGCGGGCTCACCGGCCTTTATAACAGGCTCCTGTGGATTAATATATGTGCTCTTGGGGAAGCTGTCAAAGGGGTTGCCCTCAAATACTTCTTCGCTCTGCACAGGCTCAGCTTCTGTCTCTTCGGGCACCTCAGCAGAAATTTCTTCGTCTTTGGTATGAGAAAAAACATCTCTTGAGCCTACGGGTGAAAATATATCCGCACTCTTCGGCTCACAGCTGACTTCCTCGGGCACTGCCTCAGTCTGAGCTTCCTTTTCCTCAGACAGGTTTTCTTCAGGGAAGATATTTTCATTGTCGTTCATAAGTATTACTCCTTTCTGTGTTTACAGAAAACGACTGTAATTTGTATTCAATATGCTAACATCTTATATTCATTTACTTAAAAAAAGTTAAAATTTATAATCAGTTTATGAAAGGAATTTCGAAGGAAAATTCCGTATATTCTCCCTGCTTGCTTGAGGCAGTAATTTCTCCCTCATGCATATTGACAATAGTCTTGACAATATACAGGCCAAGACCCACACCCTTAGTGTCAAAGCTTCGGGATTTGTCAACCTTATAGAAGCGTTCGAATATTCTTGCAATTTCTTCCTCGCTTACACCTGCACCGGAGTTTCTGATTGTTACCTTTGTACCCTCGCTGCCTCTGTGGGCCGCCACGGTGATGGTGCCGTTTTCTGGGGTGAACTTAACTGCGTTGTCAAAGAGATTATAGACAACCTGCTGAAGAAGGTCACGGTCAGCCTCGATAATTACACCGTTCATTTTTTCAAAGCCTGCTATCTCAATGTGCTTTTCTTCGATTTTCTTTTCAAAAGAGAGAAGTGTTTCAAATATCTGCTGACCCACATCATATTTTGTTGCCGAAAGCTCGATTTCGCCTGCCTCAATCTTAGAGATATTCAGCATAGATACAACCATTCTCGACAGTCTCTTTACTTCGCTTGAAACAACCTGAAGATACTTCTTTTCCTCCTCGGGCGGAATTGTGCCGTCAAGTATGCCGTCAATGAAGCCGCCTATTGAGGTCATAGGTGTTTTCAGCTCGTGAGACACATTGGCAATAAAGCTCTTCTGGGCTTCGTCATCAATTTTCAGCTCGTATGCCATCTTATTAAGTGCCTTGGCAAAATCCTTGAAATCACGCTTTCTGTAGTTTTCGTTAGCCTTATATTCGAAGTCACCTCTTGCAAAGTGCTCCGTAACCTCACGCATTTCCGTAAGAGGCTTGGTGATACCCCTTGCAGTGAAGAACATAGTGATAAACACAATTGCAAGGGCAACAAGCATTGAATAGGAGAAGGCCGTAGCGATACTTGCAACATAAGGAATCATTCCCGTAATAGCGTCTTCAACGGCGAAAACTATACACCTTACCTCGCCTGCCTCGTCTCTGACGGGTACGGCAACAACGAATCGGCCTATACCGAAGTCATCGTCAGTCATATAGTCCGAGAAGCCGCCATCAATGGCTCTGAGAAGCGTCGCCTCATCAATTACGAGCTCCTTGTGATTGTCGCAGCTTGAGGATTGTCCGCTTTCGCAGTCACCACAATAAAATGCATCACCGTTGGCATCGGTAATAAAGTAATCCGACTCAGTGGCTGCTGACATTATTTTAAGAGTACCTGTAATAAGCTCCTCGTCAAGCTCGTTATCCGTATCAAGATAGGTATATATCGCAACAATATCCTGAGCATTTTTGCTGAGAATATCAACCTTATCTGTCCACCACTGTGCTGCAATGAAAAAAATCATTACAAGTGCAATGAAAACGAAGCTGACAAACACCGTCATAGACGAAATAGTGAAGTATCTGATAAACAGGTTACTGCCTTTTTTCTTTTTTCTGGGCTTTCGCTTTTGTTCCTTCATAGGATTCCCTCCCGTTTCAACAAAACGCCTGACAAAAATATCAGGCGTTTGCAGTTATTCATTTAGTCTTTATGTTATTATTCCTTGGTTTCGAACTTGTAGCCTACGCCCCATACAGTTCTGAGCTCCCATTTATCGGAAGCACCCTCAAGCTTTTCACGAAGGCGCTTAACATGCACGTCAACTGTTCTTGAGTCACCGTAGTAGTCATAGCCCCATACCTCGTCAAGAAGCTGGTCTCTTGTGAATACTCTGTTGGGGTTCTTTGCAAGGTGGAAAATAAGCTCCATCTCTTTGGGAGGTGTATCAATCTGAACACCGTTTACCTTGAGCTCATAGTTTGTAAGGTTGATTGAAAGCTTGTCGTAATGAACTTCCTTAACCTCTTCGCCTGCTGAAGCGGCACTTCTTCTGAGAACTGCCTTGATTCTTGCAACGATTTCCTTTGTATCGAAGGGCTTTACAACATAGTCATCTGCGCCGAGCTCAAGACCGAGTACTCTGTCGAATACCTCGCCCTTTGCTGTGAGCATAATAATGGGAGTCTCAGAGAACTTTCTGATTTCTCTGCATACCTGCCAGCCGTCAAGCTTTGGAAGCATAATGTCAAGAAGCACAAGGCTGGGACTTTCCTCCTGGAACATTGTTACGGCTGAAACACCGTCATTGGCTATTACAACGTTATAGCCTTCCTTTGTAAGATATAATCTGAGTAATTCACAGATATTGAGGTCATCGTCTACTACGAGTATTTTCTCTACGTTCATAGTTCTACTCCTTTTAATTTTATTTGTTTTTATTATATGGGTATTACTTAAAATTACATTAATAACATTATTTTTCCCTTAAATCAAATCATATAATCGGAAAGATTACATTCTTTCGGGAGCTTCAACTCTGAGCATATTGAGAATACTCTTCATTGTATCCTTGACACATACACAAAGGAAAAGTCTTGCCTGCATAAGTTCTTCGTCCTCTACGCTTACACGGCAGGCGTTATAGAACTTGTGGAAATGAGTTGCAAGGTCAACTGCATAGTGAGTTACCTTTGCAGGGTCATAGTTTTTAGCGGCGTTGATTATTACATCACCGAGAGTTGAAAGGAAGCGGATAAGCTCTCTTTCCTCAGGGCAGCTGAGCTTTGCCAGTTCTTCTTTTGTGCAGTCTCTTACTGTCTTGCCCTCAGCGGTTATCTTCGACAGGATACTGCATATTCTTGCGTGAGCGTACTGACAATAGTAAACGGGGTTCTGTGAGCTTTCCTCAACTGCAAGGTCAAGGTCGAAGTCCATAAGTGAGCCCGGCTCTCTGATATTGAAGAGGAATCTTACTGCGTCGATGGGCACTTCATTAAGGAGGTCAACGAGAGTTATGGCCTTACCTGTTCTCTTGGACATTCTTACAACCTCGCCGTCGCGTACAAGACGGACAAACTGCATAAGAAGAATATCGAGTCTGTCGGGATCAATGCCTACAGCCTTCATTGCACCCTTCATTCTTGCAACGTGACCGTGGTGATCTGCACCCCATACGTCAATTGCCTTGTCGAAGCCTCTCTTTTCCAGCTTATTTCTGTGGTAAGCGATATCTGCCGCGAAATATGTGGGATTGCCGTTAGCTCTGATGAGTACATCGTCTTTAAGCTCGAGCTTATCGATATAATCCTGAGTCTTGCCCTGAGCTAAAAGCATTTCTGTCTGAACTTCTATATTCTTATACCAGAGGGCACCGTCTTTTTCATAGGTGTATCCCTTTTCTGTGAGAATATCGATTGTCTCCTTCAGCTCACCGCCATTGTGAAGAGTCAGCTCGCTGAACCATAAATCATAGTCGATACGGTACTTTGCCATAGCGGCTTTCATATTTTCGAGGTTTTTGGGAAGTGCGAATTCTACCAGAGCCTTTCTTCTTTCAGCCTCGCTCTTATTAAGATATGAGTCACCGTAAGCCTCTTTGAATTCGGTAGCTCTTTCGATAATATCCTCACCGTGATAGCTGTCCTCGGGAAGCTCGGCATCTTTACCGCAGATCTGCTGATATCTTATGTCAAGTGAAAGTGCAAACTTATCAATCTGATTGCCCGCATCGTTTACATAGAATTCTCTTGCTACATTATAGCCTGCATAGTCGAGTACTGCGGCAAGACAGTCACCTAAAGCGCCGCCTCTTGCGTTACCCATATGCATAGGACCTGTGGGGTTAGCGGAAACGAATTCAACGTTTATGCTCTTACCCTTGCCGTAGTCGCTTCTGCCGTAGCTGTCACCTGCTTCTTTTATTTCAAAAAGGATATCTGCATAATAGTCATCGCAAAGGAAGAAGTTTATGAAGCCGGGACCTGCGATTTCCACCTTTTCGAAGTATGTGCCCTCGAGATTCATACCGCTGCAGACAGCTTCTGCAATCTTTCTCGGAGGCAAACGGAAAATCTTCGCATTTACCATTGCGGCATTTGTGCTGTAATCGCCGTTAGCTCTGTCGGCAGGTACCTCTACCTGGAAGGGGTTGCTTTCGCCCTCACATAAAAGTCCTTCT
>JAZSGK010000202.1:0-11862 GCA_045532695.1 Acutalibacteraceae bacterium
CAGAGCTTACACCAAAAGTGGCGGTAAAGTACTTTACGGAAGCTATTCATCAGTGCTGAAAGCTACCACAGACCCTGAAGAACCCACAAATGTATCAATCGGTACAACTTCAAACAAGAAAGCTAAAATCAAGTGGTCCGCAGTACCCGGTGCAGACGGCTACAGAGTATACAAATACAATGCAACCACTAAAAAGTGGGAGAAGGTAAAAACTCTCACAGGTACATCATATAACGCAGCTGTTTCCGAAAAGGGCGGCGATAAGTTCAGAGTAAGAGCTTATGTAGTATTTGACGGCAAAAGATTCTACGGTGACGCATCCGATACGGTTGTAAGCGGCTCAAAGACAATCGGCTACAGCAAAGCAAAGAGCATCGCTCTCAAGGATGCAGGTCTTAAAGAAAGCAATATCTTCGGTTATGAGGCTGAATACGACAGAGAAGGCAAGCTCTATGTTTATGAAATTGAATTCGAAACAAAGAAGTATGAATACGAATACACAATCAACGCCGCAAACGGAAAGATAGTAAAAAAAGATGTTGAAAGAAGATAAAACAGCTTGATTTTTTCCTTAATATAAATCTCTTCAAAACAATCTCCAAGAAGCAGAACCGTTCACATCAAGTGGCGGTTCTGCTTCTTTTAAGTGAGCTGAAAGTGACTTCTTCCATAGGTAAAAAATTAAAAGAAAAAAACTGAAAAAAATTGAAAAAAAGGCTTGACATATCAGTTTTGCTGTGGTATTATATTCGAGCGTTGAGACGAGAGATAATCTCTCACACGTCGAGATGCTGGTGTAGCTCAGTTGGTAGAGCAGCTGATTTGTAATCAGCAGGTCGGGGGTTCGAGTCCGTCCACCAGCTCCAGTTTTTTTATATATGGGTAGGTTCCCGAGTGGCCAAAGGGAGCAGACTGTAAATCTGCCGTCAACGACTTCGATGGTTCGAATCCATCCCTGCCCACCAGAAAAAGACGATTCTTCGGAATCGTCTTTTTTTATCCAATCCGAAAGATTGGTATGTAATGCCGAAGGCGTATGTCATCACACGAAGTGTGTATGTAATCCTCTCAAATCATTTGCTTCGGATTGATTACATACATTTTCTTGCGAAAATGATTACATTCCGTCTGCGACGGATTACATACAATGCTTCGCATTGATTAAATATTGATCCGTTATAATCATTCAGCCCAGAAAAAGCATCGCAATAGCGATGCTTTTTGGTTTTATTCGCCATTGGCGAGTTATATCGCTTCGCAGTGATATTCGTCACGAGCCGAGTGATATTGACAAAAGAAAAAATCTTTGTTATATTACTACTATAAAATATTACAGATGAGGTGTTTTTTTATGGCGAAAACTGTTCAGGATATTCTTGATATTATCAAAGAAAATGATATCAAGATGGTAGACTTCAAAATGGTTGACATTAACGGTCAGTACCGTCATGTTACCATTCCTGCTGAGAACTTTTCAGAAGATACAATGAAAAGCGGTATCGGCTTTGATGCTTCAAACTACGGCTATGCTGTTGTTGAAAAGAGCGATATGGTATTCATTCCCGACCCCGACACAGCAAATATCGACCCCTTCTGCGCAATTCCTACTCTTTCAATGACCGGTAACGCAATGATTATCGATACCCCCGAAAACCGTCCTCTCGCTCAGTATCCCCGTAACATCATCAAGGCTGCTGTTGAATATATGAAGAAAACAGGCGTTGCTGACGAAATGAAGATTCTCCCCGAATTTGAATTCTATCTTTTCGACGATGTAACATGGAGCGTTGAAGGCAGATACATCGGTGCAACAGTTGATGCAAAGCAGTCATACTGGAACTCAGATGTTGAAGGTCACGGTGTTATCGTTCCCAAGCAGAAGAACTACCATATTGCAAAGCCCTTTGATACTTCATACGAATGCCGCAGCGAAATGTGTATGCTTATGAAGGAGATGGGCATTGACATCAACTACCATCATCCCGAGGTTGCTGCATCAGGCCAGTTTGAAATTGAACCCCAGCTTGGCGAAGTTGTACATATGGCAGACGCTACAATGATGATCAAGTACATCATCCACAACACAGCTCTCAAGTACGGTAAGAGTGCTACATTTATGCCCAAGCCCATCTACGGTGAAGCAGGCAGCGGTATGCATGTCCATATGATTCTTTTCAAGGACGGACAGCCCGTATTCTCCGACGATAACGGCTATTCACACCTCAGCGAAACAGCTCACTACTTCATCGGCGGTCTTCTTAAGCACATCGGTTCACTCTGCGCTATCACAAACCCCAGCACAAACTCATTCAAGCGCCTTGTTCCCGGCTTTGAAGCTCCTGTAACTGTTGGCTATGCAACCTCAAACAGAAGTGCAGTTATCCGTATTCCTGCTTACGCAAAGAGTCCTGACAAGCGCCGTTTTGAGCTTCGTAACCCCGACGCTACATGTAACCCCTACTTCTGTTATGCAGCAATCCTTATGGCAGGTCTTGACGGTATCAAGAACAAGATTGATCCCCATGCAAACGGTTGGGGCCCCTATGATATGAACCTCTACAATCTTCCCGAAGAAGAAAAGGCAAAGCTTCAGGGCCTTCCCGTATGTCTTGAAGATGCACTTGACTGCCTCGAAAAGGATTATGCTTACCTTACAGAAGGCGGAGTATTCCCCGAAGAGCTTATCAAGAACTTCATCAAAACAAAGCGTGCAGAATGCAGACAGCTTGCTGCCATTCCTCATCCCGCTGAATTTGATAAGTATTATAACCTTTAATAAAACGAAATCCTCGTTCTCAGGAACGGGGATTTTTTGATTGACACACCTTATGCGTCTCGATATAATTGAACCATAAACCAAAATGAAGGAGAATTAATATGACAAAAATAGCAGCATTTTTTATGGCTCTTCAGCTTGCACTTATGGCACTTTTAGGAATACCCTTCAATGCGCCCGACCTTGAGCCTCTCGATCCTGTTGAGGCAGTTGCAACCGAGAAACAGCTTCAGCTGTTTAAGCAGATATTTGAAAGCGAAACGAAGTGGCTTTCAACACTTCAGCTTGAGAACGGTGCAATTCCTATGACATATTCAGCAAACGGAAATCTGACAATGAATCCTTACTTTGCTGATTTTGCCGCACTCGCTCTGCTTGATGATGCAGAAAAATATGCAGATAATGTAAAAGCTTATATGGATTGGCATTTCAATCATCTTAACACCGCAAAAGAGGATTTTAACGGTCTTGACGGCACAATTTATGATTATGTAATCACAATGAAAGACGGGAAGATTGTAAGTGAAGTTGTATCCACTCCCGAAAATGCCGATTCCTATGATACAACCGATTCCTACGCTGCAACATTTCTCACTGTCCTTGATAAATATTTAAGCAAAACAGGGGACAGTGCATACATTATCGATAACGCGGAAGATATAAAGAGAATAACAAATGTTATGTTTGCAACCCTTCAGAACGGTCTTACCTATGCAAAGAACAACCACAGAGTAAAATATCTTATGGATAACTGTGAGGTCTATGAGGGCGCAATTGCGGCGACGAATCTTTTTGAGGAGATAGTAAAAGACGGTAAAACGGAATACACCGATATGCGTGATGACTGCGAAAAACTTATCAGCACTGTCAAAGAAAGCATCAACAGAAAGCTCTGGAACTTTGTGGGCGGATACTACAGACCGGGCATAACTGCCTATGTGAGAATACCAACAAAGATTTTCAGCTGGAACACCTACTACCCTCAGGCAACATCTCAGCTTTTCCCCATTATCTGCGGTGTAATTGAGCCTGATACCGAAAGGGCAAGAAGTCTTTACGAAAAATTCTCAGAAGCTTATCATTGGGAGGCTTTTGAATATCCCGACGCTTTTTATTGGGGAGCAAATGTTCAGGCTGCTGCTATAATGAACGATGTTGAAAGTGTAGTGGAATATATGCAGAATTATCTGCATCTTACAGAAAAGCACAGCTGGCCGCTTTATAATATGGACAGTGCAAGAGTAGCGATGGCGGCATATAAAATGCTGCAGAAATAACAGAATAAAAATCCACGAACCGCATTTTTACAGTCCGTGGATTTTTATGTTATGTCTTATTTTTTATCCTTTAATAGATTTGTTATGAACTCAAAAAGTGCAGTTAAGAATTTCATAACCTTCACAAAAACGGAAACTTTTTCGTTTTCCTCTACCGGTTCTTTATATTCACTGTTGTCTTCACTTAAAATCTCTGTTTCTGCATCAAAGATCATAAAACGGGAAAGAGCCTCGTAATTCTCCACAGTTGCTTCTTCTTCACCGAAAAGAAGTCCTGCATGAAGCGGTTTTGTAATGTCGCTTCTGTCGTGCTTGATGTTTTTGATGAACCAGGTCTTTTCGGGGAAAAGACAGGTTGACGCATCAACGGTTCTGTCAGGAGAAATGAGTGACATATCCTTTCCTTCAAGATATTCACTGTTGAATGAAGTGCCTACGGTTGCAGTTTCGGCGCCAAGTGAAGCGTGCTTTGTGTCAACTACGGTATCAGTGAGAACATCCCATGAAGGTGAAACGGGAAGAGCACCGTAGCCGTATCTTGCAATTACTGCCATTCTTCCGTTTTCATCAAAGCTTCTGAGAGTGTCATATTTGGTAGCTCTTACTTCTTTGTTGTATTTTTCAATTTTTCTCTTGAGGGTTTCATATTCCTCACCGGTGCAGTAGCTATTGAAAATATATTCCATACCTTCATCAATATACTTGTCAGGAGTCATAGCCCAGGCTGTAGGCCAGTGAGCAAAAAGAGGTACAAGGGTTTCTTTGTAGAGAATGGGAGCGATTTTCTGAATAAGCTCATTAAGGAATCTGCCTGCATCGTCGGTGATTCCGGCAATTTCAAGAATGTCAAGTGCACCTGAAATCAATTCGTTATATTCGTTTTCGCTAAGGAGGTCCTTAAAGCCTCTGGTGAGTGCGTCGCCTGCAAATTCAGGATTTCCGCAAAGAAGCTCACCGATATAGGTTACACCGAGAAGAGCGGCAGAATCAAAAACAACACCCATAACTTTACTGCTTCCGAAAACGGTAAGGTATGTAGTGCCGATTACACTGCCGAGAGAATGACAGCGTAGTGCCACCTTTTCTGCACCAGAATGTTCAAGAACATAATCGATGAAGTCATTGAGGTCTGCTGCAATTTTGAACGGGTCTCCGCGCCAGTCATAAATAAACTCCAGATTGGAAGTTTCTGTTATGCTTTTTGCGCTGGGGTAGGGCATATATGAGCCGGAGTTCCCTTTTGCAGTACCGTCGGAATTGTTGAAGTAACCTTCAAACATACCGTTTACAATTTCGCAAAGCTTATAGGCAAAGGGTTCGCCGTTATCTGTTGCAATATAAGTAAGCAGAGCAGGAAGAAGCTCATTTTTTACAGGCTCCAGAATTTCGTCACCAGAGGGGAATGTATATTTTGTAGAAATGTCATTTTTGTTTTCACAGATTTTTGAACCCATGAATCCGTGGATGTAAATTGTGGGGCAGGTCTGCTTTACTGTGTCTGCAGCAAAAGCCGGAATTGCCATGGTGAAAATGAGAATGATGCTAAGAATTAAGCTGAGAAATTTTTTCATAGCTACCGCTCCTTCTTTTTGTTAAATGATTCAATAACTTCATAAATATACCATATTTTTAAAAAAACATCAATATGTAAACCGCTTTTGACATAGATCAGCTTCAAATTATAAACATTTGTAAAGATTTTCAAAAATTGGTTGAGATATTCACAAAAATATGTTAGTATTATATAAAGTATGTTTTGAAATATCATAAAAGGAGAGTGGTATGAAATGAGTGAAGGAAACAACAGCTCAAAAACAGGCAAAGTAAAAAGCCTTCTTACCGAAGTCAAAACGCACTGGAAAACACCTGCCGAAGGTAAATATGTTCCTTACAGAGAGTATAAGGACATCTTTTTAGGCGTAGGTTCAAACTACACAGGTACAAAAATGCTTGAAGGTATCGGCTTCTGGGCAGCCTGTTACCTGTTTATGTATCATTATCAGTTGCCCTATCTTACATTTTCATTCATCGGCATTATCAATATGCCCCTTAACTACATCTGGACTCTTATCGGCTGGATTATCAACGATAACCTGGGCTTCCTTCCGAAAAAGACAGAGAGAAAATTCTACGGACTTTATTTCTCACTTATTGTAATAGGTCTTGTAATGATTTTCGGAAAATTCCCGTTCCTTTATAACTCAACAAATCCCCTTATTGTTTACCTTAACAATATGGAAAGTATCGGTATCAATGCTGCTTCAGCTATGAAAATCCTCGGTACACATATTCTCTGGAACGGCTGGGCAGGTTCAAGAAATATCTTCTACCGTAAAAAGCTTATACCGAAATACGGCAGATACAAGTATTCACTTTACTGTGATGTTATCCCCAAGTGCATCATGGTTATCCTTGTTGGTTGGCTCCCTCTTTACAATATCCCCGATATGGTTACAAGAGTATGGACAGCAAACCTTCTTTTTGCCTGCTATAACATTTTCGGCTTTGGTAACAACCTTGAAACTCTTTCAAAGACCATCAGCCCCGATATGCAGGAAAGACTTCTTGTTCGTACCTATCCAGTAAAGCTTTCTCATTTCATACATACAATTGTATCAATCATCATTCCTGTTGTTGTTGACTCTCTTGACAAGGAATGGGCAGATATCAATCTTTTCCGTTGGGTATATCCCATCGCCTTTATTGTTCCTGCACTTATCACTATGCGTTACGCAGGAAGAATTCAGGAAAGAATTCCGCAGCCGCCTCTTGAAAAGAAGGTACAGATCAATTTCTGGGACGGTATGTTCGGTGTTCTTCGTAACAAGTATCTTCTTATCAATACCGTTGTAGGTCTTATTGACTCTCTCGGTAACGGTATGCTTGCAATTACAACAATCATTTATCTTTATACCTTCCGTCTGGCAGGTCTTCCCTATACAATTATTATCAACCTGATTTCATTTGCGGGAACTCCGCCCGATCTTTGTGCACCTTATTTCCTTAAGAGATTCAACTATAAGCAGATTATGATTTTCTATCAGCTGACCCGTGCTCTCGGTAATGCACTTATGGTTGCTGCCTTCTGGTTCTGCGGCGATAATGTTCATATCTGCGGTATAGTATGTATTATCGTTATGTTCTTTATGGAAATGACAAAGACAATTCCCACAACTGCAGGTCACGATATGAACACACGTATCGGTGACTATCAGATGTATCTTTCAGGTGAAAGACTTGAAAGCTTCGCAGGCGTGTTCGGCTGGTTCACAGGTCCTATCACATCATTCGTAGGTCTTATTATTCCGCTTCTGCTTCTCAAATACGGCTTCAACAGTAACTGGGACGTTCTCTATATCGATAGCGCACGCTTCAAGATTATTGCCGTACCTCTCATAATTGATATCATTGGTTTTGTTCTTATGACAATTCCCTATTTCTTCTGGGATTACGACAATGAGAAACAGACCAAGGTTATCCAGGTGCTTCAGCGCCGTGCTGAGGTAACGCAGAAGAAGGCTCAGGAAGAGGGCGAAACCGTCAGCGGCGGATATATCGGTTAAAGGAGGTAGACATCATGAAAGAGAAAAAACAGAAAGTTTTTAAAGGTATGACTGCTCCCGTTGATGTCCACCTTGACATTCCCGAGGATGAAATCTGGACTTATAAAATCGACGGTCTTGCAGAGCCCCATATCAATAAACCCTTCACCAACTTCACACTCAAAAAGGTTATCTTCACCGTGCTCATTCTTATTGCTGTAGGTCTTTCAATGTACTTCAGTGTAAGAGTTGTTTCTCGTGTGCCTTTTGAGTATAACGAAATTGGCGACGGTACTTATGAATTCACCAAATTCAACAATACGGGCTACATCGGTCACCTTGATATTGACTACGCAGTAGAAATTGTGTACGATTCAGAAAACACTGACCCTGCAACAAATTTCACACTTAAAAAAGACGAAAGTAAGCCTATTTCAGTAATTCCTCAGTTCTGCTTCAACTGTGACGAAAAGGTTGAAACAATTTACATCGGCAAAAGCGTAAAGGAAATTGACGGCAAGGCATTCTTTACCTGCAGAACTCTCAAGCAGATTATCGTTGACGAAGAAAACGAATACTACAGCGATATTGACGGCGTTCTTTATAACAAGGATAAGACAGAGATTATCTGCTATCCTATGAACCACCCGCAGTATCTCCGTGAAAAGTTCGGATACAACGACACAATATGGGCAGATAACGAAAACAATCTTGAATTCCGTGCAAGATACGAGGCTGATGTTCTCACTTATGTTCTTCCCAAAACAGTTGAAACAATCGGAGAGCTTGCATTCTACGACCTTCCTCTTGCAGCGCTCTATATGCCTGAGGGCCTTAAAAGAATCGAAACAATGGCAATCACCAAGAACTGGTGGATGACAGACATTTATTCTTATGAAAAGAGCGAGGCCGAAGAAGGCGAAACAGGCTTCTCAGCAATCTCTAAGCTCAGCGGTGTTTACAAGTCACTTCCCGATGGGCTTGAATACATCGGCTCAGACGCAATGAGCTACAACCGTGTCTGCAATTATCTCCGTATTCCCGCATCGGTTAAGGAAATCGGTCACCACGCATTCTGGGACTGTGTAGAAAAGAACAACGGTGTATTATCAGGCTACAAGGTTATCAATATTTCAATGACTGAAGAAGAATTTGATGCTATTGAAATCGGCAACAACTGGCTTCCTCAGTATGATAACGGTCTTCTTGACAAAAAGGTTGAGCTTGTTTTCGGTGCTGAAAAGGTATACGATGAAGCTGTTACCTACACAGAAAAGGAAGATGGCACATTTGAGCTTACTGCCGCAACCAACAGAGAAAACCTCAAGGTGTTCAGCACTGACGCTGAGGGCAAGGTTGTAACTTCAATTGCACGCCATCCCTTCAAATGGGATGAAAGCATTGAAACCGTTTATATCGGCAAGGACGTAAAAGAGCTTCGTGGTGAAAGCTTTGTAAACTTACGTGCTCTTAAAGAGTTCGTTGTTGACGAAAAGAACGAAAACTTCTGCGCAGTGGACGGTGTTCTTTACACAAAGGATATGAAAACACTTCTCTGCTGTCCCAAGGCTTATGAAGGCGAAGCTGTATTCAAAGTTCCCGCAACAGTTGAAATTATCAGCCGTTCAGCATTCTCAGACTGCAAGTTCGAGAAAATTTTACTTCCCGAGGGACTTAAGAGAATCGAGCCCATGGCGTTCCTGAAGGCTGAAAATCTTAAGGAAATCAATTCCTACAAGGGCGAGACAGTTTATGCGTCTCTTCCCGAGGGACTTGAGTTTATCGGCCTTGACGCATTCAACTACGCTTCAGGTCTTACATATCTTTACATTCCCTCATCAATTAAGGAAATCGGTGCATACAGCTTCTGCTACTGCGCAGAGATTGATGAAGAGGGCAATAAGATAGGCGTTACCGAGGTTAACGTTGCACTTTCTGAAGATGCTTTCAAGAAGATTAAAGCAGGCGATCACTGGATTCCCGAATTCAGAAACGAAAAGAACGAAACTGCAACTGTAAACTACGGCTCTGAAAGAGCGTAAAATAAATCAAAAGTCCTTGACCTCTCACTTTCGGGTGAGAGGTTAAGTTTTTAAAGGAATTGTAAAATGTATTGATTAAAAAAAAGAAATCTGCTAATATATAATGGAATAAATTTGAGAAGGAGCAGAACCGATGGATAAGAAATATACAATTAAGTATAAGCTCGGCAGCGAAGTTGTAACTTCAAACGAAAAAGAAAACAACCTTTACCGTCTGGATATTGTGGAAAAAGACAACAGATATACAGTTACACTTACTCCGAAGCAGCCCTTTGAAATGGTAGATTTTTATGTTGAATTCCCTTATGCTTTCAGAGACGGTGACAAGTTCTTCGGAAACGGCTATCAGTCATGGACAAAGTCAAAGGAATGGACAGAAGACGAGGTTATGCCCAGCGTAATCAAGCTTGCAAACATTTCCGAATTCACCAAGAACATCGCAAGAAAAACAAGTGACGAGTGGATGATTAAATACTCAGGCAAGAAGGGCGAATTCCACAGCCACTGCTATACTTATGTAAGAAACGGCGAAAATGTAAAACTTTGGGGTTCACTCAGTGAAAAAACAGGTTACACATATTTCAAGGTTAAGATGGCCGAAAACCGTTTCTACTTCTGCAAGGATCTCGTTGGTAAGATCGTTGACAGCGAGCTTCAGATTTTTGATATTGTTTACTTTGAAGGTACTTATGATGAAGTATTTGATAATTACTTCGGAATGTGGAAAATGCCCGAAACAAGACACGGTATGATGAGCGGTTATACCTCATGGTACAACTATTTCCAGGATATCAACGAAGAGATTATTCTCCGTGACCTTGATGCTCTCGATCCATACAAAGAGCAGGTTAATATTTTCCAGATTGACGACGGCTACGAAACCTTTATCGGTGACTGGCTTGATCCCAACCCTGCAAAGTTCCCAAAGGGTATGAAGCATATTGCTGACAGAGTTCACGAAAAGGGCTATAAGGCAGGTATCTGGCTTGCTCCCTTCAACTGTCAGAAAATTTCAAGAATGGCTAAGGAGCATCCCGACTGGCTCATTAAGGATACAGACGGCAAGCCTATGGTAGGCTGTCTCGCTTGGGGCGGCGCTTACACCTTCGATATTTACAACGAAGAAGTAAGAGCGTACCTCAGAAAGGTGTTTGACGTTGTACTCAACGAGTGGGGCTATGATATGGTTAAGCTGGACTTCCTTTACAGCCAGTGTATTAAGCCCAGACACGGCAAGAGCCGCGGTGAAATTATGTGCGATGCTATGGCATTCCTTCGTGAATGTGTTGGCGACAAGCTCTTCCTCGGTTGTGGTGTACCCATCGGTCCCGCTCTCGGCGTGTGTGATGCTTGCAGAATCAGCTGCGACGTTGACCTTATATACAAGGGCCAGTTCTACAGCCGTATGCAGGTAAGTAACGAAATGCTCAGCGCAAGAAGTGCAATCAACAACTCCATCTTCCGTCGTCACCTTAACGGCAGAGCCTGGATGAATGACCCCGACGTATTCTTCCTCAGAAAAGACAACCTCAGATTCAGCGATGAGCAGAAGTATCTCCTCGGCAGAATCAATAATCTTTGCGGCAATGTTCTCTTTGTTTCAGACAATGCAGCTGACTATGACAAGAAGGCAGGCAAGCTTCTCAAGAAGTTCTTCACAAAGACAGATGAAAAAATCATCTCTGCTGAATATATCCACAAGGATGTGATCAAGGTTGTTTCAATGAAGGACGGCAAGAGAAAGTCAATTACATTCAACCTTGAAAAGGGTTGCATCTACTTCGATGAAAGCTGGAAGAAGTATTTCAAGAACCCCACAACCAAGGCAGGCAGAGGTAAGGTACATCCGGCTATATAAAATGTTTCAAGGGTCTGCATATTTGCAGCCCCTTGATTTTTGTTGTGGTAGACATAGTACATAAAGAGAAATAACCGCCCATCGTCCGAAAGGTGCGGTTATTCTCTTTTGTGTAGCAACAAAAGGAATATTTGAGTGAATTATATCATACTTTTTTCTTGAATGTTCAATTTACACCACAAGAGGTGTAAAATTTTTTTCGCAGATATATTATCATATAATTTTGATCGAAATAGAATTTGACATCAAATTGTTGTAAAAACAATTTTTTCTCTTGATTTTCCTACAAACTTAGTATATAATTAAAATGTATCCTGACATAAAGATATTTTCTGAGTGAAAGGTGACGGCTTAATTTTTACGGAAT
>JAZSGK010000171.1:0-4449 GCA_045532695.1 Acutalibacteraceae bacterium
ACAATATGGATTCAATCAACGCACGTAAGGCTGACCTTGTTCCCGCTGCTCTTAATCTTGTAAGAGAAGCAGGTATCCTTCCCTTCTTCGCTAAGTGCGATAAGGATCACTCAGAAGCAGACCTTGAAACAATCACAGTTACCGGCAAGGCTGCTACATGTACAGAAGGCGGCGTTGAAGATACAATTAAGTGCGCAGAGTGCGGCTATATAGTATCAGGCGGCGACACAATCGATGCTCTCGGTCACGATTATAAGGAAGTAACTGTTGATTCAACCTGCAAGGCTACAGGTACAAAGACAACAACCTGCTCAAGATGTGACTATAAGAACGTTGAAACAATTGCTAAGAAGGCTCACTCCTTCGGTGCATGGAAGACAACTAAGGAAGCTACCTGCACAGCTAAGGGCGAAAAGGTTGCAACCTGCGGTACCTGCGGCGGAACAAAGACAGAAGCTATCCCCGTTAAGGCTCACTCCTACGGCGCATGGAAGGTAACAAAGGCTGCTACATGTTCAGAAAATGGTGTTGAAACACGCACATGCTCATGCGGCAAGGCTGAAACAAGATCAATAGCTACAACAGCTCACACAGATGCTGACAAGGATAATGCATGCGACGAATGCGGCAAGACAATCAACAACAGCTTCGGTGCTAAGATCAAGGCATTCTTCCAGAAGATCATCAACTGGTTCAAGAATCTCTTCAAGAGATAAAATTAGTTATTCGCTAGTGGGATTTTGCGTCTCTCTCCTTAAGTAAGATCCCATTGAATAAGATAAAACGGTCACTCGGAAGGGTGGCCGTTTTAAATTCGGAATTCGGAACTGTGGGGGAGTGTTAATATAAAAGTAAGTCTCACTCTGCAGTTAAAGATAGCAGGATAAAAATGTATTTGCCTATGGAAATTCCTTTGTAAATGTGCTAATATATAAAAAAAGATACTTTTTGGAGGATGACAGTATGAAACTTTTGAAAAAAGCACTTTGCCTGATTCTTACATTTATTACGGTGATATCCTGCTTCGGCACTGCCTTTGCGGCAGAGAATAAGGAAGAATATCCCATGGTTTATCTTGCAGGCTTCGGTGACACAATTATCTATTACGAGGATGACCCGGAAATGAAGTCTCTGTTTTTCCCTCTTGATACAGACAGACTTCTCGGTAACCTTAAGAATATGGACGATTATATTATTGAGTCCGTAAAGAACAAAGAGCCGGATTTACTCTATACCTGCCTTTATAACTATCTCTGGGACAGCTTCGGTATGCTCAGAATCAACCCTGACGGCTCATCGGTAGACGGCGTTGTTGCCGCAGAGGTGAAGCTCAATCACGTTGGCGACGGAAGATATGATTTTAACTATGACTGCCGAAAGGATCCATTTGTAATTGCCGAAGAGCTCCACGACTATATCGCTATGGTCAAGGAGGCAACGGGCTCAGATAAGGTTGAGCTTGTGGCGTCGAGCTTCAGCGCCAATGCGGCCCTTACATATCTGAAGTTATATGAAAACGATCTCCATGACATTGACTCTGTTGTGCTCTGCGTACCCTCAATCGGCGGTATCAGCCTTTTCAGTGAAATATTCGCAGGTGAGCTCAATGTAGGTCACATTCCCTTCAGAAACTACATAGGCAGTCTTGATAAAAGCGGCTTCCTCTATGATTTTATGGATATTCTCAATGAATACGGTCTTCTTGAGCCTATAGTCGAGGCTATGCTGGTACCTGCTCTCAAGGCTGCGATTTTCAGAGCTCTTACAGATATCTGCCGTGACCTCATTGCCACTATTCCTGCTGCCTGGGCCTGTGTCACCGACGATTACTTTGAGAAGGCTATGATAAACATTTACGGTGAGGACTATGCGAGTCCCTCTCAGGAATATGCAGCTCACATTGATAGAGTCACAGACTTCCACGAAAATATCAAAATGAAGGCCGAGGACATACTCACCGATACAAAGAAAAACTATCCCGATATGCATATGGCAGTTGTCTGCAAATACGGCAACCCCTCTATTCCTCTGAGCAAATATGAGGACACTCTCACAGACGGCCTCGTATTTATCGAGCTTTCCTCCTTCGGTGCGACCTGCGCAGATTACGGAAGTACCCTGCCGAAGGATTACGTGCAGGCAAAGCATCCGGAAAAGAACCTCATTTCACCCGACGGACTCATTGACGCTTCAACCTGCCTTTTCCCCTTCAACACCTGGTTTATAAAGGGTCTCGACCACGCTCAGAAGAACGAGGACTATCATAAAGTCCTTGCGGCAGTTGCTCACGGCGACCTTGATGTTGACACAGACGAAAACTATCCCCAGTATCTTATGGTGTCACCTGAGGACGAGGAGAGGATAGTGCCCTTTGCTTTTACAGAAAAGGAAGAAACTCTCTATCAGAAGATAGCCGCTGTTGTAAAGAAGATACTCCTTATGCCTAAGAATTTGTGGCTTAAGGTTTTCGGATAATATGCAAATTACATTCGGACACATCCTGTTTCGGCGGGATGTGTATTTTGTGTGTATAAAGATTAAAAAAATAAAAAAATATCCCTTTTTCGGTTGACATAATCCCCTGAAAGTTGTATCATATACTATGTATAATAACGAAATTATGTCTATATATAATACAATCTGAAAAAGGAGCAAGAAAATGAAAAAACTACTCATTTTAATTCTTACACTGGTAATGCTCTTATGTCTCGGCGTGTGCCCTGCTTCAGCTGCTGAAGAAAATGCAATTCTTTCGGCTGTAGCTGTTGACCCGGGTAATGTGCGTTGGGATAATCCTACATATAACTACGCATGGCTTGACAATATGATTATCCGAGACGATGCTATGGCTGCTACTCAGGCTCATATTATCCCTAAGCCTACAGACTATCCCTACAGTGTTACATATGACGGCTTCCTCGAAGAGTCAGGTAACTATACCAAGCTCATCACTCTCGACAAACAAAGCGTAGCAGCTGCTTATGATGAAGTAATCAACGTTATGTATTATCTCGTTGTTGCAATGGGTATGACAGACGATGTTGATGTAATGAAAACTTATCTTACAGAGCAGGGTATCAGACTTCCCGCCAACACAACAGCAGACGAAAAGGCAGAAATTGCCGTTGTTTACGCTGCTATCAAGTATGATGCGGTTTATACCCTCTACGGCAAGCATGTCGAATTCCCCGTAGGTACAACTCTTGACGGTGCGGTTGTTACAATAGTTTCAGCTCTCTCAGGTACAGTTGTTCCCTCAGGCGTTGACAACCTTGCAGGCTATGCAGTATTCTGCACAAAGACTTATGTTACTTCCTTTGAGAGCCTTCCCATCAGCACTAACCCCTCAGAAGAAGAAATCTTCCACTGGGCAAAGGTTATCGTTGCAGGTTCATCAGGCGACTATCAGGTGCCCGTTGAGGTTTATTCAGAAACGACACCTGCTCAGAAGGAATATGTTGACTACGCTTACTATGCATCAATTCTTTCAGATGCCTACGATGTAAAAATCAATCCCATCAAGCTTATCGTTGCAATCCAGGACGGCGATCCCTATGCAGTGCAGAAGCTTATCCTTAAGACAATGCTCGAAGAAAAGGGCGTTGACTATCCCACAGATATGGGTTGTCAGGATCTCTTTGACTTAGCGTGCAAGAACGGCTGCTTCAACCTTGAAGAAGAGTTCTACACCGACGTTTTATGCTATGAAATCGAAGTTGCTCAGAACTGCGAAAAAATATGGTTCACACCCTTCCCGCTTGCAGGCGTAATCAGCGATACAAGCGAGGAATACCTTTCACTTACACTTGCAGGAAATCCCGTAGCTCCTTCATCAACAACAGGCGTTGCTCTTAATCCTGCACTTGCTACAGAGACAATTTATCTCGAATCCTCATACAATGATTTTAACCGTCAGGATTCGGCAGTGTACGAGTTTAAGATTGTAAAGAATGCCGCACTTAACGGCGAGCGCAACCCCGAAACCAAGAACGATATGGTGGCTGAGGTTGAGCAGTATGTAAACTCAATTGTACCCGGCCACAACGATACGGCTTCCACTGTTATCGGCGGTGTTTTCCAGAGTGTTGACTCAGCAATCGGCGATAACGCAACATCATCGGCAGGTGAGGGTATCCTCACAACCTACGGTGATATTCAGAACGGTACTACACAGCAGAGCACAGGTACTGCAGGTAACACAAGCGGATTCGACTTCAATTATCTCGATGAACTCTTAGACGGTGTTTATGCAACCGATGCATTCGGCAATATCATCACAACAACAGCTTTCGATTATGAGCAGACCACCACTAAGGAAGAAACCATCATCGAAAAGACCGTTGAGACTATCAAAGAAAAGCCCGAAATCGTTGCCGCACCCACAGGACTTATTGCAGTGGGCGCATTCGCAGGCTATCTCTTAACCAAGAAGCATCGCGACACAGAGGC
>JAZSGK010000177.1:0-16042 GCA_045532695.1 Acutalibacteraceae bacterium
GAATAAAAAATTATATCAAAATACAGTTGTTTATATCATAAAAAAGTGATATAATTAAAAAGAGGTGAATTTTATGTCAGATTTTTCAGATAAAAATATAGAAATACTTCCCGTGTACTCTGCCGACCCATATTACGCTCAACTTGAAGCGGAAAAAAAGCACACACCCTATGAAACTGAGGTTATGTTTTACTCCTGTATCGAAAACGGCGATGTTGAGGGGACAAAGAATATGCTTTCGTCTTTATGGGGACAGAGTGTTGTGGTAGGAAGAATGAGTCATAATGATTTAAGGCAGATGCAGTATTTTGCCGTATGCTGCACAACTCTTGCAGTCAGAGCCGCAATCAGAGGGGGAGTGAGCGAAGCACTTGCCTACAGTATATCAGACGAGTATATACAGAAAATCGACAGCATAAAAAAAGCTGAGGAGATACCCTCATTTCTGGCGTCGAAAGCAATAGAGCTTGCAGAGCTTACAGAGAAATCCGCAAAAAAGAAAATATCTCACCCCATAGTAAAAAAAGCTGCACATTACATAGAACAGAACCTCTATCAGAAAATCACACCCTTGCAGGTGGCAGCTTACTGCAGTGTTTCCAAAGACCATCTGAGTCTCTTGTTCAAGGAGAATACGGGATACACAACGGCAAAATATATTCTCAGTGAAAAGCTCAGAGAAAGCAAGCGACTCATCAACCGAGGTTTTTCAAACTCGCAGATAGCCTATCAGCTGAGCTTCTGCTCGGAAAGTCACTTTATAGCGAAATATAAGGAATTTTACGGAAACACCCCGGGAAAAGACAGAAAAGGCAAATAAGGTTTTAGGCTATATTTAAACAAGAGGTTTTATTATCGTCTAAAATTCCCGGAGCTTGTTGACAAATATCCTTAAGTAGAATATGATTGAACTTGATATGATATTGCCCCTTGGTTTTCCAAAAAATATTAAAACAGCGTCGCATACCCTTAACTTTTGCCAAGGGCAAAAATATCACTTTGCCTTCAGGCAAAATATCACTCGCCTTTTGGCGAATATAACATCTGCGAAGCAGATATATAACTGCAATGCCCATAAGGCATTGCAACATAGTGAGGTTAATATGGAATTTATTACTGATATTTCGAGAATAGTGTTACCTGTTATAACGGTGATACTTTTAGTGAAATGTATTCTCGCCCTTTGGCTGGGTCACCCTAAGGAAAAGACCTACGGATATATTTCAGATATGCATTCAGGTGAAAGACACGCCCTTAATATGTGGGAGACTTCTATAGGCAGAGGTAACTCCTGCGACATCATTCTGCCCTATGACTCTATTCCGAGAGTACAGGCGGTTATATCAAGACGTATTGACGGCTGGTATATCTTCGAGACCTTGTCAAAGGCACCTATCAAAGTCAACGGTACCGCCGTAACAAAAAAGCAGACCGTAGAAAACGGTGACATTATCACTATGGGCAAGGTGCGCTTCCGCTTTGAGGTGGCCGATGACCCTGTCCAGAGAGTAGGCAAGCAGAAAAAGAAAACTCCTCAGAAGACAGCCGGAAGCGGCGGAAAGCCTCAGCAGGGCAGACAGACCAATCAGCAGACACCGCCGAGACAAAAAACTCAGCCACAGACACGGCAGGGTACGGGAACAGCTGCTCCGAGACAAAGAAGTGCTGATTCATATATTGTTGAGACCCCGAGAACTCAGAAAAATGTCAGACGGGTAACTCAGCACTGCATTGTCAATAAGGACTCGGGTGAGATTTTTATTCTCTGCGGCAACGAGGTTAAAATAGGCTCCTCAAGACGAAGCGATATAAAGCTGGACTCGGCTTCAAAGACTCACGCTCTGGTTGTCCTTTATGAAGACGGCTGGGCAATAGAAGATATGGGTACGGGTAAGCCCACACTTCTCAACGGTAAGAGGATAACGGAGCCTCAGCTTCTCTTTGACGGAGATATTATCGCAATCGGTGACGAAAGACTCTATTACAGAGTCAAAACAAAAACAGTTTCATAAGAAAGGAGAATAACCGTGCAGCAGAATCCAAGAAAAAACATAAGCCGCGGAGACAAAGTAAGAAGAAAATACAAGTATGTTGACAGAAGCTTTATCCTGTTTCTTCTGACATCTTTTCAGGTTATCTCCTTCACTCCTGTTATATTCGGCGGCGAAGAAATAAATTACACTGTAGCGGTACTGCTTTTAGGCTATATCATTTTTGAATGGGTTTATGTGGGCTTTATGAGAATGGTGCCCAAAAAGGTTAATTTCGAGCTTGAATTCATAGCATTCTTCTTAAGCGGTATCGGTATGTGTCTTCAGGCAAGCGTTGCCACTTCGGGTATGCTTAAACAGCTCATTGCCGTAGTTGCAGGTGTAATAGTCTATGACGTGCTCTTATGGTTCATTATGGACGTTAAAAGAGTTATGTTCGTCAGAATACCTCTTGCAGTCTTTGCTCTTTTATTTCTTGCAGGCTCCTTTGTCTATATTAAATATGCCGTTGGTGCAATCAACGGTGCTTACAACTGGCTTGCTTTCAAGGGCTTTTCCATTCAGCCCTCTGAGTTTGTCAAGATAGCCTTCATCTTCGTCGGTGCGGCAACCCTCGATAAGCTTCTTACAGCCAAGAATATATATATGTACATAGTTTTTGCTATGGGCTGTATAGGTGTACTCTTTCTTATGAAGGACTTCGGTACGGCACTTATATTCTTCTTTACATTCATAGTTATATCTTTTATGCGCTCAGGCGACCTTCGTTCAATTATATTCATCTGTGCCGCCGCCTTAATCGGTGCGGTGCTCATAATTTACTTCAGACCTCACGTTGCAGCACGCTTTGCTGCTTACCGCCATATATGGGAGGATGTCTACGGAGCGGGCTATCAGCAGACACGAGTTCTTATCTATGCTGTATCGGGCGGACTTTTCGGTCTCGGTGTCGGCAACGGTGCTCTTCGCAATGTTTACGCTTCAACAACCGACCTTATCTTCGGCCTTATATGTGAAGAGATGGGTATAGTAATAGCCTTTGCAGTTGTACTTGCTTTTGCTTTTATTGCTATATATGCCGTTATCAGCTCAAGAAGTGCACCCTCGACCTTTTATTCCATTGCCGCCTGCTCGGCTTCGGCAATGCTTCTTTTCCAGATATGTCTTAATATTTTCGGCATAACGGATTTACTGCCCCTGACAGGTGTAACCCTTCCTTTTGTAAGTCAGGGCGGCTCCAGTATGATATGCTCCTGGGCACTCTTTGCTTTTATCAAGTCGGCAGACGTAAGAGCATATCCGAAGTTATATAAATCATAAGGAGAAGTAATATGAGAAATACCACACGAAGAACATATATTATAATTTTCCTTATCGTCGCCTTTTTTATAGGACTCGGTATTATGCTTTACAGCTTTATATCCGACGGTGATACCTGGGTGGCCAACAGAGCCAATGCTCTTATATATAAAGGCGGTGAGCTGACCGTAGCCGGCACAATATATGACAGCGACGGCGAAGTCCTGGTCTCAACGGAAAACGGCAAGAGAAAGTTCAATCAGAATTATAACAAGAGACTTTCAACTCTCCACGTTGTAGGGGATTCGGCAGGGTACATTGCCACGGGAGTGCAGACTCTCTATCGCTCTAACCTTATCGGCTATAACTTTGTCGACGGTATATACGGTACTCTTTCAAGTGATGAGGGCGTAGATATAAAGCTTACAATCGACGCTGACATATGCGCTGAAGCTTACAGTGCAATGAACGGAAACAAGGGTACTGTTGTAGTGTATAACTACGAAACAGGCGAGGTGGTATGTATGGTGTCGGCACCTACCTATGACCCTGCAAACAAACCCTCCTACATAGACACAGACACTACGGGAAAATACAACGGCATCTATATGAACAGAGCAATTTCAGGTGTATTCACTCCCGGCTCTACATTTAAGGTTGTAACAGCCGTATGCGCTATCGAAAATATACCCGACCTCTATTCGAGAAAGTTCAAGTGCACGGGTAAGAAAACCTTCGGTAAGGGAGATGTTATCTGCAACGGTGTACACGGTACCCTGACCTTTGAAAGAGCCCTTAACGTTTCCTGTAACAGCGTATTTTCAGAGCTTGCCAATGAGGTGGGCAAGGATAAGCTGACGGAAACTGTAAGAGCGTTAGGCTTTGGTAAAAGTGTGACCATCAGCAAGGCAAAAACGGTAAGAAGCACCTTTGATGTATCGCAGAGCACAAAGCTTGACCTGGGCTGGGCAGGTATAGGTCAGTACACCACTCTTGTAAATCCCTGCCAGATGCTTATGTTTATGGGAGCTATTGCCAACGGCGGTAAGGCTATGACACCGTATCTGGTTGAGGAATCCTCGGAAATTGTTGATGTCAAGAGCAAGGTCAACTCCAACATAAAGCTCAGCGAGGAAACAGCCAAGAAAGTAAAGAAGCTTCTTCGCTCAAATGTAAAGAACTACTACAGTGACAACAAATTCCCGGGTCTTGAGATGTGCGGCAAGACAGGTTCGGCAGAGGTTTCAAACGGCAGAAGCCACGCCTGGTTTGTAGGCTTCAGTAATAAAAAGGGCTTCCCTTATGCTATAGTTGTATGCCTCGAAAACGGCGGCCTCGGATACACTCACGCAATACCCGTTGCCAACAGAGTAATGCAGAAGGTTTTAAAAGAAGTCGGCTGATTAAAGTTGACAAAACGCGGCAACAATGATAAAGTATAATAGTCAGCAGAAGCTGATATGATTATAATAAAACTTACATTAACGGAGGAAATCATTATGGAACTTAAAGGCTCAAAGACAGAACAGAATCTCCTTGAAGCATTCGCAGGCGAAAGCCAGGCAAGAAACAAATATTCATACTTTGCTTCAAAGGCTAAGAAAGAGGGCTATCAGCAGATAGCTGCCATCTTCGAGCAGACAGCAAACAACGAAAAGGAACACGCTAAGATGTGGTTCAAATATCTCGGCGGTATCGGTGACACAGCAGAAAATCTTGCAGAAGCTGCAGCAGGCGAAAACTATGAATGGACAGATATGTATGACCGTATGGCTCAGGAAGCTGAAGAAGAGGGCTTCACAGAAATCGCAGCTAAGTTCAGAATGGTTGCAGCTATTGAAAAGAGCCACGAAGAGAGATACCGTGCACTTCTTAACAATGTTGAGATGCAGGCTGTATTCGAGAAGAGCGAAGAGACAATGTGGGAATGCCGTAACTGCGGACATCTTGTAATGGGCAAGAAGGCACCTGAGATTTGTCCTGTATGCGCTCATCCTCAGAGCTACTTTGAAGTAAGAAAAGAAAACTATTAAGTTTTAATAAGTTCAAAAAACGCGGTCGTTGAATGACTGCGTTTTTTGGTAAAGATGTATCATATAAAAGGGCTTGATAATATATATGAAGAAAAAAAGAGCTTTCAGACTATCTACAACACATCTGATTTTACTTAGTTTTATATCTGCAATTATGGTGGGCTCATTTTTGCTTGCTTTGCCTATTAGCTCCTCTGACGGTCAAGGTGTAGCATTTGTTGATGCGCTTTTTACGGCAACCACTTCAACCTGTGTAACCGGTCTGGTGGTTGTACCCACTGTATCAGGCTGGAGTGTTTTCGGACAGGTGGTTATCCTTGTGCTCATTCAACTGGGCGGTCTGGGCGTTATAACAGTTATGTCAGGTGTTGCCCTGCTGTTTCAGAAAAAAATGGGACTTTCCGGCAATATGCTGTTGCAGGATGCTTTTAATCTTAACACTTTATCGGGTATGACCAACTTTGTTAAAAAGGTTATCACAGGAACTTTTATTGTTGAGGGTATAGGCGCTCTGTTTTATATGACGGTTTTCGTTCCCGAGTTCGGACTCAAAGGAATATGGGTTTCAGTTTTCACTGCCGTATCGGCATTTTGTAATGCAGGTATCGATATAATCGGTACTGTCAGTTTATGCGATTATGCAACCAATCCCGTGATTAATATTGTCACCTGTTTCCTTGTTATTATCGGCGGTATAGGATATATTGTCTGGTGGGATATTATAAGAGTTATCCGCGAATCGGGAAAGAAAAAAGGCAACCCGTTAAAACGCCTTACTCTTCACAGTAAAATTGCACTGACGACTACAGCGGCGTTGCTTTTTGGCGGAGCTATTCTTTTTTTGATTTTTGAGTTTGATAACTCAGAGACAATTGCAGAACTGAGTCTCTTTGATAAATTGCAGGTATGTTTTTTTCAGTCAATGACAACAAGAACGGCAGGATTTGCAACATTACCTCAGGAAAATCTCAGTGAGCCATCAGCCCTTGTTTCGCTTCTTCTGATGTTCATAGGCGGTTCGCCCGTGGGCACGGCAGGCGGCATAAAAACGGTGACCGTAACAGTGCTTTTTGCTGCAGCTTATTCGGCAATAAAGAATAAAAATGAGGTTTCAATGTTTTCGAGAACCGTCTCAAAACAGGCAGTCAGCAAGGCCATAGGTGTTGTCTGTATGTCATTTACAATAATGTTTGTTTCCTCAGTTCTGCTTGCAGCTGTTACAGATGCACCTGCACTGGATATTCTTTATGAGACGGTGAGTGCAACGGCAACGGTGGGGTTGACAAGAAACCTGACACCAAACCTGAATTTATTGGGTAAGCTGGTTATTATCGCCTCAATGTATCTCGGGCGAGTGGGTCCCATATCTTTAGCTGTTGCCTTTACCTTTAAAAAGCAGAACAGCAATATCGTAAAAAATCCTACAGAAATAATAAGTGTAGGCTAAAGGAGAAAAACTATGAGTATAAATAAAACGTATGCAGTTTTCGGACTGGGCAGATATGGAATCTCCGTTGCAAAAAAGCTTGCCGGCAGCGGTGCACAGGTATTGGCCGTTGATATAAACGAAGAAGTTGTGGACAGCCTTGCCAATGAAGTGCCTTATTGCAAGTGTGCAGACGTAACTGTTCCGGAAACTTTCGAACTGCTTGGCATCAGAAATGTCGATGTTGCTGTTATAGCAATGGCAAACAGTCTTGAAGCCAGCGTAATGGCAATCGCCCTTTGCAAAGAGGCGGGAGTAGAAACCGTAATTGCAAAGTGTGGCTGTGAAATGCACGGAAAAATATTCACAAGAGTGGGTGCAGACCGGGTTATCTTCCCTGAAAGTGAATCCGGGACAAGGCTTGCAAAAAACCTTCTGAATTCGGGCTTTACGGATATGGTGGAGCTTTCCGAGGAGGTTTCCATGGTTGAGTCTGATATACCGGATAACTGGATAGACAAAAATCTTATTGAACTGAATCTGCGAAAAAAATACGGCATCAATGTTGTAGCTATAAGAAAGGGCGACGAGGTGAGTGTTAACATAAATCCGGAAGAGCCCTTAACCAAGGATATGAAGCTGATAGTTATCGCTCAGACAAAAACACTTGCAAAGCTCAGCAGATGAAAAATAAAGGGCAGAATACTCTGAGTGGGGTATTCTGCCATAGCTTTTTTATGGAATTTTTGCTTCAAGTCTGTAAATCGGCTGACCTAAGTCTGAAAATCTTTTCTCATATTCGGTGACGATATTACCCTCAAAGCCGCTGTTGTGTAAATCAAGAGATACATTCTCAATTCTGTACCCTGCCGCCGAAAACTCCTCGATGGAAAACTCAAAGAAATGCATATTATCCGTCTTCTGATGAATCTCACCGTTTTCAGTCAGAAGCTTCTCATAAAGAGAAAGGAAGTCTCTGTGAGTAAGACGGTGCTTTGCGTACCTAGCCTTGGGATAAGGGCAGGAGAAGTTGAGATAGATAAGCTCAATGCTGTTTTCGGGAATATACTTAGGCAGATATTCGGCAGCACCGCATATGAAACGCACATTCTTAAGGCCGATGCTCTGAGCCTTTTCAACTGCACCTACAATTACATTTTTTATCTTTTCAACAGCAATGAAATTTATATCCGGGTGTCTCTGAGCAAGCTCAAAA
Source organism: Acutalibacteraceae bacterium (assembly GCA_045532695.1). Classification (GTDB taxonomy): domain Bacteria; phylum Bacillota; class Clostridia; order Oscillospirales; family Acutalibacteraceae; genus UBA6857. Next base: position 7,966 of record JAZSGK010000177.1, read on the forward strand.
ATGAACTGTCCCTTACCGCAGCCTATTTCCATTCTTACAGGATTGTCATTACCGAAAATCTCTTTATAGTCAAAAAGCTCTTTTTCTTCTATTGCCTTATTGAAGTCTCTCTCATCGCTCTTTGTTTCGAGTATGTATTCGCTTACAGCGTCAATTCTTTCATCAAGATATTTCTTTTTTCTCATTCTCATTCGGGTTCAAACCTCAGCCTTCTTTTATGAATAAAATCATTATAATACTCATAAGATAATTTGTCAAAAGTTTTTTACGGGTTTCACAGTTAAAATCAACAAAAAACAACAGAGACTTTTGTATATTAAACCAAAAAGCTTTGTATATACTACACTAAATATTGACAATCATATTATAAAAATTATATAATATGTCTTGGAGAATAGGAGATTAAAATAGAATATATATGACGGAGAGATGAAGAATGAAATTAAAAGAGGGTCTTTCTGCGAAAAGAATCCCTGTTCCCACCCCCGAAAGCATTATCGGCGCAGACGGTAAGGCTGTTTTCGGTACCTTTGACAAAGAGTTCCCGAAGCTCAATTTCCTTGATATCAAGGATCAGTCCTTTTTACCCGATATTACCAACTGGATCCGCTACAGCGGCTGGGAGGCAATAGAGGTAAACTTCAAGGATTGCCTGCTTCTTACGGCAGTATGCTCAATGGGTATTATCACAACATCGGTAACCTGCTTCTTCAATAAGAAAAGCGGAAAAATGACATCCTGGGAAAAAACATACTACTTCGGTAAAAAGCTCAGACTTGCCGATACCCTCTTAGGCGGTGACACAGCTTATCTCAGAGACAAGGACTATAACTTTGAGTGCATCAACACCTTTGAAAAGGGTAACGCAAAAATAAAGGGCAATGCCACAGATAAAAAAAGCGGCAGCATTAAGTTTGAGCTCGATCTTCAGAGAGTCTGCCTTCCCAATATTGTAAGTATCCCCTTCGGCGACAACAAGCCCCTTTATACCCAGAAGGATGTATTCAGCGTAAAGGGTTATGTTGAGGTAAACGGTAAACGCTATGAAAGCGACGCAGATACAACAGCAATTATCGATGACCATAAGGGCTACTACCCGAGGCGTATGCATTATGACTGGGTTACAACTATGGGCAAAAAGGAAATAGACGGCAAGGAAGAGTACTTTGCCGTAAACCTTACAAGAAACCAGTCAATCTGTCAGACAGACTACAACGAGAATATCATATGGTTTGAGGATAAGATTTCATATCTTCCTCCCGTACGCTTTGAGCATATCTCCTATAACGAATGGAAGGCGAAAGACGTCTACGGCAGAGTCAACGTCGATATTCATATTGAGGACAGATACATAAGAAGAATAATGGCTTCACCGGTAATGAATGTAAACTACCATATAGTTTTCGGCACCCTCAGCGGTTATGTAGAGGACGAAGAGGGTAACAGATATTCCCTTGACGGTATGGCTGCAATAGGCGAAGACAAGACCATGGTATATTAATTAAGAAATCAGGCTCGGAAAGCGGGCTTAGTATAAAATAAATTGGAGGAAAAACATTATGAAAACTTTAAAGAAGGCTTTATGCCTTGTTCTCTGCTTACTGATGGCAATGTCATCTATGATATTTGCAGGGGCAGAAAACGAAACTGCAGGCAAAACAGGCCCTATTACACAGGAAGACTTCCTTACGGTAAAGGGCAGAAAAATTGTCAATCAGAAGGGTGAAAACGTACAGCTCAAGGGCGTTAACCTGGGTGCATGGCTCGTAAGAGAAGATTGGCTCAACCCTGACCATATTCCTGCTGAAGTATTGGCAGAGAAGAAGTATGACGGTGAAATGGTTTACGATAAGCTTGAAGAGCGCTTCGGCAGAGAAAGGGCTCAGGAGCTTCTTAATATGTTCTATGACAACTGGATTACAGAATGGGACCTTGACAATATCAAATCATTAGGCTTCAACTGCGTCCGCGTACCCTTCTGGTACAGAAACTTCTACTATGATGACAAGGGTACAAAAATCCTTGACGAAAACGGAAACTGGGACTTCTCAAGACTCGACTGGGTAGTTGAAGAATGCTCAGAAAGAGGCCTTTATGTTATTCTCGATATGCACGGCGCAGTAGGTTCACAGTCAGACGCACCCCACGCAGGCAGAGCTTTCCAGGGTGCACAGCTTATGGAAAACAGCGAAAGAGGCGAAGAATACCGCAGACTCACAGACGAGCTCTGGACAGCAATAGCAGAGAGATTCAACGGTAACCCTGCCGTTGCAATGTATGACCTTCTCAACGAGCCAATGTGCGACGTCTCATGCGGAGAGCTTACAAGAAGAATAAAGAACGAGGCTATCTATACCCGTCTTTACAATACAGTAAGAGCAGTTGACACTGACCACATTATCACAATGGAAGCTATCTGGACAGGCTGGGCACTTCCCAAGACCTTCCTCAAGGGCTGGGAGAATGTAGTTTACCAGGTACACTTCTATAACAACTCAGACTTCATTTTCAATTTCTTCCTTCTTCTCACAATTGCAATTCACCCCAACGTACCTCTTATGGTAGGTGAATTCTATCCCCACAAGAAAACAACATGGGAAAACTGCTTCTCAACAATGAATAAGCTCAATTACAGCTGGATGCTCTGGACATACAAGGCAACAGGCCACGGTATGTGGAGCAGTGACTGGTGTATGTACGGTGCCAGGGACGGCTTCTGGAGAGCTGATATCTACAACGGCACTTATGAAGAAATTGCTGAGGCATGGTCTGCAGAGAGACTCAACACACAGACAGGCTTCCAGGATACAGGCCACTATGCTAAGAATGTAGAAGCACACCTTTGATGAATTATGAATTATGAATTATGAATTATGAATTCCGATAAACTTAAGGCGAGTAGGGTAACTCCTACCCGCCTTTTTTAGTTAGGAGTGAGGAGTTAGGAGTGAGGAGTTGCTGACGAGGAAATGAGTTTTTCGGATGAGGAGCGACATCAGGCCCACAAGAAAGGACAGCACGGAAATCGGCCTCATAATGCAGAGCTGTGAGGGGTGGGTGAAGCAGAATACCCCTAAGAAGTTTAAAGATTACGGTTCACAGAGATATTGGAAGAGAGAGTGGATTGAACTTTAATCGTTACTACATTGACTACATAACTACAACATAATTAAGAGATTCTATAATATTTACCATATTTATCATTATCTATATAAAAGTTTGTAGTTGTTGTAGTTTTGTCGCAACTAATTCACAATCAGATGAAGTGCCTTCGGCATGAATTGAAGCGAAGCTTCATTGGTAACTCCTCACTCCTGACTAAAAAGGGCGGGTAGCACCGGGGACGGTTCTGTGTGTGGACAATGAATATCTTAGTTTTCGGTTTGCAGAAAGTGAAAACACAGAACTGTCCCCAGTGCGGCTTGAATACGACTCATCCACCACTGCGTGGTCCCCCTTTTCCTTAAAGAGAGGGCTTGAATGAATTGGCTACGCCATGAATTGACCTGCGGTCATGAATTGCCTTCGGCATGAATTGAAGCGAAGCTTCATTGGTAACTCCTCACTCCTCACTCCTAACTCCTGACTCCTAGCACCGGGGACGGTTCTGTGTGTGGACAATGAATATCTTAGTTTTCGGTTTGCAGAAAGTGAAAACACAGAACTGTCCCCGATGCGGCCTGAATACGACTCATCCACCACTGCGTGGTCCCCCTTTTCCTTCGAGGTAAGGCTCACTGACGAACTGATAAAGTCTGATGAAAAAGGCAAGCTCAGGCGGCTCCATAGCCGAAGCCCTTCGAGGCTTCGGCTCAGCGGCACTGTCGCTGCAAATCGCCCTCAAGGCGATTTGATGGAGCCGCCGCACCTTTTCATCAGACTGAAAATCCTCGTCAGCAACTCCTAACTCCTCACTCCTCACTCCTAACTGAAAAAGGCGGGTAGAGTTTCCCCTACTCGCCAAAATTTATTCGCCACTCTGCGTTCTGCACTCTGCATTTTTAATGAATTGCCTTCGGCATGAATTGAAGCTTCGCTTCATTGGACCTCTCCGTCTTTGCCTACGGCAAATCCACCTTTTCCTCCGGAAACGGGCACCCCTTTGTCACTTCGTGACATTTCCCCTAACAGGGGAATAACCTAAAAGAAGAGGCTTATTTCCTCGCCAGCAACTCCTAACTCCTAACTCCTAACTTATTTCATACTTGCTCTTGTAGCTTTCACCAATTCTTACGCTTTCGTCCATATTCTCTATGGCATCGCGGTAAATATCAATGAGGCTTTCATCGCCCTTATATTCATCAGCCTTGCAAATATAGATGTCACAGAAACCGCTGCCGTTACCTACCCGGAGCTCACCGTCTTCATCACATTTGCATAAAAAGATATAGCACTCCCCTTTTTCAGGCAGCATATCACCGCTGTAAAGAGTTGTTGTTTTGCCTATGGGCATTATACCGTCATCCTTGAATAAGGGTATATTTACATCCGTCCTCAGCTCACCCTTGAGGTTTTCCAGCACTCTTATCTCATACTTTGTAAAAGGGAAAGCGTAGAACTTAAAGCCATCGTACCATTCAGCGTCAGTGTACCCGGTACCTATAACCTCTTTGACCTCAGCGATGAAAACATAGTCTGCGAAGCCTGCAAGCTTACCCTTGTCAGATACATCAAATGCCCAGTCTATGATCTTGGTTTCTCTTTCGTATTCTGTGTTTATCACGCTTATCGGGTCTCTGAGAGGAAAAATCTCAGTTTCAAGCTTATCCTTTATGTACCCCTGAAAGACTCTGCCTGCGATGAACACAGCTAAAAGTGCCACTACAATACTCAGAGTTATTATGACTGTCTTTTTGCTTTTCTTCATATTTTTAATCCTCCGTTTCAGTTTTCATATCATTAGATGAAATTGAGGGAAGGTTTGTTGCAATGAATTTAATCTTTTGAATAAGCATAATAAATATCATCGGTATAAACATTATGCTCGTTTTTATCGTGGTGTGAATACCATACCTGGGCAAAGAAGGGATTGTGCTTTGCTATTTCATCGTAATTCCATGGCATAGGCATACATTCAGGACACCAGTGACCGCCTTTTAATACAAGGTTGGGCGACATTTCGAATTCATGACCGCAGTGACATTTCCATTTAATGGGCGTATACATATCCTTACCCATGCGAAGGCTCAGACACTTACCTCCTCTGTACTCTGCCGCTTTTTTCATATCCGCTATTTTAAGCTCACTGAAGGGCTTACTCTCATCATAGCCGTGATTGAGATACTGCATTTTTTCCTTATCGGGTATAACTACCTCAAAATGCTTCCAGCTCTTCGGTATCTCTCTATACTTATCTATTGAGCCGTAAAAGGCAGTAATTCTGTCCTTTATACCGTTGTCAATCCATGCCTTAGTGCCGTAAAGGGGTGTGTTTACTATAGGACCCATCATGTATTTCTTGAGCATATTAAGAGGTGCTATAGGTGTGAATCTGTAAAGAGCAGGGGTTTTCTTTGCCAGCATCTTAAAGTAGTCCTTAATCGGCACATTCTTTCTGAAGCGCAGATACTTTTCAAGCTCATCTGCATCAGTAAACCACTGACCGTGGAAATTCTGTAAAATAAACCAGTTGGGATCAAAGAGCTTTTTGGGTACATCTTTACCCTTCATACCAAGAGCATTGAGCAAAAGCACCTCAAATTCATAGTTGGTTATACGGTAATCGGGGCCCGAGCTGATATTATAGAATCTTCTCCAGAATTCCTCAGGCAATCTGTCATTACACACCTTAGCGCAGAGTCTGCCGCTGTCTTCTACAGTTACCCACTCGAGAACGCCGTTGATTGGTACGTGATACATAATAGGGTCGATATTTTTGAGAATATCAGGATAAAGTATGCCTGTCTGTCTGAGGGATACCCAATACTTAAGTCCCGACTCTGCAAGTATTCTTTCAGCTATAGTCTTGCTTATAGCATAGTGGTCATATACGCTTATCTGTATCGGGTCGCCCGTTCTGCCCCAGTGGGTAGGATAGTTACGGTCTCCTGTCTGGGCAACGGTACCGATATAAACAACCTTGATGCTGTCCGGGTCTTTCTGAGCCTTGACAGCTTTTACTATGTTTTCCATAGCTGTGATATTTACAAAGAGGGTCTTTTTCGGATAGTAGTCAGCTGCAGGTGACACCATGCCGCCGACATGAAGTATGTAATCTGCCCCCGTTACACATTCGAGCACGTCATCATAAGATGTAAGGTCACCGAAAACAATCTTTACTCCGTCTTCGTTTTCATAGTCACCGAAAAGCCTTCTTGCCTTTTCCGTTTCCGAGGGCAATACCAGCAGAACCAGATTATACATTCTTTTTCTTTTGCGAAGCTCCTTGTAGGCTTCATACCCCATATTACCCGTAGCACCGGTTAAAAATATTGTTTTTTTCATATTTTTCAATCCCCCTTGCAATCAACTGTTGAGTCTGTTTCTATGTTTTAAGTATACATTTTTTTACTTTAACTGAGGTTAAAAAGTTTTTAACCGAATTGTAATATAAAGGCTATTTCCTGTTAACATTTATTAAAGCTTTCCGACACCTGAACTTCTCTGTGTTTTTTAAAAGGACACTGCTTTTTTCTGTGTCGGTCTCGGGTCATAAAAGCAAAAGATGCCCCATCTTAACAAGACGGAACATCTCTGAATCTTTATTTATATAAGTTGCCGATTTCTTCGGCCTTTTTCTTTACCTGATCGCGAAGACTCTTAGGCTCGACAACCTCTATCTTGTCACCGAACTGCATAATCCATGAAACAAGACCGTCGCTGACTACACATTTTGTTGTAAGCAGGAATCTGTTTTCGCTGCCGCCGACTCTTATAGATGTGTCTGTGCCGAAGCGATCCAGTATTTCCTCTAAAATTGAACTGTCACAGGAGGCCTCGAGAGTCTGCGTGTCACCGCTGAACATATTGAAAATCTTGCCGGAATAATCGGCAGAGTCAAAGTAATTCTTATAAGGTGAAACCTCGCTGAATTTTCTCGCTCTCTCCTGGGCTATTTCCACCTTTTTCATACGGTCTATTCTCGTGTGCATAAGGTTATCGTATTTCTGATTATTGCTGATAAGATAATAGTGGTCATTACTCCATATCATTGCGTATGGGCTGACACAGAATTCTTTTTCCTCAGTCACAACCTTATTTTCTTCTGCGTCAAGGCGTCTTTTGCTGTAGATGAAATTGATTCTTCTGCCCGTCTGGATAGCTCTGCTGATAATGTCTATATTGTAATAAATCTCTTCGTTGAGGCACTTGTGGCGTTTTTCAATATAAACCTGTCTTTCCAGCATAGTTGCCTGAGATTTACTGCAGAGGGTACCTATCTTTTTGATAAGCTCCTTAGTCTTTTTAGGCGTAATGAAATTAGCCGCCTGGACAGCGTCTATAAGGAGTCTCAGCTCGGGAAGCTCGAAGTCTCTTGTACATATGCAGTAGCCGGGCTTGGGGTTTCTTACAGATATGATATCAACGCCCGACTCTTTGAGGGTCCTGACGTCGGAGTAGATTGACTTTCTTTCGCAGGTTATGCCTTTATTTTCGAGCATATCGCTTATTTCGTCAACGCTTACGGGATGCTCCTCGTCGCTGTTTTCTTCGAGGAAGCTTTTTATATAAAGGAGTTTCATTTTTGTATAGCCTCTGTCTGCCATAAAATCACCTCGTTTGTAGTAGTGTGCAGGAAAATAACAGCGTCTTTTTGGTTACTTTTTGAGCGACAGCAAAAAGTAACGCCCCGTGGCGAGCGATGAAAATATAATATATATCCTCGCCGGACAGGCATTATTTTTCCTATCACGGAAAAATAATCAAAAACGCGATAGTTTTCTTCACTATAACTTCCAAGAGCCCCGTTTTACGAGGCTCCTGATTTTTATTAATAAGTCATTTTAGCGTTGAGCTCTCTGATAACATCCTCGTCAATCTTAACAAGCTCACGGTCATAGGAAAGGATACCGTTAACCTCAAATTCAACGTCTGAAACCTGAGTGTATACTGTAGCGCTCAGGCCCTTTTTGATATT
>JAZSGK010000066.1:0-4303 GCA_045532695.1 Acutalibacteraceae bacterium
ATAGGAGGAAAAATATGAAAACAACAAAACGTATCATTTCATTAGTGGTCTGTCTTATTATGCTTATGTCGGCAGTGTCTCTTGCTGCTAGTGCTGCTGATTATAAGTGCAACTGCGGAGTAACCCCAATCATTTATGTCAAGGGCAGAACCAACATCTACAAAGACCGTTACGGTGACACAAGCTCAGAGAATATGGCTGAAACTAACTTTTCGGGTGGCACAGATTCAATTATCGAAGCAGCAACAAATATTCTGCCGGCTTTAGGCGTTGCACTTCTGACAGATGAGTGGGACGAGTACTGCGATGTGCTTTTCGAAGAGATTGTGCCTATTTATGAGGGCTATAAGCTCAATAATGACGGTGAGCTCGATGAAGACAACACCTCAGGTATTCACTTCTTATGGGCTGCAGACCAGATTATTGCAGGCTTCAGAGAAGTCAGCAATGTAAAAGAAGCTCATACAGAAAACGCAAAGTATTGGCCTCAGTTTATGCAGTTTCAGTATGATATGCGTCTTGACCCGAGAGACAATGCCGATGACCTCAACAAGGTTATTGATGCTGCAAGAGAGCTTACAGGCCACGATAAGATAAATATTATCTGCCGCTGCGAGGGTAATGTTATTGTAAATGCCTATCTTCATGAGTATGGCTACAGCGATGTTGAGAGCGTTATTATGTATAACAGTATTGCTTCAGGTGCTGAACTTGCAGACGAATTATATACAAACAAAGTGGCACTTAATCCTGATGCCATTAACCGTTTTGTAAACACGTTCATTGACACGAGTCCTGTTCTCGACCTTGTAAAGGAAACTGTCAATCTTGCGACCTTCAACGGTCTTCTTGAAGGCGGTACAGATTTCCTCATGGATATCTATAATAAAATAAGCGCTAATCTTATGCCTCGTCTTATCCGTGAGATTTTTGGCTGCTGTCCCGGTTGGTGGGGTATGGTAAGCCCGGAAGTATGTGAAGATGCCATTGACTTTGTCCTCGGCCCTGATAACGCTGACGGTAAGTACGATAAGCTCATAGAGAAAATCAGGGGCTATAATGAAATGAAAAAGAATGCCCGCAACATTCTTGAAGAAGCTCAGGCAAACGGAGTTAAGGTATATGTATTTGCTAAGTACGGCAATCAGATGTATCCTTGCATTGAAAATCACGATGTTCTCGGTGACGGTGTAGTATCTCTTAAGAAGCAGACCTTTAACGGTGCAACTACTTCGGAAATTAACGGTAAGCTTGCCGATGATTACATAGCTGAGAGAGTGGAAAAGGGCTTCGGCAAATATATATCAGCTGACAAAATGGTTGACGGTTCAACTGCAGCCTTTGCTGATTATACATGGTATATCAAAAATCTTGAACACCATACTTATCCCTGGTGCATGGAGCTTTTTGCCTGCGATATTTTTAATACCGGCAGATATGTAAAAGCAACAGAGACCCTTGAGGGTGAATTCGGCACATACACTCAATATATGTATCACGAATATACTGTTGGTGATATCTTTGGCCTTAAGGATCGCGAAATAGGTATTCTCACACCTATTACAGAAGAGAACAAGGACAGAACAGACGACACTACAGACACTTCATCACCCTTTGCAGTGCTCATAAAGTGGTTCACAGCATTCTTTAACTTCATTGCATCTCTTTTCAAGAAATAATAAACCGTAGAATTAAAGCAACAGACTTTTCGGTCTGTTGCTTTTTCTTATGAAACAAGTATTATGAAATATCTTGCCGTTTCTTCAGGTGAGATATTCATTTTTTTATTTGTGCACCATTTGATTACGGCACAGAAGCTGTTTGTAAGGTGGCTGAGTAAAAAATCCTCGGGTACATCTTTATTGAAGTCTCTGAGATGCATTTTAAAGAGCACCTGAAGATAGTCTCTGATATATCCCATAAAAAGCTCTGCACTTTCGCAGGAAAGCAGGCCTATTATGTCTTTCCTGTGATCTTTTAGATGCCACAGAATATGTGCAAGCTTTTCCTCTAAGTTATGAGTCTCTCCCGGATATTCGCAGATATCGCCCTTGAATATATGATCGAATATGTCACTGCAGATAGCTTTGAGCAGAGCATCTTTAGTCTCAAAGTGGGAATAAAAAGTGCTTCTGCCTACGTCAGCCTTGTCGATAATATCCTGCACGGTTATATTTTCATATCTGCTGTGTCCCAGCAGCTCACGAAAGGCACAAAAGATAGCCTCCCTTGTTTTTCTCTGACGTCTGTCCATTGCTTTTACCATACAAATTTCCCATAATGTTCAGTATCTTACAAGAGGGTAAATTTATATGTTGTTTTTTCACCTGCCTCTTGGTAATATAATAATGAACTAAGTGTTCAGTATCACATATATTGTATTATCATAATTTTAAAAAGTCAAGGTGACATTTATGAAAAGCGAAAAAAATATCCTCATTGCATTCTTACTCAACCTGTTATTTTCACTCTTTGAGTTTATCGGCGGCATCTTTACCGGAAGCGTTGCAGTTATGTCCGACGCGGTACACGATATAGGCGACGCCGCAAGCATAGGCATTGCTTTCTTCCTTGAGAAGAAAAGCAAAAGAGAACCCGACGAAAAATACACCTACGGCTATGTGAGATTTTCTGTCCTCGGGGGACTTATCACAACACTCATACTTCTTATGGGCTCGGTAGTTGTTGTAGTCAACGCCATCAGCAGAATCATAAGCCCCACAGAGATAAACTATGACGGTATGATTGTTTTTGCCCTGATTGGTGCTGTAGTAAATTTTGCCGCAGCCTACTTCACACGCGAGGGCGACTCCATCAATCAGAAGGCCGTCAACCTCCATATGCTTGAGGACGTCCTCGGCTGGATTGTTGTTCTTGTGGGCGCCGTTGTTATGAGATTTACGGATCTTGCTATAATTGACCCGATTATGTCTATCGGTGTTGCAATATTCATACTCATAAATGCAGTGAAAAACTTAAAAGAAGTCCTTGACCTCTTCCTTGAAAAAACTCCCGACGGCATATCCGTAGAGGAAATCATAGAGCACCTGAGGGCAATCGATGGAATTGAAGATGTGCACCATATACATCTTCGCACAGTTGACGGACACAGCATATATGCCACAATGCATATTGTAACAGACGGGGACTCCCACACTATCAAGGATAAAGTAAGAAAAGAGCTCCGTGAGCACGGCATAGTCCATTCCACACTTGAGCTCGAGAGTGTAGGGGAGCACTGCCACGAAAGAGAATGTCACGTGGAGGCAGGTGGGCACAGCCACGGACACCACCATCATTAAGTGCAAAGTGCCTTTGCAGTGAAATATCTGCTTAGCAGATGTGAAATTCACCAGCGGTGAGTGAAATTTTTGCCCTGAGGGCAAAAGTGTGCTGACGGTTTTAGTTAGTCTGCGGTAACAGTAGGCTCGGTGGCTCCGTCGCCGTATACGGCGCGAGGGTGCCCTTAAGGCACCCTCGGAAAGCACCTGTGAGGTGCTTTCACGGAGCCACCTTCTTCTTTTTATATCAGACTACAAGTGAGCGTCAGTTGACCAAACCGCAATCGAATCACTTTAAGAAACATCGAAGAGCGACTCCGGGTTCGGCTCGGGAGTAAATTGAAGCGGAAAGCGGTGCGAGATGTACAAAGTGTATAAACAGTAGAGAGTAGCGGTCACTCCATATAAGAAGCTGTTTTAAACAGAGACGTGCGGAAAAGAGCTGTTGTTAAGCAGAAAGCAGAAAACCGAAGTGGAGCTTTCCCGCTGCGGAAACAGCAGACGCAGGCGGGTGCAAGTCAGATAAAATTCAGAGAGCAGGTAACGGTAGTGAGTTTATAAAGTGATGGAAATAAATCCGCTTCGGAGTCTGGTGTTGCAGGCGGACTAAGGGTATATTCAAAAAGAAACGAGCCGTGTCAACAAAAAAAGGGCGCTTTGCTTCCTTTGTCGCCCGGGACAAAGGAAGTGCCCCCCGCGGCACGAGCGGGAAAGACTTTAAATTTCTGCAAATGAAAACAATAAGGAATAGACTTTAAGTTTCGTCGAGACCCTTCCGTCAGGCTACGCCTGTCCTCCCTTTTCAGGGACGGCAGGACAATCTTCAAAAAACAAAAAGCGGCGGGAAAAGAGTTGTTTTTACGTCAACCCTTTTCCGCACCGTCAATAATATTAAATTTAAATCACATCAAATTTTCTTGTTTTGCAGGGCTTTGCCCCTCCCTCTTGCGGTTCCCAAAATCGCTCAACGGCTTGGAGCGCCGTGCGATTTTGACCGCTGCGCCATCATCGTCTCGCTTCAT
>JAZSGK010000044.1:0-18574 GCA_045532695.1 Acutalibacteraceae bacterium
TTGGTGCCGGTGACCGGACTTGAACCGGTACGGTGTTGCCACCGAGGGATTTTAAGTCCCTTGCGTCTGCCGATTTCGCCACACCGGCGTGTCTCAATCGACTTTGAATATTATACAGTGATTAGTTCTTGTTGTCAAGGATTTTCAGTTAATTTTTTCTTTTTATTTTACTCTCAGAGACTTCTGAGTTCGTCCTCAATAAGTTCAAAAAGCTTCTCGCTGACTTCTCTGTCCCTGGCGTTACCCTTAAGAGGCTGGGTATATACCAGCTTGTCGCCCACACTGTAAACACAAACCGCCGAAGTTGGCTTGTACTTTGCCGAACCGCCGATATAGGCGTCCGTTATATCGTGGCCGTCAAACATATACCTTTCACCGCCTATGAATCCCATATTGGTAACCTGCAGATTCGCATTATAGTAAACCATCTTCACAACAATCTCAGCCTGAAGATATATCATTGTGTTATAGCCGATATTGAGCAGCGGCAGACCGTGAAGTCCGTTGAATTCGTCAGCCTTGAGCGCCCTTGTGTTCTCTGAAAGCTCTCTAATGGTATCCCGTATGCTGTCGCCCATTTTGCTGACGGTACAGGGCATAAAGTTTGTGTGGTTTGTGTAGCCGATAGAATCAATATCTTTGATATATCTTCTTAAATCCATAGCGCAGGATATTGTTACACTGTCATTTTTGTCACACTCCATAAGTCTGTAGCAGGCTCTGAGATATGCGCTGACAAAAACATCGTTGAGGGTAGCCCCACACTCCTTGCCTGCATCTTTCATCTTCAGAAGCACATCGTACGGCAGGGTTCTTTTAATAATAAAAATCTCGTCTTCCTTTGTTTTTTTAGTGTAGGGAAGAGCTTTTTCATCCTTAATAAAGGTCTTTTTGTATTTTTTCTTAGCCTCATCTCCGTGCTCCATATCTTCATAAACACGGTTATATTTTCTGGTACCTGTTCTGAAGGTGATTCTGTCTGTTTCTCCCTTTCTGAAACGGTGGTAGTTATCTGTGATATCCTTCATAAGTTGCTTGAAGCCGCCGCCGTCAAAGACCATGTGATTCCATCTGAAAGCCATAGCACACTTACCGTCTTTGGTGAAAAGTGTGACCTTCATCTGTACATTATCTTTTACATCAACACTCTTTACAGCAAAATCATAGAAATCTTTTTCGATATCCTCACTTTCAACAACAGTAAAAATATCATCAATACTGTAGTCCTCGATTATCCAGCAGGGTACAATGTGGTTATCGCAGAATCTCGAGTGAAATATGGGTGACTTCTCGAAAAGGCAGATAATAACTTTTTTCAAGGTTTCCACATCGGGAATATAGTCATAGTAAAGCGCAAGACGGACAGTTCTGTCCATATAACAGCGGCACATATGATTCATCTTATCATACATACCCGCCCAGATAAGTCCCGGCTCCTTATAGCCCGACTCGTATTCGTCAGCTATGAGCTGCAAAATAACATCTTCGTCCTGAAGGCCCCTGCTTCTGAGCTCTTCGGCTCTTTTTATAAACCTTCTGATTGTTCTTCTGTCCGCCCCCGTGAGGCGATTTTCTATCTGTTCTCTAATCATAAATTTCTCCTGTTAAGGTAGATTTTCTTTATTATACCACAGAAGATAAATTAATTAAATATCTATTTTGTTTTTTATCTTTTAATTTTATGTGTTGATGTTTTGTCAAATGCCTCTTTTCTGATAGTTACCTTTCTTATTCTTTTGTATCCCGGAAGAGTCTTGTTAACACTTCTTACCGCTTCCTTTACAGCTGAGTGTATCTCCTCATCAGTAGGATTTTCTTTTCTGAGTTTCTTTTTTATGTCATCGGTCCCCGGCAGTATCTCCACTGAAATTATATCGTCACCCTCACAGTAAACTACGCACTCCCCTATTGCGTTTTCCTTTGACAGATAGTATTCCAGCTCCTCGGGATAGATATTCTTACCGTTGGCTGTAACTATAACATTTTTGCATCTTCCCGTAATATGATAATTGCCGTTTTTATCCTCAAATCCCAGGTCACCTGTATGAAACCAGCCGTCAATCATAACCTTGTCCGTCTGAGCCTTATTTTTATAGTACCCCTTCATAACCATAGGGCCCTTTACTGCAATTTCACCTATGCCGTTTTCATCGGAATTAACTATCTTAACCTGCACCCCCGGCAAAGGCTTACCTACAGTATCTGTCGTCGGAGACACATCATTGTTACAGATAATAATTGGTGAGCACTCTGTCAGGCCGTAGCCAATAATGACAGGGATACCGTAGGAAAAGAAATCCTTAGCCGTCTGCTTCTGGAGTGCCGCAGCGCCGCAGATAATCATTCTGAGTCTGCCACCGAAAAAACCGTGAATTTCAGAGAAAATCTTTTTTCTTGATTCATTCGGCAAAACTGACGAAACCTTTGTAATAAGCCTTGCAGCGTTACCCTTACCCTCTTTTTCCATTCTTGCCGTAATCCGCTTATGAAGATTCTCTAAAAGCAACGGTACCGTCACAAAAACAGTAGGTCTGTATTCTGTCAGATTTTCTCTCATACGTCTGAAGCCCTCGCAGAAACTTATGGCCGCTCCGCTGCTTATCATCATCAGAAAAGCTATGGATTCGTAAGTGTGATGAAGAGGCAAAACCGAAAACGTCACATCGTCCTCTCTGATTGTTACCGCTTGTTTCACTGCCTCCATATCTGAGCAGATATTGCTGTTTGACAGCATTACACCCTTAGTCATACCTGTAGTACCCGAGGTAAAAAGCAGTGCCGCTGTCTGCTCGGGATAAGTAACCCCATCAATGTAATTCCTTTTACCGTCTGATATATACTCCTTGCCCCTGACAAGGAGATTTTCAAAGGAAAATGTGTTATCGCTCTTGTCATCTCCGACAACTATGATTTTCAGCTTCTTCATTTGTTCTTCACTCTGCGAGAGAGTCTTAAATCCGTTGGCATCTGTTATTATAACTTCTATTTCCGCAAAGGATATAATATTATAAAGCTCCTCACAAGGAAGCTCTTTATCAAGAGGCACAACAGTACCCACACCGCCTGCCACTGCAAGATAGGACACACACCACTCATAGCAGTTCGGCATAAAAATACCCGTATTCTTATCCTTTGCCCCGAGCTCATAAATAAGGGCGGTACCGAAACAGTCGCAATCATATTTGAAGTTTTCATAACTGACTTCATATATTGCACCGCCTTTATCCTTGAGAAAAAAGGCAGTATTATTCTTATATTTATGTCCGCTGACTGTCAGAAGCTCTTTCAGGGTATTGATTTTATCCATAAAACTCATCCTTACAAATAGATTTATACAGATATATTTTTTACCCCCGGAAAGCTTAATATGCAAAAAACGGACACCTTAAAAGATGTCCGTCTGAAATTAACCGTATATATATTCTTTGAGAATCTCTTTATTCTTTTCAAAATTCAGCTTGAGCACGTCCTGACCGTTCACCCTTGCATTCCACCAGGTGCCTTCTGCAGGAATCTGTTGCTGAGTTATATCATATCTTATATAGCTGAAAAATGCACCGATACCAAGAGAGAGAAGTCCGTTTCTGTCAATGCTTGTCGAAATATTCGGAAGCACCTGCTTTACAACATCAATGAGAGTAAAAGGATTTGTCTTAGCCGCTTTTGAAATAATTGCAGTAAGCACCTTCCTCTGACGCTGAGTTCTTCCGAAATCGTTGTCAACATATCTTATTCTTGCATACCACATAGCGGTTCTGCCGTCAACATCGTAATTGGTACCCTCTTTAAACTTAGGTCTGTTGACCTGATCTCTCATATATCTCGCTTCTTTTTCGGTTACATCGGGAATGGTGATGCCCCCCAAGAGGTTAACAAGCTCTATAAATGCATCATAATCCACCATTACATAGTCATCGATATTGACTCCGAAATTATACTCTATTGTATCCATAAGAAGCTGTGCACCGCCATAGTTGAAAGCGGCGTTGAGTTTGGTATTATAGCCCTTAGAGGGAATATAAACATAGCTGTCACGCAGGAAAGATGTAAGTTTGATTTCTCTGTTTGTCTTATCAATTGAAAAAAGTATCATCGAGTCAGAGCGCTGGCCCTCAAGACCGTCTCTTGCATCACTACCGATGAAAAGAATGTTTCTTATATTTTCGTCACTCAGCAGTGTGCTGTCTTTAAGGTAGATATTCTCCCCGATTGAGTCATCATAGCTAAGACCTCCGAGAGCTGAATATCCGTAAAGAAACACACCGAGCAGCAATACAACAAAAACACCGAATACACCAAGAGCAATTTTCGCCTTATTGGCTCCCGACTTTCTTTTTACAGGTCTTCCCTGAGGACTTCTGTGCTGAGGAGGTACAGGGTGCTGAGGTGCCTGTCTTTTACCCTGAGGTGTCCTGGACGGCTGTGAAGGCCTTTGGGTATGATGCACAGTCGGTCTCTGAGGAGCATTTCCCGGATAAGACGAAGGGGCAACTCTTCTGCCTTGTGGTGTTCTTACATTGGTCGAAGAATAGATATCCTTTGATGGTGCTGTTATATGACCGGGCTCAGGGATATCCATATCGAAATCGGGGATGTTAACCTTGAAGTTTTTATTTTTTTCTGCAGCAGTATTTGATTTCTGCCTTTTTATATCAACATTTTCTGTATCATAGTCACTGTCGACAAAGCTGTCTGTCACAATTTTCTTTGAAACAGAAGGCTCGTCCTTATGGCTTTTTTTCTTTTTATCGGAAAAATATATATCGTCCATAGTATCCTCCAATAATATTCTCATTATATTTTACCTCAAAACAACTCAAAGAGCAACCCTTTTTTATAATACTTTTTAATCTTAAGAGTTTCTTAAGAAAGATACAATATAAATTGCTATTTCTCAGAAGTGATAAACCATTGACAAGGGAAGAAAATTTGTGTAAAATATGTTCTTGTGAGTGCACCGGGCAGTTGCGGGTCACTTTATGTGACGTGAGGAAAGTCCGGGCTTCATACAGCAGGGTAACGGCTAACAGCCGCCGAGGGCGACCTTAGGGAAAGTGCAACAGAAATAAACCGCCTATGCTTTTGCATACGGTAAGGATGGAACGGCGAGGTAAGAGCTCACCGGCATAAAGGAGACTTTATGGCCATGTAAACCCTACCCGAAGCAACACCGACAGGATATGATACGTCAGCTGGACGAAAACCGAAAGGTGGCTTGAACGTCGGAGCAATCCGCCGTCTGGATAGATGACTGCCTTAAATGACAGAACCCGGCTTACAGGTGCACTCACTTTATATAATTCGGAATGCGGAATTATGAATTATGAATCGCGGGAATGCTTGTGCTTGAAGACACTTTCTTCCCGCCTCTTTTAATGACCCGTAGGGTCAATTCATTCAAAAAATCAAAGTAGCAGATTTTAGATCTGCTACTTTTTGTTTTTACCATATAAAGGGTATAAGACGGTATTTCACCTTTTTCCTGTATTCGCTGTAGCCCTCAAGCTCTTTTTCCAGGAATTCTTCCTCTGCCTTTAATCTTTTTATTATTATCAGCGGATAAGCCAGAAAAATCACCAATGAAATTACTGAGCCTAAAACTAAAGGCATCGATAAAAATAAAAGCAAGGTTGCACTGTACATAGGGTGTCTGACAACACCGTAAAGGCCCGTATCGATAACCTTCTGATTTTCCTGCACCTCTATAGTACGGGAGAGATAGGTATTCTCTCTGAGAACTTCCGCATAAAGAGCGTAAGCTACGAGAAAAACAACTGCAGCAGCAATCGATACAGTTTTCGGCAAGGGACACCAACCAAAGCGGAAATCAAGGCCTGCAACTACAAATCCTGCAAGGAACATAAGGCCGCTGAGCTTCACCACAAGGCTCTGCTCTGCTTGCTTTTCTTTGGCACCAAGGCGTTTTTCAAGAAGATACGGATTCTTTATCATCATTACAATTCCTGCAATAAACATAGGCACAAAAAGTATACCCATAAATATCCAGCCGTTAATAAAGTTCAGCGTACCTGCAGGAAGGAATACAAGAATTCCTACGAGTATAACTCCCAAAGAAAACTTCAGAATAGCCTGAAAGAATAGCTTTTTAGTCATAGCCTACCTCCTGTTTAAACCAAATCGGCGGGAGAAAAGCCGTATATTGAGACTTCTCCCCCGCGTTACATTATTTATAAATATTTCTTGATTTCGTCAACCTTGTCGGTTTTTTCCCACTGAACATCAAGGTCTTCTCTGCCAACATGACCGTATGCAGCAAGCTGACGGTAAATAGGTGCTCTGAGCTTAAGAGTATCAATAATTGCAGCAGGGCGAAGGTCGAATACCTTATTTATGATTTCGCCGATCTTGTCATCGCTGATTGTTCCTGTACCGAATGTGTCAACCATAACTGATACGGGCTTAGCAACACCGATAGCATATGCAAGCTGAACCTCACACTTTGAAGCAAGGCCTGCAGCAACAATATTCTTAGCAACATATCTTGCAGCGTAAGCAGCACTTCTGTCTACCTTTGTGGGGTCCTTACCTGAGAAAGCACCGCCGCCGTGACGTGAATATCCGCCGTAGGTATCAACGATAATCTTTCTGCCTGTAAGACCGCTGTCACCCTGAGGACCGCCTGTTACGAAACGGCCTGTGGGGTTGACGAAAATCTTTGTTTCTGCTGTCATAAACTCAGCAGGGATAATAGGCTCAATTACGTACTTTGTAATATCTTCTCTGATCTGAGCGAGCTCAACGTCTGCGCTGTGCTGTGATGATACAACAACGGCTGTTACGCTTTCGGGCTTGCCGTCTTCGTCATACTGTACTGTTACCTGGCTCTTACCGTCTGCTCTGAGATAGGGAAGAGTGCCGTTCTTGCGAACCTCTGTAAGCTTCTTTGAAAGCTTATGAGCAAGTGAGATGGGAAGGGGCATAAGCTCGGGTGTCTCATCACAGGCAAAGCCGAACATCATACCCTGATCGCCTGCACCGTGAAGGTTGTATGCATCTTCTTCGCCGCCCTTAAGCTCAAGGGACTTGTCAACACCCATAGCAATGTCAGGTGACTGCTCATCAAGTGCAACAAGAACTGCACAAGCGTTACCGTCGAAGCCCTTAGCACCGTCGTCATAACCGATGTCACATACTACCTGTCTTGCAATTTTAGCTACATCGGGCTTGTAAACTGAGCTGATTTCGCCCATAACCATAATCTGACCTGTAGTTACTGTTGTTTCGCAAGCTACACGTGCCTGAGGGTCGTGAGCATAAATATCATCGAGGACTGCATCTGAGATCTGGTCGCAGATTTTATCGGGATGTCCTTCTGTTACTGATTCTGATGTAAAAAGAAATCTTGCCATTTTAATTACTCCTTTATATTAAAATTGTTTTGATTTACTGTCTTGAAGACAAACGCTTAAAGCGCAGTCTATGCATTCATAATTAATAAAAAACTGCGGCCGTAGTCCGACCGCAGATATAAGCCTTATCTTCCGGTCAAACCGCAGGATTTAGCACCTTGCATAAGCAGGTTGCCGAGCTTCAACGGGCCTGTTCCCTCCGCTACTCTTAATAAGGAAGTATTCATTTTTGCGTAGGATATTATATCAGCACCCGAGTGAGTTGTCAATAGTTTCTGTAAAAAAACATATTTTTCCGGCCGCTTATATAATACCCTTAAGTCTCTTAACGATTACCTTTATTATCGGGATGCTTACTACGCTGAGCATTACACCCTTTACTGCATTGATTATTGTTGCAGTGCCGATTGCGGCCCAGAGTGTTGCAGAATCAAGGCTGACACCAAGAAAATGCTTAAAGAATAAGGGTGTCACAAAATAGTTTGCACCAACGCCGATGAGTACTATTGAAAGAGTACCCACAATACAGCCGATTGCAACGCCCTTTGATTCGCTGTTTTTCTTTTTGAAAAGATGATAGATAACCGAGAAGGGTATCACAAAAGCACAGCCCACAATGAAATTCATAAGATTACCGAAGCCCATCTGAGTTCCGATACCCTTGATCAGAAGCTCGAGAGCATTTTTGATAAGCTCAATTATCACACCTGCACCGGGACCGAAAGCAACTGCACCGAAAAGCGCAGGAATATCGCTGAGGTCCATTTTCAGATGTGCCGCCGAGGGAATGGGTGCAACAGGGAATTCCAGCAGCATAAGAACAAAGGCAATAGCGCTGAGCATAGCAATAACACAAAGCACAAGGAAAGGATTTTTCTGTTTCTTGTTCATATTTCTGACTCCTTTTTAAGGGTGTGACAAATACAAAAAGCCCACGGTAAATACCATGGGCAAAATACTTGAAGTATCCGTCTTCTTTCGTCCGGACTATACCGTCGGCTTCGGAATTACACCGAATCTGCACTAAGCTATTGCTTGGCTCGCGGGCTGTTACCGCCGGTGAGGAATTGCACCTCGCCCTGAAGATATTTAGTATATTTATACTACCACTATATGCAGGTTTTGTCAATAGTGATATTACATACAAACATTATTATTCAACTCTTGACTCAAGAACTGTAACCGCACCCAGAATCTCAACCTTACCGAAGCCGGCAGGTATGAAAAGGCTTTCACCCTTATAGAGAGTTACACAGGTGTCCTCATGCATAACTACACCGTTACCCTCGAGCGCAACGAGAGACACAAAGGATTTTTCATCGGCTATGACCTCTGCCTTTTCGGTAATATCAAGACGTTTCATTGAGAAGATGTCACATTTTGTAAGAAGCGTCTCTTTATAGTCGCCCTTGTCGATTGTTTCTCCCATAGGCTTACCCGAAGCATCGAGAGCCTTTGTTGAGGTTACATCAAGAGCCTTTTCAACGTGGAGCTCACGGGGCTTACCGTTCTGCAGTCTGCCGTAGTCATAAACTCGGTAGGTAGTGTTGGAGTTCTGCTGAACCTCCGCTAAAAGTATACCCTTGCAGATAGCGTGAAGGGTACCTGCCTCGATAAAGAAGATGTCACCCTTTTTCACCTTGACTCTGTTGACATAGTCTGTAAGAGTATTTTCTTCTATGCTTTTTCTGAATTCTTCCTTGCTGATATCCTTCTTAAAGCCGTAGATAATCTCGGCATCCTCGTCGCAGTCCATAATGTACCATGCTTCGGTTTTACCGTATTCACCCTCAACGCGAAGAGCATATTCATCGTCGGGATGCACCTGAACGGAAAGATTATCCTTTGCATCAATGAGCTTTATAAGTATAGGGAAGTTTTCGTATTTTTTACAGTTGGTACCGAGATAGTCTTTGCCCTCATTTTTAAGCACATCGCTGAGAGTTCTACCCTTGAAATCGGTGTTTTCAATTGTGCATTCGCCGTCACCGTGGCATGAAAGCACCCAGGCTTCGGCCTGTCTGTCGGTAAAGGACACCATTTCAAATTCACGGGACAGACGTGTACCGCCCCATATATAATCCTTAATTGTAGGTGAAAGCTTCAGAATCTTCATTTTCAAAGTCTCCTTATCATATTTCATCTTCATTTATTATATTATTTATTATCAAAGCTGTCAATAAATTTTTCCTTTTCACGGAGGTCTCTTATATGTACGCCAATCTGACACCATTGATTATTACTCTTGGCATCTGCGCCGTAACCGTGCTGACTGCACTGGTAAAATCAAAGCGTTTTTTCTCTTATCTGATACTTTCCGCATTGTCGGGTATCGGCTCACTCTTCGCTGTAAATCTCCTCTCTGAAGTAACGGGAGTGAGCATTGCACTCAACTACATAACCTTAGGCGTAAGCGGTGTTTTCGGCATATCGGGAGTCATAGCTCTCCTGCTTGTAATTTAAGAAAGAGAGGCTTCTATACCTGCCGCAATAGCATTCGCAAGCTTTTGCTGATTGCTTGAATCAATGAGCTTGAGGCACTCGTTATCGTTGGTAATATATCCTGTTTCAATGAGCACCGACGGGCAGTCCTCAAGCCTTGCAACACTGAAGGGATAGTAAACCGTTCCGTCTGAAATATCGTCATAAAGGTCGCTCTGACCGTAGTAGAGACTGTTTTTGAATGTGGACAGGAGCTGATTGTAAATGCTGTTTGCAAGCTTATATGAGAAAGGCTTATAGTAATAAACAGATGTACCGATTTTATTTTTATCCGTGCTGCCGTTACAGTGAATTGAAACGAATAAGTCGGGCCTCAGTGAACGCACCATTGCTTTTCTTTCTTCAAGCTCTATGGTATTGTCGCCGCCTCTCGTCATATAGACGGTTGCACCCTTAGCTTCAAGGGCAAGCTTAGTATAATAAGCAAGTGCATAGTTGACATTACTTTCGTATACTCCCCCATTAAGGCCCAGAGCACCGGGGTCATTTCCGCCGTGGCCGGGGTCAAGGAGAATAACACTTCCTCTGAGAGTCTGAGGCCTGTTATGAATAATAAGTGTCATATATCCGTTGTCGTCATACTCAACACTGTAGCCGTAATACTGACCTGCAAAGCGAAGAGGCATTGTAAGGGTAGCTGTATCACCGTTTACACTCCAGGAGGCCGAGGATATAACATCACTGCCGCTTGCATCTATATTACCCGTAGCTGAGGAGGTATGATAAAAGGTCATCTGCAGAGTATTTGCAGTAAAGGATGTGACATTATATTTCTTGCCGTATGCTGAATAGTAATTCTGAGGATTATATGTAAAGGCATAGGGCACCCTCCAATCGGTTTTAAGCTTGATTGTAAGGGTTCCGCCGTATGATGACGAGGAAACTACGCTGACAGTATTTTTGTTGAGACTCTGCTGAGGAATAAGCTGTACACATTCACGCTTCACTTTTCTTCCCGAAGAAAGCTCATAGAAATATACCATTTCATTGTCGTCTTCGTTATAGGCTTCACTTGCCGCTGTAACATAGTCCACAGTACCGTAAATAAGCGGCGTATAATAGGGTACATATGTGTCATCACCTGCTATAAGGGGCCAGGTATCAGCAAAGCTATTGGTTACAATACACATCTGATTACCTGTAAAGCCTGAGGTGTTATGAGGCGTTGTTGTGCCTGCTGTAGGATTATTATATGAGGGCAAGGTTGTAAATTCATAGGCATCGTCGGGCAAATCGGGAACATAGTTACCTGCTGAAAGCGATGTAGTTGTCTGAGTGGTCATCTCGCTTACCTTTTCGGCAGGGTACACAGAGGCACCCGACATCTGCATAGAGCTTTCTCCGCATATGGCCGCAACTGAAATTGTTCCCAGGGACTCGATTTCTTCTTTTGTCTTTGGCATTGTTACCTTGACAGTGAATGCCGTATAGCCATCAGTTTCTGTATCGGCAGGCTTGGCAGTATATCTCTTTGTACCCACTCTGACAGTTACCTCTGCCTTGGAATAAGCTACGACACTTATGAGGATTTTCTCTTTGGGCGAAACATAGATTTCACCGCTCGGCGACACAGAATCGATGAGATTATCGAGATACATTTCCTCCATGGTAGCGTAGGTCTTTTCTGTCACAAATGCATCTTCATTCTGAGAATCACCCATAAATTTAACAGCAAGAAAACCTGCGATTAAAACCGCAGTTACCGTAAGACAGATTATTAATATGTTTCTTATCTTTTTCATTTTATCTTTCCTTGCTTTTTTGAGAAGTCAATGCTGATTATAGCACACTTCTGAGATTATTTAACTCTTTCTTTGTAAATGTTTCAGAAAAATTTATATATGAGCCGCTGTAAAGCGCAAAGCCTTGACACTTCTTTTCTTTTATAAGCTTTACCTGACGTGAAATTATATCGCTGTTTTTCTGCCATTCACCTTTGCCCTTACCCGCATATTCATCTTCTTTTCCACATTTATAGAGAGCAAGTCCGGGAATAAGAGAGACTTTTTCGCTGTCGGTTATACTGAGCCATTCATCAAGACATTTTTTAAAAGGCAGGTTTTCATTATCAAAGCCGAAATATATCTGAGGCAATACTATATCACAGTATCCGCCCTTGCACCACAATTTGACATCGGCATAAAGCTGACTGTAATTTTTTTCTGCATCACCGCAAGGACTGACGGAAAAGATTTTGTCTTCGCCAAAGGATTTAACTTTCAGATATATTGCCGATATAAGGCTGTTTACGTTTTCTCTGCGCCAGTCGCCCAAGGATTTTTTACCGCCGTCTTTTTTGTATTTCTCATACTGCTTTTCGTCTTCATTTTCAATAGCTTCGGGATAAAAATAGTCATCGATATGTATTCCTTTGATACCGTATTTTGTCATAAGCTCCACCACTCCGGAAAGAATAAGCTTCTGAACTCTGAGAGAAGCAGGATTGAAATATGTACCCGTCGACAGAGCTATTATATCGTCTTTGTATTCTTCGTAATATACGCTGTCCTCCGGGAGCATCCCATAGCTTATACGGTAAGGGTTTATCCAGGCGTGTACTGCAATTTTATACCCTTCAGCAATAGAGATTATTATTTCAAGAGGGTCAAAGTTTCCGGCTTTTTCGGCATAAGCACTAAGAGGAAAAATCTCTGATTCATACAAAGCATCGGCAAAAGGTCTCACCTGAACAAAACAGTCTGTTACACCGATTTCTTTCATATTCTTGAAAAGTCCGTCAATATAGGCTTCATAGTCTGACTTTTCTTTAAGGCTCTCCGTTACACTGAGTTCACCATAAGTCAGCCATGTAAAAATAAAAGAGTCGTCGTCACTTATTGCCTTGGTGGTGTTGTCAAGCTTTCCGTCATAGGCTGCATTTTCATGAATATCAAGAGTCGGATTGTCTTCGCTTGAGTGTATACCGCAGCCTGCAAAGCAAAGCAGCAACAGTATCAGAAGAATGATGTATATAAGCCTTTTCATCGTAATTCTTTTATGACTCCTTTTATATAATAAATTTCACTTGACAGACAGGGCAAAAGACACTAAAATATATTGTAGAAGATATACGGAGGAAATAATTATGGCTATTTCTACAATCAACAAACTCAACGTCACAGACGAAGATATATCCAATCCTGTCATTTGCCCCTCTTGTAATAAAACTGTAGGCATGAGACTTTTCGGTGCCGAGGATAAATCAACCGTAGGTAAGCTTTTCCCTGAAAAGCAGAATATGGCTATTGCCGTCTGTCCTTTATGCTCAGCAGTTTATAAGGTTGCCGACAACTACTATAAAGAGAGAAAAAACGGCACATTTGTCACTATGACAGAAAAAGATCTGGAAAGTCTTGAGAGAAAATAATGAAGCAGTATTTCCCTTTTATAGTCTATTTTCTTGCAGTTTCACTTATAACTGCTCTCATTACAGCTATAGATAAATACAAAGCTAAAAAAGGTGCTTTCCGCATAAGCGAAGCTACACTTTTCTTTTTAGGGGCTATGGGCGGTGCCCTGGCTGAGTATCTTACAATGAGACTCATAAGGCATAAGACTCTGCATAAGCGTTTTATGATAGGTCTGCCTCTTATAATTATACTGCAGATTGTTGCAGTAATATTGGTTATTATGTTAATTTAAAGCAGAAACCTTATGGCTTCTGCTTTTTTATCAGCTTACACAAGGAATAAGTATCATTCCGTCTTTTTCAGTGGCATCACCCTGCAAAGCGTTTTCTTTTTGTATCGCTTCCCTGGTGGTGTTATACTTTTTTGCTATGTCCCATAAATTTTCACCCTCAGAGCCGAAATAAAGAGTCAGCGCCGCATCGTCGGCGTTTCTCTTTTCAGCGAGGACTTTTATATCCTTAACCGCTCTTATGCTTTCGCAGGCATATATATTATAAATCACACCCGTTTTCATTTTCACCTCAAGCTTATCTTTGGCGGTGATTTTCCATTCAATGTCCCTCATCTGAATATGGAAGTCACACCTGAGGTTTTCATAGCTTTCTTTCAGCTTGCAGCTTACGGTAAAATCAGCGTTTTTCTCTGTATATGTCGGTGTACCCTTGCCGTCGGTATAGAGAATACACAAGACAGCACTGCAATTTGCCTCAGCTTTATCTCCCTTGCCTTTCATCTTGCCTGTAAGGTCGCTGCACCATATATGAAGCACAGAAGAAACATCTGACGGCATCGTGAGGGTACTGACGGCGGTTTTCTGCTCGTCGGCAGAGTGTATGGGGAAAGTGAACTCCTGAATGGTATATTCGCTTTCTATATCGTGGCTCGTACTGTAGCAGTCGTCGGTTACCCCTGCAGTTTTAACCTCACTGCATTTTACCATAGCACTGCACTTGGCTGCTATTTCAAGGAGAGTGCCCTGAGAAGAGGAGTCTGCCTTTCTCTGAACGTTTATATGTCTTACATTCAGAATGACACTGCAAAGGCTCTTTTCGTCAATTCCGGGAACATCAATAATCTGGCTTATGGGCATAGAATGAGTAAGCTTTTCTGTTTTTCCCTCTTCGCTTTCACTGAGATAAAGCACCTGTGTATAAAGATCGCCTTTGATGAGAAGCTTATCGGAAACGGCCTTTTTCGACTCAAGGGTTGCTCTTGCCGATACACTGAGTATTTTACCTACAGTTGCCTTACCCTGGGGTACCTTTGCAGTTTCACCCAAATCAAAAATTTTTTCCTTTCGGCAGATAAGATTTTCATAAGAGGCCTGCTTTTCACGGCACTGTACGCCCTTCCCCTCAGCCTTACGGACAAGGTATGCTTCTTTCTGAGTGTAGATTCTGAAAAGAACAGCTATATTACCCTCGACGCTGATTTTTCTCTGACTTGTTGCTCTGCAGTTGACATAGTTTGTCTTGGCGTCGGCACACACTATTGAGTTTTCGGGCAGGTCTTTGATTACGGCAGAGGCAGACAAATCCTCAGCCGACTCGTAGCAGTCGATTTTATCCTTATCATTTACGTAAATGAGCTTGAGACTCACCTTGCCCGTTGCAGTGGCACTCTCTCCGGAAAGAGAAATATTATTAGTACCCGGGCGTAAAACACATTTGAGAATCCTTTTGATGTCGCCACAGTAATCAGGCAGGGTTATTTCCGTTTCAATGTTCTGCTGAGAGGATATTTCCTGCCACAGCTCGTCACAAATGAGTTTTTGCTTTTTAAGTTGGAATTCCATGAATATACATCTCCTTATTGCTTTTTACACCTAATGTATATTCTTTTTTATCCCTCATTATGATTTTATCACTGATTTTCCCTTTCTGAGTAAAATGTAGTGAGGTGATTTTATGTCAGAGTCCGTTTTTTATTCTTTTTGTCTGATTTTTGCTCTTGCAGGCCTTTATTATGCTTTCGAAAGCCTTTATTGCTATTTTCTCTGCGAGCGCAACTGCCGTAACATCTACACGGTCATTTACCATTTTGAAGATGAAGAAAGTCTTCCCGATAAGGTCTATTCGGCAATGCTTCTGAGCCGTCACAGCTCCTTCGGAAAACGTCAGGTGTACGTTGTTGATTCGGAGTTTTCAGACAATGTCAAGCTTAAATGCCGGCTTATCACCAAGGAAATGGGCACGGTACATTTTATAAAGAGAGAAGATTTGAGAGGATTATATAAAATTAACGCCGATAGCGATTGAAAAAGCAGGGGCATTTGTAGTATAATGAAAGGTAATAAACACCAAAGGACGTATCCATGAACGAAGAAATCTTAATTGAAGGTAACATCGAGAATATCGTTTACTCTAACCCCGAAAACGGCTACAGTGTTGTAGACCTTAGTGTCGGGGGTAAGCTTGTTACTGCCGTAGGCATTATGCCCTCGGTCTGTGTCGGCGAAAAGGTAAAGCTTATGGGTACCTGGGTAAATCATCCTTCCTTCGGCAGACAGTTCAAGGCTGATAAGTGTGAGCGTACTCTGCCGAAAACTGCAGGCGATATGCTCCGCTATCTATCAGGCGGTGCAATTAAAGGCATCGGCCCCTCAACGGCAAGAAAAATAGTCGAGCGCTTCGGTGAGCAGTCCTTTGAAATTCTGGAAAACCACCCCGAAGAATTAGCGCAGATTAAAGGCATATCTCATGATAAGGCTATGAGTATGTCCGAAAGCTTCAGGAGCCAGTTTGCCGTAAGAGAGATAATCATCGCTCTTGAGCGTTTCAATATGAATTCTACAGAGTGCCTTAGCGCCTACAAGGCTTACGGCAGTAATGCCGTAGAAAGAATAACGGAAAACCCCTATATTCTCTGCTCAGACAAGGTGGGCCTTCGCTTCGAGCGAGCTGATGAAATTGCTATGTCATTCCCCACTCAGGTCAAGGGAGTTTTCCGTCAGAGAGCAGGAATAGTGCACATACTTAAGCACAATCTCCGTAACGGCCACACCTGTCTCCCGAGAGCAAAGATTATCGCTCCCGCTTCCGAGCTTCTTGGCATAGACCACGATGAAGTACGCACTGTAATAGACGAGCTTATTGAAGACAAAGAGATAATAGAAGATTTTCTCGATGATAAGAGCTATCTGTTTTTACCATATGAATACTACGACGAAAAAGCAATAGCTGACAGAATCAAGGTTATGCTTCGCTTTCCGCCCGCTTCGGGCAGAGCTCTCGACAAGGATATAGAAAACATCGAAAAGGAAAAGGGGATAGAGTTTGAAGATAAGCAGAAGCTTGCCATTACTACTGCTGTAACAAGAGGACTTCTTGTCCTTACAGGCGGCCCCGGTACAGGTAAAACAACTACCCTCAACGGTATACTCTCCCTCTTTGAAAAAAGAAAGCTCAGAGTGCTTTTAGCGGCGCCTACGGGCAGAGCCGCAATGAGAATGAGCGAGGTTACGGGCAGACAGGCCAGGACTATCCACCGCCTTCTGGAAACAGAGTGGTCTGACGGTGACAGACAGATTTTTACAAGAAATATCGAAAATCCCCTTGAAGCCGACGCTGTTATTGTTGACGAGCTTTCAATGGTGGATACTCACCTTTTTGCCGCTCTTCTGAATGCACTCCCCTTAGGCTGCAGACTCGTTATGGTTGGCGACTCTGATCAGCTTCCCCCTGTCGGTGCAGGCAATGTTCTTCAGGATATAATTGCCTCTGAGCTTCTGCCGACAGTCTGTCTTACTCAGGTTTTCCGTCAGGCTATGGAAAGTCTCATTGTAACTAACGCCCATAAAATTGTCGGCGGCGAATATCCGACCCTTGACGTAACCGACAAGGATTTCTTCTTTATGCACAGGGGTGATGTAGCTTCCACAGCCGATACGGTAACAGAGCTCTATGTCAGCCGCCTGCCTAAGGCCTACGGCTATGACCCGCTTACGGATATACAGATAATATGTCCCTCCAGGAAGGGGCTTACGGGCACTGTAAGCCTTAACACTCAGCTTCAGAAGATACTGAATCCTCCCTCACACGACAAAGAGGATATGGAAAGAGGCAGTAAGCTTTTCCGCGAGGGAGACAAGGTTATGCAGATAAAGAACAACTACGATATTATCTGGACCAAGGGCAAAGAGGTTTCAAGCGGTATTTTCAACGGTGATATAGGCAGAATTATCGCAATTAATCACAATGCCTCATTTATGAAAATCGACTTCGACGGCAGAATATCTCTTTATCCCTTTGACAATATTGCCGAGCTTGAGCTCGCCTACGCCATTACGGTACACAAAAGTCAGGGCAGTGAATTCGACGCAGTCATAATGCCCGTATGCAGTGTAATACCTCAGCTCAGCTACAGAAATCTTCTCTACACTGCCGTAACAAGAGCAAAAAACCGTCTCATACTTGTGGGTACCCCTCAGCAGGTAAGGGAAATGGTTGACAACGATAAAAAGACAAGACGTTATTCATTTTTAAAGCATCTGCTTTTAAAGGAATGATATGAAACTTAAAAGACTGATAAAATGGATATTCTTACCCGAAAGATGCCCCATATGCGGAAGGATAAAGCCATTTATGAAATATGAATGTGAATCCTGCGGTGTCGATACCAAAGCTATAAGCGCCTCTGCCTGTCCCGACTGCGGTCACGACAAATGTATGTGTCAGGACGGTGCAAATGTAAATCTTCCGCATTTTACAGCAGTTTATTACTATCAGGGACAGCTGAAAAAGAGTCTGCTTCGATATAAGTTTATGAATGAAAGCACTCTCTGCCACGCCTATTCCGAGGCTATGGCAAAAAGAATAAGCGGAATTTACTCCGATATAAGCTTCGACGGCATCTGCTATGTACCAATGACAAAACACGATGAGAGAATCAGAGGCTATAATCAGAGCGAGCTTCTTGCAAAAGGTATTGCCGGAAGGTTGAATATACCTCTTATACACTGCCTTGAAAAGACTAAAGAAACCGAGGCTCAGAAGGATCTCACAGCCGAAGAAAGACAGCTGAATGTAAAGGACTGCTTCAGAGTCAGAGAGGAATGCAGTCTATCGGGTAAGACTCTTATCCTGTGCGATGACATTAAAACAACGGGTGCAACCCTCAGAGAATGCAGTGATGCTCTTATGAAAGCGGGAGCCAAAGACGTTTACAGCATATGTCTTGCCATTACCCCCTATCTCAATTATACCGACCCGTTCTGAGCCACTATTTGCTATTGACAAAGACAGCAAAAAACAGTAGAATTAAACTTATAAAAACAAAGGAAGTGAAACAATG
>JAZSGK010000101.1:0-9073 GCA_045532695.1 Acutalibacteraceae bacterium
TGCACTTGCAATCATAACCTTGCCGAGAGGAATTTTATCCGAAAGCTTCGAATACATTACTCTCGCACTGCCCATAAGCACCGCAAACAGGCAAGGTCCTAAAAGGTCACCCATAGTTTTACTTACACCGAGTCCTGACTCGGCAAAAGCCGATGCCCACTGACTCATAGCAAGCTCACCGGCACCCGAGCAAAGCATAATTACTGCAAGAATATAAAAGAGCTTGGTTTTAAAGAGATTTTTCATTCCCATACCCTTGTTTTCACTAAGAACCTCGGGGATGGGTACAAGGCAGAAATATACACCGTTGATAAGCGGTACACATGCCCATATAAGAGCCAGGAGTCTCCAGTTGGAGATGCCTGCAAGATTGAAGAAAAGTGTAGAGAAAAGCACTACGCACATCTGTCCCCAACAGTAAAAGGAATGAAGCAGACTCATGGCGCCTGCTTTGCTGTCGCTGGGACAGGC
The DNA here is from genome assembly GCA_045532695.1 of Acutalibacteraceae bacterium. Taxonomy (GTDB): domain Bacteria; phylum Bacillota; class Clostridia; order Oscillospirales; family Acutalibacteraceae; genus UBA6857. The sequence goes on from JAZSGK010000101.1 coordinate 472, forward strand.
TTCGACAAGGGGGCTGATAATAACTTCAATAAGTCCGCTGCCGGTTGCATATATTATAATCGAAAGAATTATACCTGCATAAGGGTTCATAATGAAGGGGAAAATGCTCAGACCCGCAAGACCGATACAGGCAAAAATATGAGCCGCAATAACGCTGACACGGTAGCCTATCTTATCAATAAAGTAAGCTGAGAGAAAATCCACACAAAGCTGCACGCCGAAGTTGATGACAATGAGCAGTGAGATTTTGTCATAGCTCAGACTGAAGCTGCTCTGGAAAGTGAGAAAGAGCAAGGGTATAAAGTTATTGATTATAGCCTGCACAAAATAACCTGCATATGAAGCAAAGAAAGTGTGCTTGTAATTATTCCTTATTGACATAGTGATACCACCCTACGGATTACTAGGGCATATCATATCACAGATTTTTTGTTTTAGCAATAGAATAAAATTCTTCAGACTATTGAAATTTTTTGCGGATTGGTGATATAATGAAAACACAGTACAAGGATACGAAAGGAGAAAATAATATGATATCTGTACTCAAAAAATTCCTCGCTATATCTGTAGCAATGATTCTCTCTCTTACAGGACTTGTAGGCTCACTCGATAATGTCAGCGACGACTATGCTGAGGGCAAATACAAAAACGTTATCCTTATGATAGGTGACGGTATGGGCTTCAACAACCTTGAAGCAACCAAGCTCTACAGAACAAACGGCTATCTCGCTATGGAAAAAATGCCTGTAAAAGCATCAAGTGATATCGATTCATACATTATTCCCTATACCGATTCAGCAGCCGGCGGTACGGCTCTTGCCTGCGGTATGCGTGTATGGATTAACTCCGTTGCAGTGTTCCCCTTCCTGCCTTATGCACCTGACGATATCAGCGTACCCCTGACTCTTTGTGAGCTTGCTAAAACCCGCGGCATGGCTGCAGGTGTTGTAACAACAGACGAGACAAGTGGTGCAACTCCCTCTGCTTTCTCGGCACACACAATTGCTAGAGGCAATGAAGAGGATATCTCAAATGACCAGCTTACATCGGGTATCGATCTTATCTGGGGTGCCGCAAGCGAAAGCATCAATGAAGAAAACACTGCCGAAAACGGATATACCTATATTGACAGTGAAGCTGATATGAATGCGCTCGCAGCAGGCAGCAAGTCCTTTGCACAGTTCAATTTCGATGACCTTAAGTATGTCACAAACAATTACGACACTCCGTCAATTGAGGAGATGACAAATAAGGCTATCGATATTCTCAGTGCCGACGAAGACGGCTTCTTCCTTATGGTTGAGGGCGCTTGCATAGACAAGCATTCTCACTCAAACGATATGGAAAATATGATTCTTTCGGCTGAAGAGTTTGATAAGGCTGTTGCTGCAGCTCTTGACTTTGCCGAAAAAGACGGCGAGACTCTTGTTGTTGTTACAGCTGACCACGGCACAGGCGGTGTAAAGCCTGACGGTAACGGCGGATATAAGTTCACAAGCGGTCAGCATGACTTTGACGATGTACCGGTTTTCGCTTCTGCAGACGATGCAGGCTTTATCTCCGGCAAGGAAATCAAAAACAGACAGATTCCTGTTCAGATCGCACGTGTTCTTGGCTTTGATGAGAGTCAGTTCCCTGCACAGAAAATTGATTGATATTGTTGTGATACTAAAAAGCACGGCGGTGAAGATTAGTGAACTGCCCCAATTTGTGCGGACAGCACAAAAAAGCACCTAATGGTAGTTGGAATTAAAAATTAAACGACATACTGACTTCGTTTTTCAAGCGGAGTCAGTTTTGTTTTTAGTTGAATTCTCTCGTTATTGTAAAAGTGTATGTATTCGCTTATGAGGATGCGAGCATCCTCATAAGTTTTCAACTTTGTTCTGTAAATACACTCGGTTTTCAAAATTGAGAAAAAGTTTTCTGCCATAGCATTATCATAAGGATTTCCTTTTCTTGACATTGACGGTGTAATATTGTAATATTGTGTCAGCTTAAAATACCCGTGTGAAGTGTATTGAAAGCCTTGGTCACTGTGGAGTTGCAGCTCTGCAGTGATCTTTTCTTTTTTCTTGGCAGCTTTTATTGTATTTAAGACAAGAGCAACATTTTGTGTTGTACTTGTTTTGTATGCAACTATACTGTTATCATATAAATCTCTGATAACGGAAAGATAAAGAACACCTTGAGACGTATGTATATATGAGATATCAGTAACCCACTTCTGATTTGGTTTGTCAGCTTCGAAGTTTCGATTCAGAAGATTAGGATATTTATGGATAACATTTGTATATTTGCGGTATTTCTTTCTCTTGATTACTGACAACAGGTCATATTTTTGCATAATTCTTAATATGGTCTTTGGATCATGATGTATTCCTTGTCTTGCGAGCCATATATGCACTCTTCGATAACCATATGTCATACCGCATTTATTCTGACATTCTTTTATTTTTTCTGCTAATATCAAATCTTTTGAAGGCGTATCCATTCTTTTCACGTAGTCATAGTAACCACTTCTTGATACATTGAAGAAACGACACATTTCACTTATTGAATACTTCTCTTTATGACGATATATCACCATAAACTTTACACTTGTTCTCACTTCCTTCCTGTGAGCGAGAGAAAATCCCGCAATAATTCGTTTTCCATTTTCAGTCTTTTGTTTTCATATTTATATTCCTGTAGAGTTTTTGCCGGTTTTCTCCCTCTTGCTTTGTGTATTGCTTCATAACTTTTGTTTAAACCGCACCAATTTTGAATTGCAGCTCGGCTTATTCCGTATTCCCTACTTAACGAGCATACCGTCTGTCCTTTTTCTTGCTTTTTACGTATCTCATTTTTTATGCTTTCAGGATACTTTTTCATTCCTATTTTTCCAGCCATAACAAAACCTCCTATGGTAGTTCTTTAATTCTACCATAGGAGGCGCCTTTTTTCTATTGTCCGTTTTTAACGGACTTGTTCAATATGTTGCCGCTTTAAAATAGTCAGGTTTTTTATCGCTGCTCAATACGCCCTGCATATATAAACATCCCAGTTTATATGCAGCTTTCGGAAATGAACCCAAAACATTCCGGTATAAATTTGCTGCTTTTTGGAATTCGCCATATTGCATATATAAATTTGCCAGTCCATTTACAGCCATATTGTCGCCATTTTCCAGAGCAATCAGATACTGTTTTTCTGCCTCTTGGTAATCATAATCGCAGCCCATACCTACAGATAACATAAAAGCATATTGTTGTTTCGCATATTCGCTTCCATTTAAAGCTCTTCTATAATACTCAAAAGCTTTAGTATACGATTGTTTTTCTCTTGGAACAATTCCTCTGTAATACATTTTTGCAATCATACAATTTGCCAGTTCTGTATAATCATTTTCTGTTTCTGTAATTTTTTTGAACCACTTAAAAGCTTTTGAAAAATCTCTCGATGAATTGCCGTTTTCGTCTGCAAAGCCATAGAAATACATATTCGCCAATGCGTACATTGCCTTGGTATCACCTGATTGAGATAGTTCCAACATCTTTTTAAAGTCATCGTTAACATCATAGTCCGTATTACTGTTAAAAACATCTTTATATATGTCTGCTTTTTCAGGTTGTGACCTAATCCAGTTTTTTGTTAAAATCTCGAGCGGCGACCGATCAAAAAAATCTGGATTATAAATCTTTACCCCATCCAAACCCGGCAAAAAATTCAAATCCTCAGGCATATCATCCCTGTCCTTCGGCATAACAACCCCGGGCATAATGAGTGGAATGATATTTTTATTGTTATTTTTCGCTGTGAGCAATTCTTCTCTTATCCAATCAACCTTATCATGCTTCAATAACTGTTCTAAGCATGCTGAGGTTAAAACTAATATAAAATCGGTACAGTTATTAACGGCCTTTCGCAACCTTTCGGGAAATTCACCCGAATGCTGTTCATCAGGATTATAATAGACTTCATATCCGAATTTCTTTAATTTATCTGATAATTTACCGGCAAAGAGATTTCCGATATCGTCGTTTTTGTATGATATAAAAATATCCTTTTTTATTTCCTTTTCTTTCATTTTTTAGTCTCCTTCACTTTGTTTGATTTTATCTGCACTTGCTCCAAAGTGCATTGCTGTTTATATCGTTTATTGACTTTTTTATTATAACACATTTACTTCATAAAAGACAATATTTTAAAATGCTTTGTCTATGATTTCAGTTGTTTCTCGGATTGCAATTACAGTCTTTTGCCATTCCCCTGTATTTGTATTATTCAAAAATATGGTTATATATTATCAACACTTAATTTGTAAGGAGATGTGTAAGATGGAAGAATTGTTTGATGAAGCAAGAATTCGTGCTGAATTGAAAAGACTGGACAAGATAACCGGATTAAAGGGGGCCGAATTGCCGATAAAATTTGGGAATACTAAGCATACTCTTGGTAGGTTTTGTTGCAGAGATAAGGATTCGCTTGAATTCTACTTTTCGAATTACTATTTTTCAGACGGTAATTTCCCGGTTGAAGGAAAACTTGATGTAATACGCCATGAATACGCTCACTATTACGATTATATTTTAAACGGGTATTCTTCTCATGGTGCGAATTGGAAAAGGTGCTGTCGTATAGTAGGAGCTTCGCCTAGCAGGTTATTTAACCAGGAACGTGCAAATTCAATTTTAGAAAGAAGAGAAAAAGAGCGATTAATAAATCTTGAACTTGATGACAAATATTGTGCCGGAAAGACAATTGTACATCCCCGATTTGGTTGCGGAACAATAAAACGCATTGACGGAAGCGGTCTTTCGCGCATTGCGCTGGTTGATTTTCAAAATGGAGTTACAAAAAAGCTGTCTTTAATATGGATAAGCGAAAATTCGAAATAGTATTTCTGAAGCATTTAAATTTTTGTAACCATAAGCTTTATTGCTTTTAATTACTTGTATAATTGACTTTTTAAAATAAATCAATTATACTGTTAAGGAACTTAGAAAAGGGGAGATTTTATAATGTTATATAAAGATTATAGCAGTAATTTTGTTTTTGTCGCTGATTCCGAAAATGAAGCTGAACCTTATTATGTAGGAAACTCCCCGGCGAAAAAAATCGGCAACAATGTCTATTTCAGATGGGAGGATGGTTTGTTTTTCAAAAGAAATCTTTCTACTAGTGAAGAAACACCGATTGATTTTTTAAATGATATGAATTTATCTATGGATACCGCAGTAGGTTTTATGGATGACTTTATCGCAATTGAAAAAATTTCAAACACCACACCTTCAGTTGAGTTGTTTGATTTCTACGGATATGATGGTGCAAAAAAAGAATCCGACTACCAAAAACAAACAGATGAATATATATATAATCTCATTGAGACAAATCTTAAAGACATAGAACAGACTAAGAAAAAATATTTTGATGCAAAAGTAAACGGAGAAAGCTTCAAAATTATAAATCCGGATTTGAATGGTAAATTAACATTGTCCTCAATCGAAAAACTCTATCTGACATTAAGAGATCAGCAGTTAATCGGACCGTTAATAAGCAGTAACTTTGAAAAATGTTTCCAGTTAGTAAAAGATTCCGGTGCTGAAGATCCGATAAATGCATTTCATAATATTATCGCTGTCTTAAGTGAATTCGGCACAACCAGAAAATACAGTGTATTTGAAGAAAGCTACATATCAAGTCTCTTGACCAAGTTAAGAGAAACTGTGGAAAAAACACAATTTGCACAGATTATATCGGACTACAACGTTTTGAAAACGGCTTTGTTAAAGCTAATCGACGAAAGATTTTTTTAATTTCTGTGAATTGTTTGCATTACAAAAATTGTTTAACAATTGACAAAAATGCTTATTATTACTTCAATAATGTTTGACATTGCTACATCTCCTCGTGTTTACCACAAAGAAACCGTTGGCACGAAAAGAATGTGTATGATAACGCCGTAAAAAATGTATTTTAGGGAATCCGTTATTGTCATTCGCACCAGAAAAAGCACTTCTTAGGAAGTGCTTTTTAGTTTTATTCGCCTAACGGCGAGTTGTATTGCTTCGCAGTGTTATTGTGCTACGCACAGTTTTATTCGCTTCGCGAGCTTATTGGCGAATAAAATATAACTGAAACCATAGGTTTCAATAACACTTTCACGAAGTGAAAATATCACTCCGACGAAGCCGGAATATCACTTCAAGATAATCCGTTATAATCATTCATACCTGAACTCAGTAGCCCTTCACTGCTGAGTTGTTTTTTTATATAAAAATATTAAGTAAAGCCCCGAAGCAGAAGTGGTAGTGAATATATGTGTGTCAAATATCATCACCACTTGTAGAACTTATCCCAAAACTATTGCCTATGCCTTTGTGCGGTGCTATAATGATATTACCGAACAAAAGGGGGACAAAAACATGAAGAAAACTATTGTACTTATTCTCACAATCATTATGATGTGCTCTATGTGTATGCCTGCGGCTGCGTTTGGCTTGGGCAAAGAGGATACACTGAGAATTGTTGTGCCCGAAAACTGGGAGATGAACATCGGCGACTCAAGAACAGTTGAAGCTGTCTTTTCAGAGGGTGTCACTGACAGAGTTCTTTCCTGGAGTGCGGACCCTGCCGATATAGCGAGTGTCGATGAGTGGGGCAGAGTTACTGCTCTTAAAGAGGGCAAAGCAACAATCACTGCAAAAACATCTGCAGGACTTATGTCATCTGCTGTGCTGACAGTAACGGCCAAGTCCACTAAGATTGAGAAAGAGAACAAAGAAAAGCATGACTATAAGGGTCAGGCTATAGAAGAAAACGATGTGCTTCAGAAGATTGTTACACGCTACGCTAAGAATGACAGTGCCGATGTGCCCGGTTTTGTAAAAAATGAAGCTTCCTATGAAAATGCAAAAACAGCCACAACCGCTGACGGTGCAGTGTGGACTATTACCGACTACGGCGTCCTTCGTACCGACGAAAAGGCCTCCAACCCGAGAGATGTCGAACAGCGCTTTATGGGCGACAGATATTTTTACAGCGCAGACTCAGGCAATGGCAAGGTACTGGCAATCTTCCCTGACGGAGAAAAGGGTATCTGGACAGTTATGGCTGAGGGATATACCCATATAGAAATGGTGGAAATGAACGGTACCGACAAGGCTGAGCTTATGAGCGACAATACTCAGAAGTATGTTGCAAGACGCGGTATGGTTGCAAATTCCTATTATAATTCTGATCTCGGCAAGTTTGTGCCAAGTGAAACAGATAATGACGGTCTGTGGACTGCTATGTACGGCGCAGGTGAGCTTATGCGTTATGCGGTGCTTCGTGACGACCCCAATGCAACTCCCGAAGAAGTAGAAAAAGCAAGAAAGACTGCTACTCTCTCGGCTGAGGCTGTGCTTTTCCTTACCTATGTATCAATGCGTCAGGGTACAACGGAAAGCTATGTCAGAGCACAGAGAAACGGTAATGTAGCAGACCTTAACCTTGGCAAATACTATACAAGCGAAGCTCTTATAAAGGGTGGCGACTATTCACAGGATATACCCGGTGTAAGCCCTGCCGAGGCCTTCGAAAGAATGAATAAAAACTATATGATTTTCGGCCACCGCTCATATATTATGGATAAGGACCATCTCTCACTTATGAACCCGGGTAACTGGACAGACCCTGCAGTAGTTACGGATAATGAGTACGCTAAGAGAACGAGACTCCTTGAGGGCTTCTGGGCAAGAACATATTCACTTAAAGACGAAAACAATCCCGTTGACGGCAATATCTACTGGGTTCACAACGGCGACGGCACTGCTACGGGTGTTTCTTCAAAGGATCCCTCCGATGATGAATATCTTCTTCACGGCGAAAATCTGAGAGGCACTGTTGTTGACGCTTCGGCAGAAATGCCTGAAAGACTCTGGAATGACCTTATCGGAAGCGACTATAATATAGAAGATGTTGTCTATAAGGGCGACACAAGCTCCGACGAGGTTATCGGACACCTTTTCATCTATAAGCTGGCTTACGATATTCTCGGTGACGAGGATCCCGAGCTCAAAGCACTTATTGTAAATACCCTTGAAAAGTTCGCACAGCATCTCGTTGACAACAGCTATGCACTTTCCGAGGCAACAGGTCAGCCTACAACCTGGGGCAAATACAACAGAACATATCTGCATAACGGTCAGAATCTCGGCGGTGCACCTCTGCAGTCAGCAGTTCTTCTGTCGGCCCTCAAGCTCACAGCCTATGTGACAGGGGACCAGAAGTGGGAAGACGAATACCGTATGATGGCTCTCGACCCTGCCTATGAATATGCAAAGGTAATGACTCAGAACTGGGAGCGTTACAAGATGGCTATTATGGAATATGCCGCAAGTGTATCTACAATTATTCCCTTCTTCCTGAGACCCTTTATGGAGTCTGAGACAATCAAGGCAGTTTACCGTATAATCCTCAACTACTCCGACGAGGAAATGGGTATGCTTGCTTACTATCTTCTTTTCCAGCTTGAAGACGATGAAGAGCTTCTTTCCTATTACAGAGAGGGACTTGATGATTGGTGGTACTCAATCAGCTTCAGCGAAAACCCCTTATGGTACTATATCTATCAGCT
>JAZSGK010000149.1:0-4629 GCA_045532695.1 Acutalibacteraceae bacterium
ATGATGAATAATGAAAAATGAATAATACAAACGAAAAATCCGCCCACTTTCGTGAACGGATTTTCGTTTGGTGATCCATCGGAGATTCGAACTCCGGACACCTTGATTAAAAGTCAAGTGCTCTGCCTGCTGAGCTAATGGATCATTTTTAACAGCTGATATATTTTATCACAAAACTATAGAAATGTCAATAGTTTTACATAAATTATTTCATTTTTTTGCTTTCATATACATTTTTACTTTTCGACCTTACTTATTTGGTTAAAATAAACCAATTTTCTCTGGTGGGTTTATTGAAATAAAGTGCGGAGTGTGGTATGATAAAAAACAGACGTGGGAATTGGTTTACCCCTCAGTCACTTCGTGACAGCTCCCCTTTCAGGGGCGCCGCACTAAGGTTTGCAGATTTATATTGGAAAGGTTGATATACACATGAAATATGTTGTAATTTTATACGACGGCATGGCTGACTATCCCGTGCCTGCCCTCGGCGGAAAAACTCCTATGATGTGCGCAAACAAGCCCTACTTCGATGCACTTGCTAAAAAGAGTGAGGTAGGTCTTGTAAAAACTGTTGCAGACTCCCTGAAGCCCGGCAGCGACGTTGCAAATATGAGCGTTATGGGCTTCGATCCTATGAAGTACTACACAGGCCGTTCACCTCTTGAGGCTGTAAGCATCGGCGTGAAGCTTAAAGATGACGATGTAACTCTCAGATGCAACCTTGTTACACTTTCAGAGGAGAAAAACTACAGCGACAAAACTATGGTTGACTACTCAGCAGGCGACATCAGCAGTGAAGAGGCAGCTGAGCTTATAAAGGCTGTGGAAGAAGCCTTCGGCAACGAAAAGTACAAGTACTACAGCGGTGTAAGCTACCGTCACTGCCTTGTTGTAAGCGAGGGTACTACCGACCTCGGCAATATGACACCTCCTCACGACATCAGCGGCAGAGTGGTTGGCGAATACCTTTCAAAGAGTGAAAACGCTTCTGAACTTATCTCTATGATGAAAAAGAGCTACGATGTTCTCAAGGATCATCCCGTTAACAAAAAGCGTATTGCTGAGGGCAAGCGTCCCGGCAACTCAATCTGGCTCTGGGGTGAAGGCAACAAGCCTATTCTTCCCCGCTTCAAGGACCTTTACAACCTTGACGGTGCGGTAATTTCAGCCGTTGACCTTCTTAAGGGTATCGGCATCAGCGCAGGTATGGACACTCCCGACGTAGAAGGTGCAACAGGCTACATTGACACCAACTTCAGCGGTAAGGCTGAATGTGCTCTTCAGATGCTGAAAGACGGCAAGGATTTCGTTTATATCCACATTGAAGCTCCCGACGAATGCGGACACCGAGACGAGCCCGAAAACAAGGTGAAGTCAATTGAACTTATTGACGAGCTTGTACTTAAGAGAGTGCTTGAAGGTCTTCAGGAGTATGACGATTACAAGATTATGATTCTCCCCGACCATCCCACACCTATCGTTACAAAAACTCACGCACGTGACCCCGTACCCTATATGATTTACCACAAGAGTGCAGAGAAAAACGGCGTTGATACTATCAATGAAGAAACTGCAAAGGCTACAGGAGTGTTCATTGAAAACGGTGCGAGCATTATGGGACATTTTATTAACGACTAAAAACTAAGGACGCCACTCGGCGTCCTTTAATTTTGCACTTTGCATTTTACATTCTGCAATTGCCTGCCCCTTCAGGGGAAGGTGGCAAACGCAAAGCGTTTGACGAAAGGGGCAATTTACTCTTCCATCTGCTTGCCGAGGAAGCCTGCGGCAACCTGAGTGAGCTTTACGTCTGTCTGTCCCGGTACGCTGGGTCTTTCGTCGCAGAGAAGCGCAACTGCACCGAGAACATCCCCTGCGCCGATAATTGGACACATTACCGAAATCTGACGATCAAGCTCATCGCTTACAAAAAGGCTCTCCTTATCCACAGCGTAGCTGTATGAGCTTCGCTTTTCCATATAGCTTTCAAGAAGGGGTGAAACCCGTTTGCCCATAGCGTCCTTTTTGGGAATTCCTGCCACGGCGATTATGTGGTCACGGTCGCAGATTACTGCGGTCATTCCCGTTGTGCGGTTGAGCACCTCAGCATACTGCTGAGTGCAGGGACCAAGCTCACCTATTGGTGAATACTTTTTGAAAATAACCTCACCGTCAGCCTGGGTGTAGATTTCAAGTGCATCGCCTTCACGGATACGCATAGTTCTTCTTATCTCTTTCGGTATCACCACACGTCCGAGGTCGTCAATGCGGCGTACAATACCTGTTGCTTTCATTTATCTTTCTCTCCCTTAAAAATTACAAATTGTGATAGTAGTATTTGTTATTTGTGGGGATTTATACTGTGAGATTTACTTTTCAAATCAAATATGCTATAATAATAAAAATCATCAAACGAGGTGACCATATGGGCTGTTGGGGAATGGGTATAACACAAAGCGACGAGTATTGTGAAATATATGAGCGCTTTATGGAAGAATATGACGAAGGAAAGCCCGTTGCTGATATTACAAAAGATATTTTAGAAGAATATCTTGATGAATTTGAAGAAACTGACGGTGTTTTGCACGATGTGTGTTTTGCTCTAGGTAAAGCACAGTGGATGTGTGGAGGCATATCAGATTATATTTATAATCGCGTGCGTCAAATTATCGAGAACGGTGATAATATCATTTTCTTTCAGGAGCTTGAAGCGACTGAAGCTGATTTAAAATTACGAAAAAAGAATTTGGATAAATTCTTGCATAGCCTATCCTCCCCTAGGGAAAAGGCAAGAAAGCGAAAAACTCCCGAAAGTAAATATGTTCCTCAAGCAAAGCCGAAATATCCGGCTTTGCCGAAAATACAAATTGGAGATGTTTTTGCTTATAAGCATAATAACACTTATCGCATTTTTGCAATAGTCCGGCGTGAAAAACTATATGCTCGTCCGGCCGCATATACCTATGCTTGGAGAAAAGAGTTTCAAGAAATTCCAGAACTTATAGATTTGGAAAATGAGTATCTTATTCCTCTAGGCTATTTTCTCGGTGATACATTCCCAGATGCAAAAGATTATATTCTCATAGGCAATATGGCGAAAATCAAAAAACTGGGTACAATTTATCGCCCCGAAGTGATTTGCGAAAACTGGAAGCCGGCAACCTCTGCTTTAGCAAAACCAGAAAACCTTATTGAAGAATACCCAATGTCTTTGTGCTTAACTTTAAGTGAGGTTTATAAAAGAATCAAACAATTTAAGGAACGGATTTTAGCTGAATAGTACATAAAAGCGAGGTGAATCTCACCTCGCTTTAAGATCTTATTTTTACAGCACAAGCATTACAAGAAGCATGGGCGGGATTGCAATGGGAAGAAGGAACATTGCTGCAAAGAAACCGAACACGTTGAATAATGCCATTGCTGCTACGGTGAGCTTTAAGGGCATTGTGTTTTCAGCCTCTGAAATGTCCTGCCATACAAAGTAGACATCCTTGCCCTTGTGGTAGAAGCTGACAAGAGTCATATCCTCAACGGTATCTGCTCTCTTGAAGCCGCAATCCTCAAGGCCGTCCGCAAAAAGAGTTGCCATCTCTTTATCGTTCATTGTAAGTCTTGCGATAATTCTCAGCTCGTCTGCAGGCTCAACAACTCTCAGGTGGCCGTTCTTGAAGCCTGTGCACCACCAGTACTTGTCATAGTCTCTTGTGAACTCACGGACATATTCGCCATTGAGCTCCTGATGATAAACGCTCATTGTCATATAGGGCCAGTATTTTTCATCGGCACACTTGAAGAAGGTCATCATACCGGGTGCTTTATCACTGTGATCCTTGTGGTAGATGCCGATTTCGCCGCCGTAGAATACATAGCCGTACTGACCTTTCCAGAGCTGAACCATAAAGTCCTGACCATCATACGGGAAGAATACTCTTATGTAGTCATATTCAAGCACAAAATAAGGTGAAACTATATCATAGATTCTTGCAAAGCCGAAGGAATCCTGCCAGCAGTTTTTGTCATCTGTGTAGTAGTAGTCATCCACAGGGCTGTACATATAGCTGAGCACCTGATGCTCTGTGAGATAGCTTCTGAGGGCATTGGCTCTTGCAACAATGTTAACTGCATACTTGCCTGAAACAGTTTTGCCGTTTACCTTTGCAGTAGCGGTGATTACTGTTCTGCCCACCTTTTTGCCTGTAACCTTACCGTTATTGTCAACTGTCGCATAATCAGGCTCGGAAGATGTCCATTTGATTGCCGGGTTTCCACTTGCACCTACAAGCTTTGCAGTAAGCTGAAGGCTTTCACCGGGTTTGATGTTCATACCGCCGCCTGAAATCTGAAGCTCAGGAGTAACGATTCTGGGAGTAGTTGCTGAGGCGATCTCTTTCGGAAGATCAACTGCCGCAGAGCTCACTACGCAAGTAAATGCGAGAGCTGCAACGAGCACAAGAAAAAGTAAGCCTTTGATTCTTTTGTTCATAAAACAACCTCCGTATTTTTCCAATTGTTGGTATTATACCATATTAATATGATTTTTGCAAGTTACAGCTTTACACTCTGAGGAATTCCACCGTTTTCTCTTGATTTGTCGGCAAGGAAAACGCTGAGATGACCTGCAACGGA
>JAZSGK010000178.1:0-7254 GCA_045532695.1 Acutalibacteraceae bacterium
TAAGGAAATCCCTGAGTACAAATCATTAGATTCTGAATCGCTGAAAATGGTTGGTTTCACTCTAACACTAACACACAGAACCGTCCCCTGTGTTACATAGGGACATACTCAGTGTAATTGACACACTTTTGCTACAATACCTAAAATCGTGCATACTAGTACAAACCAAAATACACCTTTCGCACATAATCGCTTTTTTGGTACAAAAGTTGATTCTTTGCTAATATTATATAACATCATTTCGACAGGTATAACAAAGGCAAGTACACCAAGAATATGTCCGATGTCTGATTCAACTTTAACACTTAATCCGTTTAATATGTTGATCAATACAAATTCGATGATTATTATGTATATGTATATATAATATTTTTTCAAAACGAACTTCCCCCTACTTACCATATTTTAAACTCTCATCTAAAAGAATATTTAACTCTTATTTAATGCTTTTGGATCGATTCCAATTGAAAACTCTCCGCCTAATATAAAATACGTAACACAGGGGACGGTTCTGTGTGTTATTAAAACTATAGCACCCTGCTAACTCGGCGGGGTGCTGGCGGCAAGCCAAGTTTTAACTAACATGGAATCATATACTATATTAATTCCTTTTCATTACTGTTTTCGATTAAATGATCTAAAACTTATTATCATTATTACAACCAAAACAATTAGAACAATATCAGAAATCCAATCTAAAAGTTTTATAATATAGTCCAATGCAGGCATTTTAAAAATCGTTCTTTTTGAACCGTCTCTTAAGAGCGAAACCGATGTTCTAAATATATAATTGTTAACCACATATTTATTACCCGAATTTGAAACGAATTTATTTGAATTGTTGATTCTAGAATAACTATCCTCAATTTCATTCAAAACATTCCCATATAAATCCAAGATGAACAACTTGTTTCCTGTGTCAATCAAAACTTTTTCTCCACCTTCAACCATAAAACTATAACCACGAGAGGTTTTGGGAGAAAAACTTCTTAAAAATTCTCCTTCAGCAGAATACACCTTAATTACAGAGGGCATTCCTACATATAAATTATCTTCATTATCTATAGAGAATCCCCTATAATCAATGCATACATATCCCGAAAGAACTACAAAAAACATAATCGTTTTTAATAAAATAACTGTTACTATAGCGACAGTCATTCTTTTTGGAAAGATAAAAAACATTCCTTTCATTCTGTATACCTACCATTCCATAACACAGGGGACGGTTCTGTAACACAGGGGACGGTTCTGTGTGCGAAGTTACATTGATCTGTCCTCTGTGTGGTCCTCCAACGCACTAAAAATATTTTCTGACCACAGATATATTAACACCCGTCAGACGGCTTGCTTGATAGAAGCTTTCGCTCGCCGCAGGGCGTTGCTTTTGCTAGCGCCCAAAAGCAACACAAAACGCGCTGATTTATTCCGTCAGAACATCTCATACTGCCCTGCAAAATCTTCTGCATAAAAAGCATTTTCGATAAGGTTATATCTCACAATTTCACCGTTTTGCTGCCACAACTCCAGCACGTCAAAGCGAGGCATTTTAAGGCTCTCAGTCTCACTTAAATACTTCATTGCCGTCAAGGCAAGCTTCTTCTGTTTACGGTAGTCAACGGCTTCCGAAGGATTACCCAAAGAAGAAAGACTACGGGTCTTGACTTCAACAAAGCATAGCTCTGTCTCATTCTCAGCTATCAGGTCTATTTCACCGTAGCGTGAATGATAATTTCTTTCTATGACGGTATAACCCGATTTTTCATAGAGCTTTGCTGCAAAGCTTTCGCCCTTATCTCCAATTGTTTTCTTGTTCATACTACATCTTTCCGGTACTTATTTAAAAAGTAATAAAAATCTTCACTTTCTTTGCGGGATAACAACTAATTTTTTATCTTGTTTTATCGCAATTCCGAATTCCGAATTCCGAATTTACACTTCGGTTTCGAAGCAGACCCAACCGCCCTTGGTGTGTCTTGCCTTAATCTTAAATCCGTATTTATCGAAAGCGTCAATAACGTCCTGCTCTCTTGTGTCGATGATGCCCGATGTGATAAACACACCGCCGTCTTTCATAAACTTGGCAACGTCTCTGCAGAACATAATGATAACATCAGCCACAATATTTGCCACAACAACGTCAAACTTACCCTCGACTTTATCGGTGAGATTGCCCTGAAACACAGTATATTCGGGCTCGTGAAGGTTATTGACCTCGCCGTTTTCTCTTGCAGTCTTGACAGCTAAAGCGTCAATATCTACACCTACTGCCTTTTCGGCACCGAGAAGAAGTGAAGCAATGGCAAGTATACCGCTGCCGCAGCCTATATCGAGTACGCTTACACCCTCGTGGATATAGTTTTCGAGAGTCTCAAGGCAAAGACGGGTTGTTTCGTGGGTACCTGTGCCAAAGGCAAGACCCGGTTCAATATTTAGCACTGCCCTGCCCTGAGGGTCGAATTCATCTTCCCATGTGGGTCTTATAAGAAGCTTGTTGCCAACGGGAATGGGATGGAAATACTGCTTCCAGTTGTTTTCCCAGTCTTCATTCTTGCACTGATTGAGGATTATCTCATTCTCTATATTCTCAGCTGTATATCTCTCAGAAAGGAAAGCAACTGCCTCTGTAGGATTCTCCTCAGGTGAAATATAGACGTGTACTATAGCCTTGCTTCTGTCCTTAGCTAAAAGGTCCTCATCAATAAGGTCAATGTGAGCTATCTCCCATGCCTCTTTTTCAAGCTCACGGTAATCTTCAATATAAATTCCGTAGGGTACAACCATTGAGGCTATGTCCCCTGCTTTGTCAACATCGTCAGCATTAACGCTGATTTTCACTTCTGTCCAATCGCTCATTTTTATAAATTCGGAATTCGGAAAATGCGGAATTCGGAATCGCGCTGAAGGCTTTTCTGAAAACTGCTTTCTTCCCGCCGAGTCTCCTTTCTTTATTTAATTCGGAATTCGGAATGCGGAATTCGGAATTGCATCAAAGGCTTTTCTGAAAACTGCTTTCTTCCCGCCGAATATACTTTCTTTTTATACTATTTTAATCTTACATGACTTTTAAAATTACACTGCCCACCATAGCCTCTGCACTGAGATATCAGCTATGCGGTAGAAATTATCCTTTAGTGCTCTGTCTGTCGCAATTCCGAATTCATAATTCATAATTCCGAATTCAGTTCCAATTCGTAAGAATTGCCACGCCCAGCCCCTCAACCTTTACCTTGTTATCTTCGACAAAGTTTCCCAGAAGAGTCTTTGAATTGCGCCAATCATCGGGTAAATAATAATCTATCTCATGCTCATTGCGGTTGGCAATAACCATAATCTTACTCTCACCGTCATATCTTACGAAAGCAAGACACGAGAGCATTTCAGATACCGTAGCGTACTGACCCTCTTTAAGGCAAGGTGCGCTTTTTCTTATGTTGCCGAGAGTTTTATAATACTCGATAAGGTCTTTGTTTTCCTTGCCCCATGGGTAGCAGAATCTGTTGAAGGGATCCTTATAGCCCTGCATTCCAGCTTCATCGCCGTAGTAAAGGCACGGCACACCGGGAAGCATATACTGAATAGCCGCCGCCATTTTAAGAAGCTTTACGCCCTTTTTGTATTGGCTTTCGCTTAGACTGTGGGTACTTTGCCACTGTCTGTCACGGTATTCACAGCTTTCTCCTGCAAGAGCTGTAATTGCTCTCATAGTATCATGAGTACCTATATGATTCATCAGCACGTCAATAACGCATTTGGGATAGTTTTCAAGAATAGTCATAATCTTAGCCGTGAAGCCCTCTACCCTGCCGCTTTTTACGAAGCTGATTATGGCCTCAGCAAAAGGATAATTCATAACTGAGTCGAGTTCTTCTCCCTGAAAATACTTTCTCCTCTGACCGTAGCTGAACTTATTTGAAGCGTCTTCCCATACCTCGCCAAGGACTAAGGCTTCGGGATTTTCACTCTTAACAGCCTTTCTGAATTCATCGAGGAAAATATCGGGTAATTCGTCGGCAACGTCAAGACGCCAGCCTCTGACGCCTGTTTTGAGCCACTTTCGTGCTATGCCCTTTTCCCCTGCGATAAACTCAATAAACTCAGGGCTTTCCTCTATAACCTCGGGAAGTATACTGATGCCCCACCAGGAATGGTAGTCCGTCGGGTGATTGATGAATTTATACCATTTGTAATACGGGGATTCCTTTGACTGATAAGCTCCGAGACTGTCATATCTGCCGTATTTATTGAAATATATACTGTCGTCACCCGTATGACTGAATACGCCGTCGAGAATAACGGATATGCCTCTTTCCTTTGCCGCTTTACAAAGGCTTTCAAGGTCTTTTTCCGTGCCCAGCAAGGGATCTATTTTGCTGTAGTCCGCTGTATCGTATCTATGGTTGCTCTGAGCCTCAAATATAGGGTTCAGATAAATACAGGTAGTACCGAGAGACGCTATATAGTCGAGCTTTTCCTCAACACCCTTAATGTCGCCCTGAAAATAGTCATTGTTGAGTACCTTGCCGTCTTCTGTAGGTCTCCATTCGGGCTCGCCGAAGATATCGCTTCTAAGCTTTCTTCCGCGAGGTATATTCTTTTTCTTCTGCCCCGAGAAATAAAATCTGTCGGGGAAAATCTGATAAAACATACCGCCCTTGAGCCATTCGGGAGTTGTGAAATCCTTAGCATAAACGCTGAGCTGCCAGTCGAGAGTGCCAAGAGTCAGGTTACCGAGACAGTCGCCGTTATGTCGGATAACTATCTTACCCCAGGGAGTAGTGCAATGGAAGTTATAGAAATATATACCCGGTGCTTCGGCAGTGTACCCTAAAGCCCACCACTCTTCGCTGTCGCCCTGCATGCTCAGCCATGAAAAGGGAATATACTTGTAGTCCTCACCGTCTTTTTTAATAGCGAGAGTAACACCGCTGCAGGAAATATTTCTCGGCAAAACAACCTTAAAGACAAAGTTTTCACCCTGTCTTATGGCTCCGAATTTTGATTTATGTAAGGTGTTTCTCGAGTTGAATGGGATATAATCCATGTTTTCCTCCGATTTTGGGATAAATATATTTAGAATTGCATAGTTATTAACAAGTTTATCTGATTGGTGGAATTTTTATGTTTGTCATATCTCTGACGTCCGAAAAGCTCAAAAAATATCTTATCATCGCCATCGTCTGTGCCCTTACAACCATAGGCGGCGTCATCAGCGTCTCCCGTGACAGTACCCCTGCCGCTAAAGTAGGCGGTGTCAATATGAGGGCAAGTACGGCCGAAGAAAGAATTGCTTTCTTTTCACAGTTCGGCTATGAAATCGCCGAGGACCCTCTGGAAGTAAAGGAGGTAATTATACCTTCGGAATTTGACGAAACCTATGAGAAATATAACGAGATGCAGAAGTCTCAGGGACTTAATCTTATTAAATATCAGGGTAAAAGGGTCAAAATGTGGAGCTACGCCATAAAGAACTACCCGGGCTATGAAACCTCTGACGGCACCGTAAGAGGCAACATTTTAGTTTATGACGGAGTAGTTGTAGGCGGAGACATCTCGAATATCGAGCTTGACGGATTTATGGTCGGATTTTTGAATAATGAAACAAACAACTAAAGTTTGTGGGGTGCGGGGCAACGCCCTGCAAATGTTATTCCAAAATATAATCTTTAATTGTATCCAGAAGACTCATCTCTACAGTCGCTCTCATATAAAGTCCTTCGGGTCTGTATTCCTCTTCTTCAACTGCACCTTCCTTGCGGATACGGGCAGCTATTGCACCTGCCGAGAAAGGTATGAGAAGCTCCGCCTTTCGTCTCGTTGGCGGTAATTCTCTGAGTATTGCTTCAAGAAGCTCATCAAAGCCTTTTTCCTCGAGGGCTGATATCATAACAGTTTTGCCGAAGGTGGGCATAGCATAGATATCGCCTACAAGGTCGCATTTATTCATTACACTGATAATGGGTTTACCCTCACAGCCAAGCTCATTAAGGAGCTGTCTTGTGACCTCAAGGTGCTCTGCTGAGTGTTCGTCGCTCGCATCGCAGACGTTAAGTATAACTGTCGCTTCGGCAGCTTCTTCGAGGGTGGATTTGAAAGCCTCAACCAGTTTATGCGGAAGTCTTCTGATAAGACCGACAGTGTCAATAAGCATAACCTGTCTGCCGTCAGGGAGAGTCAGACCTCTTGAGGTGGGGTCAAGAGTAGCAAAGAGCTTATTCTCAGCCAGTACCCCTGCATCGGTAAGAGCATTCATAAGAGTAGACTTACCGGCGTTTGTATAGCCGACAATAGCAACTGTCTGCACACCGTCTTTTTCTCTTCTTTTACGCATCTGATTTCTGCGCTTTTCAAGAGCCTTCAGCTCTTCCTGAAGCTTGTCTATTCTTCGTCTTATATGTCTCTTGTCGCTTTCCAGCTTTGTTTCACCGGGGCCTCTTGTACCAATACCGCCGCCAAGACGTGACATCGCTATACCCTGACCTGCAAGGCGCGGAAGTGAATATTTAAGCTGTGCAAGCTCAACCTGAAGCTTACCCTCGCTTGTTCTTGCTCTTGCGGCAAAGATATCGAGAATGAGCATAGTTCTGTCGATAACTCTGACCTTAGTGAGTCTCTCAAGGTTTCTCTGCTGAGAGGGTGAAAGCTCACTGTCGAATATAAGCAGGTCAACGGGATTTGCGTCTATAAATGCAATTATCTCTGCAAGCTTACCAACACCGACAAAGGTAGCCTTTTCCGGTGCTTCTTTTTTCTGTATAACCTTGCCGATTACCTCGGCACCTGCTGTATGTGCAAGCTCTTCAAGCTCGTTTATTGATACCTCAGCATCAAATTCGCCCGTGTCAACACTGACTAAAAGTGCGACTTCTTGTTTTATATCGTTCTCGTACATAAAAACCTCCGGAAAAGTTAGGAGTGAGGAGTTAGAAGTTAGGAGTGAAGGGTCGCTTCGCTCCGAAAATATCCGTTTTAAGCATTACAAAATTCAATATTTTCCCCACCGACTTAATTCATTTATATATATGAATTCTTTATTTCGCCAGTAACTCCTAACTCCGCACTCCTAACTCCTAACTATTACAGTACTATAAGCTTCTTCTCACAAACTGTCAGATTCTCACAGCCGTCTTTTGTAACTACTGCCATATCTTCAATTCTTACACCGAATTCACCGGGAAGATATATACCCGGCTCAACAGTAACAACGTGTCCCTCTTTGAGGATAATTTCACCCGAGGGATTGAGTGAGGGAAG
>JAZSGK010000051.1:0-9327 GCA_045532695.1 Acutalibacteraceae bacterium
GCGGTAATTTTCCCATATATGCTGCTTTTGGAAATCATACACGCAAGGAGGAAAAAAATTGGTACAAACAATTAAATCCAAAGTCTCAGATTTCAGAACTTACTGGAATATCCCTATGCCCGGTCGCTATATGCCCTTTAAGGAAATAGCTGCTTATGCCGGTGGCGGTATCGGTGCATATTTTATCATCACAATGGGTTCGCTTCTTATTGTAAGCACAAACAACATGATAGTCAGTGCTTCAATCGGTGTTTCTCCCACCCATATGTATCTTCTCTACATAATCTCAACAATAGCTAACATTCCCCTGACAGCTATCAGAGCTAATATGATAGATAATACCCGTAACAAAGCCGGTAAGTACAGACCTTATCTTCTTTCAATGGGTATCCCCACGGCACTCATAAGTTTGGCCTATGTTTGGTTCCCTTATGACCGCCTTTACGACTGGTTCCCCTCAGTGGCCTATACCACTCCCGATGGAGGCGAAGTGCTTATGGGTTACATCGTGAAGTGTGCAGTAGTACTGTTATTCAACCTTTTACTGCAGTTCTTCTTTAACTTCTTCAACGATGCCTACACAAACCTTGTTCACGTTCTCTCCCCCAACACACAAGAAAGAACTGACGTACTTTCAATCAAGAGTGTTGTTTACTCCCTTGCTCCCTCAATTATGAACTTTGTCCGTCCTCTTGTTGCTAAGGCTGTTGCCAATGATAACATCTATGACATCAGAGTTTACAGAATTCTTTATCCCATATTCGCCCTCATCGGTATTGCCCTTACAGTGGTTATCTTCGGTAATACCAAAGAAAAAATCGTTCAGGCTAAGACCCGTACTATTCAGGTACGCTTCATCGATGCTTTCAGAGAAGTTGCCAAAAACAAGTATTTCTGGATTATTTCACTTGCAGGCTGGCTCGGTTTCCTTGAAGGTGCCTATGCAAATATCCTTGAATGGTCATACAACTATGGTCATAGCTGTAACGGCGGCACCTACAGTATCGTAACACTTCTTGTTGGTAACGCTTCTCTCTGGGGCATGCTCTTAGCTCCTGTATTTATCAGAAAATGGGGCAAGAAAAAGGTTCTCGTAGGCATTAACCTTATGAATGTAATTTGCATTCTCGCCATGGGTCTCAATATGAAGAGCATGGTATGGCTTACAATCTGCATCTACATCAACTACCTCTTCGGTGCCTTCGAGCAGATTACTTCTCCTGCTATTCAGGCTGACATCCGTGACTACCACCAGCACAAGACAGGTGAACGTGTTGACGGTATGTTCGCTACAGTTGCAACTATCGGTAACATGGTTACTCTCGCAACTTCAGCAGTTCTTCCCTTCGTATACGAGCGCTACGGCATTTTCGAGGGTAACGGCTATGCAAGTCCCTTTGATATTCTTGACACAACAACAGGTCAGGCAGGTCTTCTCTACGATGTTATGAAAGCCCTCATCGTTATGGCAGCAGTAGGTGCATTCCTCAATGTTGTACCCTACTTCTTCTACGACCTTACAGAAAAGCAGCAGAAGGGCATTGTCCGTGTACTTAAAGTCCGCGCTATGTTTGAAGATTACGGTAACGGCGTAAGAAACGACAGAACTCTTGTTGAAGCAATCGACATCATCAGAACAGCAAGAGAAACAGCTCAGAAGGAAGCTATCGTGCCCGATAAGAAGCAGGGTAGAAAAGCTTACAAGGAAGCTCTTAAGTTCAATGAAGAAATCGAAATTTCAAAAATGGTTTGCGAAGAACTCGAGAAATTCTCACACGGCCTTTATAAAACAAAGTACACCGCTTATAAGGCAGTTTACGGTGCAGGTCTTGAGGGACTCTATAATGCTGATATGGGCGCTATCTTAAACGAACTCAAAGAAGCAAGAGCAATGCCTAAAACAACCAAAGAAGAAAAAGAGCTTCGCAAATTTGCTATCGAAATTGCTCAGAATAAGCGTCGCTCACGCAAGGCTATTGATAAATACTACAAGAGCGCAACAGATTTTGTTCAACCCGATTTCTCAGACCTTGAGGCTATCTTCAACAAGCAGGACGCTTGTGATGAAAGACTCAAGCAGCTTTATCTTGATAAGGAAGAAGCTAAGAAGGCTAAAGATTCCTTTAAGCTTAAAGAAATCAGCGATGAACTCAAGGCAATCAAGCTTGAAAAGAAAGAACTTCAGAAGAAAGAAAAAGTTGAAACAGACAAGCATACACAGTTTGCTCTTGCAGCAAAACCCTATCTTGATGCTCAGAAGCTTATGAAAGAAAAGGAAAACCAGGAGCACTTCGACGAGCTTGCAGCTTCATACGAAGAAGCTAAAGCAAGTGCTGAGGCAGCTCTTCAGGCTCAGCTTGATGAACAGAAGCGTCTCGAAGAAGAGAAGGCCGCTGCAAAGGCCGCTATCAAAGCTGAAAAGGAAGCCGTTAAAGCAGCTAAGAAAAACAAGTAAACGTCTCTTAATCCTATAAAAATTTAAGTAGCAGACACTTCGGTGTCTGCTACTTTTTTGTTTTTGTTATAATATTTTACTTGCCTCTTTTTCTGAGCACTGCAGCAACCACTATACACACAACAAGTGCCGCAGCATAGGGTATTGCATTTATAAAGGCTATTCCGGCGGGTGCACTGTATCCGGCATATTCTATTCCCCACTGCATATCGCAGTAGCTGTATGCCACCACGGCGGACATAATATTGCTGATAATAACAGCCAGTATGATAAAAAGATTACTTATTCTTTTCATCGCTTTTCCCTGCCTCTTTGCTAAGTTATAAATTATCTTTCCTCGCCGGACCGGCGTTACCCTTTTTATAAAAAAGTGATCAAAAAACTTTACTTGTTTCTTAATTCCTCTAAAAGCTTTTCCATATCCTCAGGCATCTTCGCTTCACAGGTTATCTCCTCACCCGATATCGGGTGCCTGAAAGCAACTTTTCCGCAATGTAGCGCCTGATGGCTCAAACGGCTGTCAGCCTCACCATACATAGTATCACCGTAAAGAGGTGTGCCCTCAGAAGAAAAATGCACTCTTATCTGATGAGTCCTGCCCGTTTCAAGGTTAATCCTGAGAAGTGAATAATTCTCACCGCATTCCACGACCTCATAGTGAGTAACTGCTCTGTCGCCTCTTTCATCAACAGTGCGGTAGGTCTTTATAGGGTCAGGGCGGTAAATAGGCTTGTCTATAGTTCCCGGAGCATCGTATCGGCCCCTGACAATGGCAAGGTACTCTTTTTCAAAGCTACCCGAAAGTCTTGCGGCAGAATGAGCATTGAGAGCGCAGATAACAAGTCCCGAAGTGCCTTTATCAAGTCTGCCGACGGCTCTGAAGGTTGCACTTCTGCCCTTTTTTAAAAGATAACCTGCGACCGCATTTGCCAAGGTGTCGCCCTGATGATTATGACTTTCGTGCATAGCCAGCGTCGGCGGCTTATTTATAAGCATCACATCGTCGTCCTCATAGACAATATCAAGGGGATAATCTATAGGTATAGGTGCTGTTTCATCATCGGGAATATTCAGAGTTATTCTGTCGCCCGTGTGGATTATATCAATAGTCCTGCCCTGCTTGTCGCCAAGCATTATGCCGTCGGGAATACGCTTAAGGGTGCGCATAAGACGGGTTGATATTTTTACATAACCCCTTAAAAAGTTATAGACCTTTTTTCCGTCAAAGCTTTGGGTTACAGTATATTCAATTTGTCTCAATACACTTTACCTCAGTGCGATTTTCTCGAGTATTCGTCAAGAAGTCTGTTCTTTTCAGCCCAGAGCTTTTCAGAAAGGTCAACATAGTAGGTATGGGGATTTTCAAAACGCTTAACTTCATCCCAGAGAGTATTCTCAACCTGATTGTTACAATATTTCTTTATATCCTTGATGTCCGGGCAGTTATAGCAGCACTTGCCACCTTCAAATATCTTTATAAGTAAAGGCTTAGCAGTAAAGTCCTCAATGGTTTTTCTTTTCCATGTATAGTTGGGGTCAAAGAGTTCATAAGGCTGTTCATCATCTATTTCTTCGTCTAAGAGTGTAAGCACGTCGGCAATGGCCTTACCTGTTTCGTTATCAAAAAGGCGGTAAACATTCTTAGCGCAGGGAGTAGTGATCTTCTGCACATTTTCGCTGAGCTTTATACGGGGTACGGGTACACCGTTTTCCTCAACGGCAACTATCTTGTATACGCCGCCGAAAACAGGATTTGAAGCCGCTGTAATAAGTCTTTCACCGACACCGAAGGAATCAACCTTAGCACCCTGTAGAATCATATCACGGATAATAAACTCATCAAGTGAGTTGCTTGCGACAATCTGACAGTCTTCGAATCCTGCCTCATCAAGCATTTCTCTTGCTTTCTTGGAAAGGTAAGTAATATCGCCGCTGTCAATTCTTATACCCTTGGGTCTGAAGCCTCTGGGCAAAATTTCTTCGTTAAAGGCTTTGATAGCATTTGGTATACCCGACTTGAGCACATTATATGTGTCTACAAGAAGTGTACAGTTATCGGGATACTGTCTCGCATATGCCTTAAACGCTTCAAGCTCATCACCGAAAAGCTGTACCCAGGAATGTGCCATAGTACCGACAGCAGGTATTCCGAAATCTCTTTCATCTATAGTGCAGGCTGTTGCATCGCAGCCGCCGATATATGCAGCTCTTGCACCGTAAACAGCAGCGTCGTAGCCCTGTGCGCGTCTTGAACCGAACTCCATAATGGTTCTGCCGTCTGCAGCTCTTTTAATTCTGTTTGCCTTCGTTGCAATAAGGCTCTGATGATTTATTGTAAGAAGTACCATAGTCTCAATAAGCTGAGCCTGGATAATGGGACCTTTGACCATAACTATAGGCTCGCCGGGGAATATAGGAGTACCTTCGGGAACAGCCCAGACGTCACATTCAAACTTAAAGGTTCTGAGATAATCTATAAAGTCCTCGTTGAAGCCCTTATGTCTGAAAAGCTCAAGATCCTTCTGAGTAAACCTGAGATTCTTCAGATAGTCTACCAACTGACGGATACCTGCCATAATAGCAAAGCCGCCGTTATCAGGCACCTTTCTGAAGAACATATCGAAATATGCAATTGTGTCCTGCATGCCGTTGGCAAAATATCCGTTTGCCATTGACAGCTCATAAAAATCTACAAGCATTGTGAGATTTCTTGACTCCATTGTGTTGCTCATTAAAATACACAGCCTTCCTTTTTTTATTCTGTAAAAAAAACATATAGTAAATTAATTATACTACTTTGTTATTGGTTTTAAAAGACCTTTTAGAAAAATTTTAACATAATTAAATATACATAATAGGTTTTTTGTATAAAAAATATGTAATATCTACCAATAGAGTTCTTAGTTGGAAATAAGTTTGTATATTGCGATTTTTGCTTTTCCCTTGACAAAATCTCCTACATTATGTTATCATTTATTAAGATAAAATCCTACCATTGTGCAGGTTTTATAATTATAGTGAAGGTGAGAATGCTATGAGAATTAGAAAACAGCCTCTCGGTGACCGTAATATTGTCGGTGCAAAAATCGAGGCAAAAAGAAAAGAATTAGGAATTAAGCAAATCGACTTGCTTACTCAGCTCCAGATCAAGGGTGTAGAGCTTACAGCTTCAGGTCTCTCAAAACTTGAAGGCCAGATCAGAAGCGTAAATGACTATGAACTTGTTGCTATTGCTGATGTCCTCGGTGTCTCCATCAACTGGCTTGTTGGTAAGGAAGACTAATTAAATTCTTATCGCCGCTCTTTATTGAAGAGTGGCGTTTTTTTATTATAAAAGTAAAGAGGAAGCAAGTGAAATGCTTCCTCTGATATTTTTATTTATGCAAAGCTCTCTGAAGTCTGTATTCGCTGTCGAATTCATCAGCTCCGAAGCCGTGCTTTTTACAAAGTCTTGTTTTTCTGAACTTCGCCTTTTCCATAGTTATTTCATCACTGCCATAGAAAATTCCGAGGCTGTCCATGATTTTCTTATGACTGTTCATTCTTTTCACAAAGCCTTTGTAATCTTTTGCACTGTCAGTTGACCAGGCCGTTTCAGAAAGCGCCAGAGTACGGTTGAAGACCTTGAAGAATAACTCTTCCTCATTTCTTGTCCATTCCGTCCAGTTTTCGCCCTCTACACCAAGGATATTTTTTGAAAGCTCTGCAGGTACATGAGCAGTTTTATATGTAAAGTTGTATGTACCTTTTGCAGTGCAATAGCTATAGAGCATATCAAAATAAAAATACTTATGCCATGAAAGTATAACCTTACCGCCGTTTCTCATATGGTCATTAACTTTCTTATCTTTCTTCGGTGTCCAGTACTGAGCGACAATATCCCTGTCTATATTACTTGCAAGTATTTCATTCCAGCCAACCATTATTTTGCCTTTTGACTTAAGATGGGCATTAACCTTGTTGGTAAACCAGCCCTGAAGATCAGTTTCATTTTTAAGTTTTTCCTTCTTCATTCTAGCCTGACATGCAGGGCACTTTTTCCATTCATCTGTAGGAGATTCATCTCCGCCCACATGGAAATATTCAAAGGGAAACAGTCCTGCTACTTCATCAATAACGTCGAAAGCAAACTCTATTACTTTATCCTTGCCGAGGCAAAGCGGTCTGTTATAGTCCTTCAATCCCTTTTGTCTGGCCATATGCCATCCGCAGAAATCGAACACCTCACAAGGGATTTCTCTGCAGGCAAGGTCATTATACGCTGCGATAGCCGCTGCGCTGTGAGCAGGGAAATCGATTTCGGGAATAATCTCAATGCATCTCTTTTTTGCATATTCAATTATTTCCTTTATATCCTCCTGAGTGTAAAAGCCGCCGCTTGGAGTATCGTCTCTTTCAAGGCTTTTCCATGAGTGAAGCTGCTCACCCTTTCTTTTACTACCAATTTCTGTCAGAAGCGGATACTTCTTTATTTCTATTCTCCAACCCTGATCGTCTGTAAGATGCCAATGAAAACGGTTGAGCTTATAAAGAGACATAAAATCTATAAATTTCCTTACAGTATCCTTGCCGAAAAAGTGACGGCTTTCATCGAGGTGCAGACCTCTCCAACCGTAAATCGGTTTGTCGTTTTTAATTTCAAGACAAGACGACGAGAGTATTTTATTGTCGGTAATATCTGTTTTATAAAGCTGTCTTATAGTTGTCAGTCCGTAAAACGCTCCCTCATAAGACGAAGCATATACCTTTACTCCGCTGTCGCTGATGCTGAGACTGTAAGAATTTTCTACCGCTTTCGAATCATAAATAAAGCTGATATCAACATTCTTCTCCGGTTCTATGGCAGTAATTTTCAGGATTTCGGGAACTATTTCGATGATACATTCAAGTTCCTTATCAAAAAACAGGGATACCGCATCTCTGTCTATAGAGTATCCACCCTGAAACTCTTTAATATTTTCCGGCATTGGTATAAGATTAATCATATTTACATCTCCTTTTCGTTGTAGTTATTTATCCTTTTGTCTGGACAGCTTGGCGCACTTTCCATAAGATTCGGTTTCCTGCCTTTTTAATTATTCCCGGCTCAGCCTGTCTGAGCGTAGCTGTATCTATACCGTACCCCTGAAGCAAGCTGTAATAGTCCGGAAGCTTTTCTTTGAAAAGATCATAGTTTTTATTGTTTTCTTCCGACCAGGCGATTTCGGAAAAAGCCCCTAATCTGGGATAGGTACAATAGCCCGCTTTTTGCATTGTAGTTACATACTCCGTCCAAAGGCAGGTCTCAACACCGAGCACATTTTTTTCAGGTGCAGATTCATATAAATCTTTAAGATTAACAAGTGCATAGGGCAGATCTAACCGATATGCATCTTTTACAGAAACCACTAATTTGCTCTCTGCCGATTCAGGCTGTAACAGAAAATCGGCATCTTCATTTATATCTCCATCTCTCAGAATAACTTTAACACCTTTGTTTTTCAGATTCTTTCCGATACGGCTGATATAATATCTGTAGAGATCACTTTCATTCTTCAGATTTTCATCTTTCATTCGCCTCTGACAATGCGGACATGTCTTCCATCTTTCTGTCGGCACACCGCCGCTTCCGAGATGAAGCATACCGTCAGTGAAGGTTTCGAGAAGTTCATCAAAAACACATTGCATAAACTCGAAGGTGCTTTCTTTGCCTATACAAAGCACATCTTTCTTCACACCAAAATCTGAAGCAACCTCTATCTGCTTTTCAAGGCACGACAATTCAGGATACGCCGCAATCATAGCAACTGTGTGTCCCGGACTTTCAATTTCAGGAATAACCTTAATACAAAGTCTGTGCGCATAGTCAACAATCTCCTGCATATCATCGACAGTATAATAGCCCTCGTGCTTGAGTGTATTTAAGCCTGTATGGCTTCTGTATGAGCCTATCTCCGTCAGAAGTAGTTTCTCAAGCACCTGCGCTCTGAATCCCTGATCATCACTTAAGTGCCAATGAAAAGTATTGAGTTTATGAAGCGCCATCATCTCAAGAAAAACCTTAACAGCCTCTTTGGTGAAAAAATATCTTCCGCAGTCAAGCATAAACCCTCTGTAGGAAAACCTTGGGCTATCCTTTATATGTATCTCAGGCAATACCAGATTTCCCTGAAAAAGAAGTTGTTTAAGACTCTGGACTCCGTAAAATACTCCCTCTTCATCTTTGCCTTCTATAAGGACAGTGTCTTCTGAAACTGTAAGCGTATATCCCTCTGACTTTTCCAATCTGTCATTAATCCGCAATATAACTTTCTCTTTTCCTGTGCCGAGAAGGCTCATAGAAAAAGAGTCGCAAAGAAACTTAATAAGAGCATTGTAAGCTTTCTCTGAGGCTGCATCATATTCTATCTCGCAAAGCCTTGTTAAAGTAAATACAGTTTCTGTTCCGGCGCTCATTTCAAGGGGCTCAGGTATTATTCCGAACTTCATATTTCACCTTCTTCCGAAAGTATACTGTAATTATTATACAGCAAATGAAGCTTTTTTACAAGAGGGAACGTTCAGCGAATAAGTTTGGTGGCTCCGTCGCCGTTTACGGCGCGAGGGCGCCCTGAAGGCACCCTCGGAAAGCACCTTGGGGTGCTTTCACGGAGCCACCTTGCACAGGACTTCAAGTTTCGCCAACAACAAAGAAAGCGACCCCCAAAGGGTCGCTTTCTTTTATATCCAAATTATTTATTGAACATAGGTCTTGCAACATATGATGTGTGAAGAAGCTCATGTGCCTTGTGGCTGTTGGGCTCACCAAGATATTCAGCATAAACTGCCTTAACATCTTCGTTATCATGGCTCTTTCTGTGAGGACGGTTCTTGTCATTCTCATAAAGAGCTGC
>JAZSGK010000143.1:0-19910 GCA_045532695.1 Acutalibacteraceae bacterium
AAAGGCTCATAGAGTCCCAGAGCACCCAGTACCACACCAATAACAACAAAGAGCACAAGCACCTTACCCGGTGTCATTTTTGTAAAGTCAATAAGCAGTTGCCCTACAATGCATATTACGCCTCCGACGGCAAAGGCTTTAAGCAAATCCAAAACTGTTTCCATATCACATCACCCTGAGCTTTTCAATCATAGCTTTGCACTTATCAAGATTGCAGAAAAGCGCACAGCAGAGTACCATAACAGTCACAATGCAAAGAACCTTTTTAATGTAATAGAGATATTTTGAGCAGGTCACAAGACAGCAAAGGCACTTGATTGTTTTAATGAGATTCATATACTTCACCCCTTTCTGATATTTACAAGATGGGCAATTCCCGGAATGCTCTGCCCCTGAAGGGACGACACCGTCGACATCAGAGCACCTGTAGCCACAAAAAGAATGTTGCGGTATTTTCCCGAGTGCATACCCGAAAGAATATGAGAACAAAGCACACTGCCGCTGCAGCCGCACCCTGAGCCCCCTGCATGTACATCCTGAGTCTCACGGTCAAAAATCATAAGTCCGCAGTCCTTGTGTACCCTCCCGAGGTCTACCCCCTCTTCCTTTAGCATAAGCTCATATAAAAGCTCAGTACCCACACTGCCAAGGTCACCTGTGAATATAGCATCGTAGTCTGTAGGCTTTGTGCCTGTGTCAGAAAGAAAGTCAGCTATGGTTTTCTTAGCGGCAGGAGCCATTGCCGCACCCATATTATTGCTGTCGAGTATGCCTAAATCCTGCACAGTGCCAAGATGAATCTTATCAATATAAACGCCCTTACCGCCTTCTTTTCCGACTACAACAGCTCCTGAGCCCGTAACTGTCCACTGAGCTGTAGGCGGTCTTTGTCCGCCGTATTCAAGAGGCTTGCGGAATTGCTTTTCAGCTGAGCAGAAATGGGAGCTTGTTGCCGCAATACAGTAATTGAAGGCGCCCGTCTCAATCATAAGTGTAGTCATACAAAGGCTCAGTGCCATAGTCGAGCAGGCACCGTAAACGCCGCAGAAGGGGCGCTCAAAATCTTTTATGCCAAAGCTTGAGCCGATACACTGATTCAGAAGGTCCCCTGAGCAGATAACATCTATATCTGTTTTGCTCAGTCCCGACTTTGATATCGCCTTATTTATGGCGGATTTAAGATAGAGGCTCTCTGCTTTTTCCCACGAGTCCTCACCCATGGTTGTATCCTCGTATATCTCATCGAATTCCTTGCCTAAAGGGCCCTCACCCTCTTTTTTACCAACTGCGGAAGCGAAGGATATTATCTTTGGCCGAAGCTCATTTATGATGGTTTTTCCCCGTCTTAAGGCCATTTTATCCCTCCTTAGTAAAGCCCGAAAATATATATAATGAGACCGTACACTGCCGCCGATGAACAGCCGAAAACTATGACAGGTCCTGCAATAGTGAACATCTGTGCCGCTGTACCTAAGATTCTGCCTTCTGTCTGGAACTCGAGTGCCGCTGATACAATAGAATTGGCAAAACCCGATATAGGCACCATTGTCCCTGCACCGGCATGCCTTGCGATTTTGTCAAAAATACCAAAGGCTGTGAGAATTGCAGTTATAGCTATGAGTATTATCATAGTAAGGGCCTTGCCCTCTTCCTGAGTCATATCAGTATAGCTGAAGACGGTATTCAGACCCTCAGCAAAGGCACAGATACTGCCGCCAAATAAAAATGCCTTGATACAGTCCTTTATCACGGGCGACCCGGGTGATGCACGCTTAGCCATTCTG
Source organism: Acutalibacteraceae bacterium (assembly GCA_045532695.1). Taxonomy (GTDB): domain Bacteria; phylum Bacillota; class Clostridia; order Oscillospirales; family Acutalibacteraceae; genus UBA6857. The sequence continues at coordinate 1,785 of JAZSGK010000143.1, forward strand.
CCGTATTCTTCGTTTGATATTGACATAAGCTTTCCTCCTTACTCTTTTTCTGTTTTATTTTTTGTATGGCAGGCAAAAATATACATATTTATCAGGCGAAAAATAATCACTATCTGCAAAAAAACAAACCGCTCCGATTCCGTGCACACAGCACTGTCGGAGCGGTAGATATTACCGTCTGTTTTACTTGTTTACCTCTTCTTCAAGAAGTGTTCTTATAACTGCCGGGTCACCGTTGCCTTTGAGCTCACGCATAACTGAGCCGAAGAGCGCCTGAAGAGCCTTGGTTTTACCGCCCTTATAATCGGCAACAATCTTTTCGTTTTTACTGATTACCTTGCGTACAGTTTCAAGAATGAAGCTTTCATCAATCTTCTGGTTAAGACCCTGCTTTTCACAGAAATCATCAACGTCAACATCTTCTTCAAAGACTGCTGAGAGCACCTTTTTACCTGCAGCACGAGTAATCTCATTATTGTCAACAAGCTCAATAATTCTTGCAAGCTTATCAGCGCTGATATCAAGAGAAGCAATTTCAAGTCTCTTCATAATGCCCATACACTCAGTAAGAATCCATGAAGCAACTGTTTTTGCATTTCTGCCTGAAGCCACAACAGCATCAAATACCTCGCAGAGCTTGCGGTCTGAAGCCAGTACTGCGGCTTCTTTAGCTGCAATGCCCATATCCTCGTAATATTTTGCTTTTTCGTCTGCAGTTGCAGGCATACTCTTTCTGATTTCCTCGAGCCATGCATCGTCAATTACGATAGGCATAAGGTTGGGGTCCGGGAAATAGCGGTAGTCAGCAGCAGTTTCTTTATTACGCATGGGGAATGTTCTTCTCTTTACATCGTCCCAACGGCGTGTTTCCTGAACAAGCATTTCTGTGTGACGCTCAATTGCGTCGACGTGACGAACCTTTTCAAATTCAATTGCATCCTTGATTTCTGAAAGGGAGCTCATATTCTTGATTTCTGAACGCACACCGAATTCCTTTGAGCCCTCGGGGCGTACTGAATTATTGACGTCGCATCTCATTGCTCCCTCTTCACACTCGGAAATACCTGCAAACTGAAGAGATGACTTGAGCTTTTTAAGATATGTTATAACCTCTTCGGAAGAACGGAAATCAGGCTTACTTACAATCTCAATAAGGGGTACGCTGGTACGGTTGAAGTCAACAAAAGAAGTGTATGTTGCTTCATCATGAACAAGCTTACCTGCATCCTCTTCGAGGTGAATCTGCTTAATGCCTATTTTTCTGCCGTCTACGTCTACACTGCCTTCAACACAGATAGGGTTGAACCACTGTGTAATCTGATAAGCACAGGGAAGGTCGGGATAGTAGTAGCTCTTTTTATCGAAGGTTGTATACTGATTGATTTTGCAGTTAAGCATAAAACCCGCCTTTACCGCAAGCTCAATAGCGTGTCTGTTTGTTACGGGAAGCATACCGGGCATACCGCTGCAGGCAGGGCATACACAGTCATTGGGCTGTTTGGGGCTTGAGTGACCGCCGCAGGAGCAAAAAAGCTTTGAGTCTGTAGAAAGCTCAACGTGAGTTTCAAGTCCGATGACAAGTTCATATTTCATAGTTTATGCTTCCTCCTTTTCTGCAGTGTATGCAATACTTAAAAGTGTGCTTTCCTTGAAGGAATCCGCAATAAGCTGTACACCGCCGCTTACCATTGCAGGAAGGCCTGTGATTGAGGGTACGGCTGTGAAAAGGCTTTCTTCAAAGACTTTACTGAAGGCTTCCTTCACATCGTAAGGAGCAAATTCAGTTTTGCTGCACACGGGTGTGAGAATCGCATCATAAGATGAAAGGAGGTCTTTTACCTTTGTGAGAACAACTCTGCGTACACGAAGGCTCTTATCATAGCAGCTTTCGTACTTATCCTTTGCAAGAACATCTGAACCGTAAATGATAGTTGCCTTGGTAAGGAAAGAGAATGCCTCAGTTCTGCTTTTTACATAAAGCTCGTCAATGTTTTTGTACTCGGGAGTACGGTAACCGTATTTAACACCGTCAAAGCGGGAAAGGTTGTTTGTGGTTTCGGCGGAAAGAAGAATCTGCCATGCTGTCTGAGCTGCAAAAACAACATCGAGGGAAACTCTCTCAACCTTTGCACCCTTTGCTTTAAGCTTACTGACAAATGCGTCAAGCTTTGCCTTTACATCGTCGGAAGCTTTGTCATAAAGCTCGGAGATAACACAGATTTTCATTGAAGAAACATCTTCCGAAAGGCTGTATTCATATTTTTCCTGGGGAAGGCTTGTGCCGTCTTTGCTGTCATGGCCTGCAATAACTCCGAGAATTTCCTTAACGTCCTGAGCATTACCTGCAGTAATACCAACCTGTTCACCAGAGCAGGCACAGGCAATAACACCGTAACGGGATACTGTTCCGTAGGTGGGCTTTATAAAGTCTACGCCTGAAACTGCAGCAGCACGGCGGGGAGCACCGTTAAGGTCAACACTGAGTGCAGCCTTTATTTTTTTATCCTTTACGAGCTCTGCAGCAGCACCTTTAAGAGCTGTTACAGCTTCACCGTCTGTGAAATATGAGGTTTCACCCATAAGATCAAGACCAAATTCACCAACATTGGTTTTACCTGAAATACCGTAGCCTGCCTTGCAGAGTTTTTCAACAACTTCAGCACTGAAAAGAGGCTTGAAGTTTTCAAGCATTTTTGAGCCCGCAGTAGCAGGAACATCTTTTACGAGAATTGTATCGTCAACTGCCACAGTACCTGCAGAGTTGATTTCATTTATATAATATTTCACCTGTGTCACCTCACTTTACAAGTCTGGGAACCTGCCAGCTGTCTTCTGTGCTCTGAGGAGCACCTGCGAGAAGATCTTTTCTGTCAAAAGCTTGATTTCTAGCATCTTCACGAAGGACATTGGTCATAGGCATTACATATACCATAGCTTCAACATTATCTGTATCAACCTTAGAAAGCTCGGCTTCTTTTATAAGCATAGAATCAAGAATATTCTGCATATTCTTCTTTTCTTCCTTAGTGAACTGAAGCTCGTTCACCTGTTCAAGACCTTCGAGCTTGCTCTCTTTGGTCTGTACGGAGGATTTCGCTGAGCTTACTGTAGCGGCGAAATTGGAAGCGTCTCCGCCTTCACTGCCGAGAACCTCACTGCTGCCCTTACCTCTGATGCTGACATTAGCTTCAAAGAGCTGAAGCTCTGTAACTTCACTGGGAGCACCGAGCATCTGATCCTGTGCTGTACCGTCAAGAGGGAATGCAATAACATCTCTGATGGTTTCAGTGTCTGCAAGAAGCATTACGATTCTGTCAACACCGGGAGCCATACCTGCATGAGGAGGAGCACCGAACTGGAAAGCATTGTAAAGAGCGCTGAAACGTTTCTTTACTTCATCCTCTGTGTAGCCTGCAATTTCAAAGGCTTTTCTCATAATTTCGGGGCTGTGGTTTCTTACAGCACCTGATGCCAGCTCAATACCGTTACATACAAGGTCATACTGATATGCAAGGATTTCTGTGGGATCCATAGTTTCAAGGGCTTCAAGACCACCCTGAGGCATTGAGAATGGGTTATGGGTAAAGATAATCTTGTCTGTAACTTCATCTCTTTCATACATGGGGAAGTCAACAACAAAGCAGAATTCAAATGAATCCTTATTGATAAGACCGAGTTCGTTGCCGAGCCAGTTACGGATAACACCGGCATTCTTATCAGCGATGTCGGAAACGGTGTCGCAAATGAAGAAGATTGTTTCGCCTTCCTTAACACCGGTGAGAGCAACAATTTCTCTCTTTTCCTCTTCTGTCATTACCTTTGTAATGGGGTCATCCTTGAATTCGCAGGTTTCTGCATTAAGAAGAGTGATATGAGCAAGACCTGCCATTTTTGCCTGCTTAGTTGCGAAATTAAGAGACTTATCAAAGAACCATCTTTCGTTTTTGCAGGGAGCAACAATACCTCTTACGGGCTTATTCATAAAGGGCTTGAACTTAACTCTTCTGAACATATCTGTAAGGTTGCAGATAATAAGAGGGTTACGAAGGTCAGGCTTATCTGAGCCGTACTTTGCCATAGCCTCTCTGTAGGGAATACATCTGAAGGGTGTATCTGTAACCTTCTTATCAGAGAAGGTGCGGAAAATGTCACTTACAACATCTTCGCAGACCTTGAGCACTTCTTCCTGAGTGGAGAAAGCCATTTCAAAGTCAAGCTGATAGAATTCACCGGGTGAACGGTCAGCACGCGCATCTTCGTCTCTGAAGCAGGGAGCTATCTGATAATACTTATCAAATCCCGATACCATAAGAAGCTGCTTGAACTGCTGAGGAGCCTGAGGCAGAGCATAGAATTTACCGGGATGCTTACGGGAGGGTACAAGGAAGTCTCTTGCACCTTCGGGTGAAGACGCTGTAAGAATGGGAGTCTGAATATCAAGGAAACCTCTTTCCTCCATAAGACGTCTCATATGACCGATAACCTTTGAACGGAGAATTATATTTTTGTGCAAGTCAGGATTTCTCAGATCGAGGAATCTGTGCTTGAGTCTGAGATTTTCATTTGTGTCCTTTGAACCGATTTCAAAGGGAAGGTCTCTGCTGCATAAGCCGAGAACCTTAAGGTCATCGGCAATAAGCTCAACAAGACCTGTATCAATCTTCGGATTGACTGTGCTTTCATCACGCTTGGCAACTATGCCGTGAGCTGATACAACGGTTTCTTTACTTACTCCCTTGAGGAGCTTTTCGTCATGAACAACAACCTGCGTTACGCCGGTTTCGTCACGCAAATCCACAAAGAGAACACCGCCGTGGTCACGGACAACATCAACCCAACCGGCGAGCTCAACGGTCATACCGATGTGGTTTTCTCTTATCTCGTTGCAACGATGAGTTCTATACATTGTATTATACCTCCAAACAGTATATTAGTTTACATTTATCATATGCTTAAAGCAGGGTATACGAAAACAAAAAATCACGGGAATTACTGAACATAATTCCCGGGACGAGTATTTAAACCCGCGGTGCCACCCGTATTGATACAAAAAGTACCCGCTCTTTTATTAAGTTTTAAGCATATATATTGAAGTGTTGCCTGGCTTACTACTCATCCCAAGTGTGCTTTCAGCCTATGACACACTCTCTCTGACGGACTTTCCACAAAAGCAGGATCTTCCCGAAGATTATATCAAAAAACTTTTTCTTTGTCAACAAAAAAATGGAAATGTTTTGATCAATTATTCCGTAATAATCCTCTTATTTCTGTCGCACTTTAACCAAAAATACACAGTGGCAGCAATATTTATCTGTACTTCCCTCTTTACTTACGGCATAGCCGGTAAAAATGTATATATATGTTGACAAAGAAAAGTAAAAAAGCTAAAATATTAGTATAAAATTCAAGGAGAAATATTATGGCTATTTTTAAATCTTTTATGGCTGTACGCCCTACAAATGAAAACGCTGATAAGGTTGCCGCCCTGCCCTATGACGTTATGAATTCTCAGGAAGCAAGAGAAATGGTCAAGGGTAAGCCTTATTCATTTCTGCACGTTGACAAGGCCGAAGTTGACTTGGATGAAAGTATTGACATTTATGATGAAAAGGTCTATCTCAAAGCAAGAGAGAATCTCGACAAGCTTCAGAGTGAAGGTATCTGCAAGCAGGACGAAAAGCCTTGCTTCTATATTTACCGTCAGATAATGAACGGCAGAAGTCAGACAGGTCTTGTAGGCTGCGCTTCTATCGATGACTATATGAACAACATTATCAAAAAGCATGAATTCACAAGAGCAGACAAAGAAGCTGACAGAATCCGCCACGTAGATTACTGTGATGCAAATACGGGCCCCATCTTCCTGACCTACCGTAAGAATAACACCGTAAGTGAAATTATCAGTGGCTGGAAAGAAAGTCACACTCCCTGCTATGATTTTGTCACCGATGACGGAATTGCAAATACAGTCTGGGTAATAGACTGCGACGAAGTAAATGCAAAGCTTCAGAGTGCTTTTGCAGATATCGATTATCTTTATATTGCAGACGGTCACCACCGTTGCGCAAGTGCAGTAAGAGTCGGTGAAATGAGAAGAAAAGCTAATCCCGACTACACAGGCACCGAGGAGTTCAACTTTTTCCTTGCCGTTGCCTTCCCCGAAAACGAACTCGAGATTATGGATTACAACAGAGTTATGAAGGATATTGCCGGCAACACAAAAGACGAATTCATTGCTAAGCTCAGCGAGAAGTTCACAGTTGAAGCCTTCGGTGGCGACGGTGCATATAAGCCCGAAGCAAAGCACACCTTCGGTATGTATCTTGAAGAAAAATGGTATAAGCTTACAGCAAAAGACGGTACCTTCGATGAAAATGACCCTGTAGGCAGACTTGACGTTTCCATTCTGCAGAATAACTGCATCACTCCGATTTTCGGCATCGAGGATCCGAGAACAGATAAGCGCATCGATTTCGTAGGCGGTATCAGAGGTCTTAGCGAGCTGGAAAGAAGATGTAAAACCGATATGGTTATCGCTTTTTCTATGTACCCCACCTCCCTCGATGACCTTATGGCAATTGCAGATGCAGGCGAGGTTATGCCGCCTAAATCAACCTGGTTTGAACCTAAGCTTTTAAGCGGACTTTTCATTCATAAACTCAGCTGATTTTAAGGAGCTCATACAATATGACAGTTAAATTATTTGACACTGACAGTTATCTGTCGGAGTTTAGCTGTAAAGTTATATCACTTTACAGCGATAAGGATTATATTTACATCGAAACCGACCGTACTGCTTTCTTCCCTGAGGGTGGCGGACAGACCTGCGACAAAGGAACCCTTGACGGAGTCAATGTGGAAAACATACAAATTATCGAGGGAAGAATATGGCATTTTGTTAAAAATTCTGAGGAAAATGCTGAAAAATTTCAGCTTGGTGCTCTTTTAGAGGGAAAAATCGATGTAAAAAAGCGTTTTTCCGATATGCAGCAGCATTCAGGTGAGCATATTTTTTCGGGAATTGTCAATTCTCTTTACGGCTATAACAATGTGGGTTTTCATCTCGGCACAGAAGTTGTTACCCTTGATTTTGACGGAGAACTCGACGAAGAGAACATCTGTAAAGTAGAAAACCTTGTCAACGAAGCCATCTGGCGTAACCTTGAAATCAAGGTTTTATTCCCCACTGACGAAGAACTTTCTGAAATAAAATACCGCAGTAAAATCGAAATCGAAGGACAGGTGCGTCTTGTAGAAATTCCCGGCATCGATATGTGTGCCTGCTGTGCACCTCATGTCGGATTTACAGGCGAAATCGGCATAGTCAGAGTAGTTAACTTTGAAAGATACAAGGGTGGCACAAGAGTCAGCATACTCTGCGGCGAAAGAGCCTTGCTTGATCTGAGGCATAAACTGAAGCAAAATCGCCTTGTTTCCAATCTCACCTGTTCAAAGCAGGACGAAACAGCGGCGGCTGTTGAAAGATTAAAAAGCGAAAATGAGAAGCTTAAATATGACATTGTCGGCCTTACAAGAGAGCTTCTCACCCTTAAGGCAGACAGCATTTTCCCCGAAGAAAGAATTATTATCTTCGACGAAAAGCTCCAGGGTAAGCTCCTTCAGGATTTTGCCATTTCACTTATGGATAAGGGCGAAAAATTTATCGCTTGTTTCTGCGGTGAAAAAGGCTCATACCGCTACTGCATTACAAGTAAACAAGTTGATCTTCAGCCTTTGGCAAAGGCCCTTAACAGCACATTTGCAGGCCGTGGCGGAGGAAAACCCGAAATTGTTCAAGGCACAGTTTCGGCAGAGTCCGAAAACAGCATAAAAGAATTTCTGATAAACTTCGATATATAAACTGAGAGGCCGTTGCCCATAAGCAACAGCCTCTTAAATTTTACTCTTTATTGATGAGCTTTGTTATAACGTTAAACAGATTAGTGAAGAAACGGATAACTGAAAGCCACAGTCTTTCAAATGTGCCGAATTCAGGCTCAGGCTCAGCTGATGTAACACCCGGAGTAATTTCATAGGTTTCAGGGTTGCAGGTTACATACTGAGGCCACTGAGGATCGTCAAATACTGTCATTTCACCGTGACTGCGTACAAACTGCATAATCAGAGGATCAACGCTATCAGGGAAATAGTTGTGGTTAAGATCCTTAATAAACCATGTTTTATCTGGGAAGAGACAGGTTGAAGCATCAATAACATTGTCAGCTGAGAGATATTTTTTATCCTCAAGACCGTCAATATATTCCTTTGAGAGTACCTTGCCATAGTCTGCGCAGGTAGCACCGAAGGAACCGTGATATGTATCAGCGAAAAGATCGCCCTGCTGAGCTGCTGACTCATAAAGAGGAAGGTTAGGAATATTGTATTTACTGATAATACCGATGCCGATTCCCTTTGACTCAAGATATTTGAGAGTATCAACTATTTTAAGCTGTGTATTGTAATAGTAGTCATCGGTCTTTTCGATCATACCCTTATATTCTTCTTCCATACCGCCAAAAACATATTTTTTGGCATCTTCGTAATACTCTGCAGGTATCATTGACCAGAATGACGGGAATGTACCGAAGGAAACACGAAGAGTTCTGGGAAGAATGTTATCCTTGATGTTATATACAGCCTGTTCAAATAAATCAAGGCTTATGCCGAGCATTTTTATCTCATTGAGTACGCTGACTAAGGTTGTAACCAGATCTCTCGTTGCAGGGTCATCGAAGAGCTCCCAATGGTTAAGGGCATATTCGACAAACTTGTCAACCTCATTTGCATCGAAAACTACCTTACCTGAATACAGTTCACCGAAGAAGTCCATACCAAGGATACCGCCGTTGAAAAGCATAACCGAATCAACGTTTGCTTCAGCGTGAGCAGTATATTTAGTAAGATATGAAGCGATAATGTTTGCTCCGAGACAGCGTCCTACAAGGCTTATCTTTTCTTTGCCTGTTGCAAGCTTCACTCTTTCAATATATGCCTTGAGCTCATCTGCAATAAGCATAGGTGACAAACGCCAGTCATAATAGAAATAATAATCGTCTATTGCATATCCGCTTGTTTTGTTTGAAACGGGTCTTGTAGACATATCCTCAGCATCACCGCTGCCGTTGGAAGCTTCACCGTTTTTATCCAACATAATCTCTTCGAAAATAGGTGCTACAGCATCAAAAATTCTGTCACTGTAAACATCCCAGTTACCTGTGATAAAACCGCCGGGTAACTCCTTGAGAATACCGCCGAGTTTTTCTGAGAGAATACCCTTGATATTGAAGTCAAGAGGATAAATCTCAGTTTCGTCGCTTTCCTTGTCATCACTGTAAAGCGGCATACCAAAGCCTCTGAGATAAATTACGGGGTACTCTTCATCTGCCACTGCAAATGCAGGCACAGCTAAAGAAAATACCATAATGAGACTAAGAACTAAAGAAATCAATTTTTTCATTTTTTTCACCTCGTATTATATAGTAGGACAAATCTACCTCCTTATATGATACCACTTAAGCGTACTTTTTTCAATAGTTCATGAACTAAATTAATATTAAAATAACCTTTCTTCAACAAGTTATGACAAAATATAGCTTTCAAGATACTCTTCAAGACAAAGGTTTTCCTCGTATATAATTTTCGCCGCTTCTTTACCTACATATCTGTAGTGCCAGGGCTCATTGGATATTCCCGTAATTTCTACCTTATCCTCAGGATATCTTTTTATGAATCCGTATTTATGTGCATTGTCTCTCAGCCACTCATAAAATCCCCAACCTTTTGTCACGCTGTAATCGGGATTTATATCAACCGCTATTCCCAACTGATGCTCGCTTGTACCGGGAAGAGCCACCCACTGAAGTGCCATCTGTCTTGCCAGAGGCTCGGGATAGCCTTCATCCATATACACCTGACACTTATCCTCTAAGATACTTTCCTGCTCCTGAGTGCTTCGGTACCCCGAAACAACAACGGGTCTGTGACCCAGCTCTCTCATATCATCAAACATCTTCTGCAAATCAGGATAAATCTTTCTGTCAACCCGCTCGCCGTTTGAAAGAGTAAGTAAGTCCGTTTCATAATCCTCAGGAATAGCATATTCGGAATTTACCATTATAAGCTCCCAGCCGTAATCCAATGAAGCTTCCCGGGTTTTGCCCGAGCATATGTAATTTCCTTTTATCAGAATACCCGTCGCAATTACCGCAAACAGCGTGAGTACCGCAAGATATTTTCCGAATCTTCTTATCATAAAAACCACCCTTTCTTTTGTACTACACAATAATAAACAAAAGAAAAGGCGAAAACAATCGGTTTAACCACTTTGTAAGTTTATCTTAAGTAAATCTTAAGAAAGTGCCTTATTTAAAGTCTGATGCAACAGCAAACCCGGCGGCTCCACAAAACGCCCGAAGGGCGTTTTACAAGGGAAAGCCCTTGGCTTTCCCTTGGGACGAAGCCTTCGGCTTCGTCTGTGGAGCCGCCTCCCACCGCAGACTGAAAATTCAGGAAAGTGCCACATCCAGACTCATCATAAGCATAAAACCTAAGGTAAAAGCAATACCAGTCAAAGGCACCTTTCCTCTATATCTGATTTCGGGAATAAGCTGCTGAGTGACCACAAAAAGCATTGCACCTGCTGCAAAGGTTAAAAAATACGGCAGAAGTGCGCCGAGAGCCTTTGCCGTAATAAGTGCAAGACCTGCACCCATAGGCTCCACTATACCCGATAAAGCACCGTAAGCAAGAGCCCTTGGCTTTTTCATTCCCCCTGCATAAAGCGGCATAGATATTACTGCTCCCTCGGGTATATTCTGCACTGCTATACCGACAGATACGGCCAGTGCCGCAGCAAAGAGACTTTTATCCTGATTCTCCATAGCCGCCGCATAAACACAGCCTACAGCCATACCCTCAGGGATATTGTGAGTAGTAACAGCAATAAGTGTGTTTATATTTCTGTTAGAGGTTTCACCGCCGCTTTTAAGAATAATCTTTTCTGTCATTCCGCTAAGATAAATCATAAACAGTACACCTGCTGTGATACCTATACAGCTCGGCAAAAAAGCGAACCTGCCTAAATGAGCACTATCCTCGGTAGCAGGAATGATAAGGCTCCATACTGAAGCAGCCGTCATTATTCCCCCGGCCGACGCAGAAAGAAAATCCTCAAGAAAAAAATTAAAATCCCTCTTCATAAACAGTACAAGCCCTGAGCCTATAACTGTGCCGAAAAAGGGAATAAAAATGCCGATAAGTATATCAATATTCAATTATATCACCTCCGTGCACTTCACCCTATATTCATTATATCGGAAAAGAGTGATTGTGACACAGAAGGTCAGTTTCTTATATGATCTTATACATCAGTCCTGCATCGTTCTTTGTAGCGTGCTCTGTTACAATAAGAACCTCTGCCTTAAGAAGGTTTTCTCCCATCTGAATTTCGATTATATCTCCCACCTTGACATCGTAGGAGGCTCTGGCAATTTTGCCGTTGACGGTAACGTGCTTAGCATCGCAGACCTCATTGGCAACTGTGCGTCTTTTTATAAGTCGCGACACCTTTAAGTATTTGTCTAATCTCATAGTTATGCTCCTTCGGAAATTGACGAACCGTCAATTTATTTCACGGTTACAATTCATAGTTTCTCATTTATAATTAAAAAGAGCCGCTTTTAGGCGGCTCTTTATTAGCAGTAATTATTTTACAGCTGTCTTGAGTGCAGCGCCTGCCTTGAATGAGGGAACCTTAGCTGCAGCGATTTCGATTGAAGCACCGGTCTTGGGGTTGTGACCTGTTCTTGCAGCTCTTTCCTTAACTTCGAATGTACCAAAGCCGATGAGCTGTACCTTATCTCCTGCCTTAAGAGCGTCTTCGATTGAACCGAGAACTGCTGCGAGAGCCTTCTCTGCGTCTTTCTTTGAGATTTCAGCCTTAGCTGCAACTGCATTGATTAATTCAGTTTTATTCATTTGTTTTTCCTCCAAATAAATTTATATTTTCCACGAGATTACTCCCGATTGGATTCTAAAATTTTCTTTGCCTCGTCCCAGAGCTTGTCCAGCTCGTCGATCGGCGTATTTTTCATATCTATGTCTCTTTCTTCTGCGAGCTTTTCAACTATAAGGAAACGTGACATAAATTTATCGTTTGCTCTTGTCAGCGCCTCTTCCGAGTCAACATCAATAAATCTTGCAATATTGACACAGGAGAAAAGCACATCGCCGAACTCGTCTTCAATGGCATCGCTGTTTTTTAACCTGACAGCTTCCTTAAGTTCTTTGATTTCACTTTCCAAAGCATCGAAAGCACCCGACATATCGTCCCAGTCAAAGCCGGCCTTTTTAGCCTTGGACTGAATCTTCTGAGCTCTCATGAGAGCAGGAAGCTCTCTCGGCACCTTCATCATTGATGAGCCCTGAGTCTTCTGTCCCTTTGACTTACGCTTGATATCATCCCAGTTACTGAGCACTTCGTCGGTACCGTTCACCTTGACTTTGCCGAAAACGTGAGGATGTCTCTCAATAAGCTTTTTGCATATACCGTCGGCAACATCAGAAAAATCGAAAGAGCCGATTTCCTTTTCCATCTCAGCGTGAAAGACAACCTGTAAGAGCACGTCGCCAAGTTCTTCCTGTAAGAGGTCTTTATCCTTTTTATTGATAGCCTCTATAACCTCGTAGGTTTCTTCAATAAAGCTTTTCTTTATACTCTCATGGTTCTGCTCTGCATCCCATGGACAACCGCCGGGACCGCGGAGAATTTCCATTATTCTGAGAAGATCCTCTATTCCGTAATTTTCCTTAAATTCGAAATTTTCCATAAATTTACCTCAATGCATACATTTTACCCTAAGAATCCAAATTTTGCAAGGACTTTTGCAATTTTTTCTCCTTTTGGAAGCATTAAAACGTCATCTTTTACAATTCCTTTAAATAAAAGCATAGAAATTGCATAAGTAATACCGCCTAAACCTACTGAAACAATGCAGACAAGACGGCTTTCAATGCCGAGTTTTTCCACAATGAGCCAGTTGGACAAGAAAGCAACTACACCGCAAAGAAGGCCGCAGATAAAGGGTTTCAGGTAAACTGACACAAAATTTATCTTGACCTTAGTCACTCTGAGAAGTGATGTAAGATTAATTGCAAAGATAATGATATAGCAGACTGTTGTGCTTATGGGGGCACCCTTTATATTGATTGCAGGGTTACCGATAAGAATGAAGTTGAGAATAATCTTAGCACAGGAGCCCACAAAAATTGACTTGATGGGTATATCCATTCTGCCCACAGCCTGAAGCATATTTGTCATAGGTGATGTTGCGGCAAAGAGGAAAAGTCCTATACCGTAAACAATAAGAAGAGGCTCAGCGATTGAGAACATTGCCGACTCTGAATGATAGAGCAGGTCGAGGATAGGTCTTGCCAGAGCTGCGATACCGAAGCCTGCAGGCATTGCTATCATCATTGTAACGCGGAGAGTTGACTCAACGGTAACCTTTATATCATGCTTATTCTTATTTGCCCAAGCGGCAGTCAGAGCAGGAATAGCGCTGATACCGAGGGTAAGCGTAATTGTAGGAACAAGGTTTTTGATGTTAAGCACAGAGCCGTGAGTGCCGTAAAGATAGTTTGCAATACCCTCGTCAAGAGTACCTGAGAGAGTGAGAGCTTCGCTGTACATCTCTTTTATTACATCATAGCCTGTGTCGAGAGCAAACTTAAGTCTTGTTCTGATTGTTGTATCGTCGATAAGATTCGAAAGATTAAGCACAACCGATGAAAGAGCAATAGGTGCCGCAGTACGGATAATCTGCTTCATTATTGACTTGTCGCTTTCGGGCAAGGGAGAATTCACAAGCTCTTCTCTTGTAAATCCGAGGCCTTTTACCTTATACATAACGAAGAGATAAACAAGACCCAGCACCGAGCCGAAGGTTACACCTGAAATTGCGACAGCAGCGGCATATGGATACATAGCAGCAAGAGCCTCAGCCTCGCTTGTAACCTCAACACCGAAAACAGTAGCGATACCGTCATCGAGAACATCAGCATTATAGCTCTTCAGCCAGGCTTTCATTGCAACATATGTTGCCGCAAGACCGAAGCCGAGCTTGACCGCAGCTTCAATAACCTGTGAAACGCCCGTAGGAGTCATATTCTTAAGGCCCTCATAATAGCCTCTGAAGGATGACATCATACAGCAGAAAAGTATGCAGGGTGCAACAACGAGTACACTTATGTAGTTTCTCGGCTCACCAACCATATGCGAATAAGGCACGGCAAGGCCCATAAGAAGAATTGTACCCACTGCACCGACAAAGAAGAATACCTTCTGTGAAACGTGGAAAATCCTCTGAGCATCCTTGATTCTGCCAAGCTCCATATTCTGGGAAACCAGCTTTGAAACAGCAATGGGAAGTCCTGCCATAGAAATAGCATAGAGGGGGTTATAAATTGCATAAGCACCTGTGAAATATCCGTAGCCCTCGGGACTGAGCAGATTCATCAGAGGAATTTTATATACAGCGCCGATAAGCTTGACTATTACCGTAGCAATAGCAAGTACGCCTGCACCTGTAAGAAGGGTTTGTTTTTTTCTTTCAGCCATATTTATTCTCCTTATCCTATAAATTCTCTCAGCAGTGAATTTTCGGGAACATCTTTCTCCGAAAGCGATGTGAACTGTGAAAGCTTATCTTTCAGCTCACAAGCCGAAAGATAGTATATACTATCACTGCCTATATGGTCAAGTAGTTTTACTGCAATATCTTTAAAAATACATATTTCGTATGGGTGAATTGAATCGATTCTGATATCTGCTCTAGAGCTGAAGGGGAAAAGATATCTGTCCTCGCCCATTCTCACACCCTTCCAGAGATAGAAAGTATTCTCAACACTGCTGTTTCTGAAATGGTAGTCTCTTATGAGTCTTCTTGTAAAGCGCATATCTCTTTTGGTCAGAAACACACTGCCCTCTTTATAAACTCTGGAGGACACACTGACATAGAGCTTTATCATATTTTCTTTTTTGAGACAGTCTGTGATTACCGGATTAAGTGCGTGAAGACCCTCAACAATAATAATTTCATCTTCGTGTACACTTACTTCATTATAGCCCTCTCTGCACTTAGTCTGAAAAGAGAAGTGCGGTAGCATAGCCTTGCCCTTATGAAGGAGATTTTCCATACACTCAACAATATAGTCTGTATCAAGGGATTTTACCGTCTCATAGTCAATGGTACCATCTTCGAAATAAAAGCTTTCTGTCTGGTCTCTGTAAAAGTCATCAAGAGATATAACAATAGCGTGTCTTTCGGCCTTTTCGCAGTCTCTCTTTAAGATATTGGCTGTAGTTGTTTTACCTGACGAGCTGGGACCTGCAAGCATAACGAGTACCCTACCGTGGCTTTTGCATATCTTTTCGCTTATTATGTCGAGCTGATTTCTGTAGTCTTTTTCGCACTGAGCTATAAAACTTTCTTTATCTGAGGCAACCTGACTGTTTATTTTATTTATACTGATATCAGGCATAATTTCACCCTTTCCTAGCACTTATATGCTGAATTTTGAGTAAAACTCGGGAATATACTGTTTGCGATTTAATATTTCCTGAAAATTGCCTATATATTCATAGGGATATTTGTAATTGTAAATTCTTTCAATTTCACCTGAGTGAGGGGCTTTGAGCTTTATTACCGCACCTGCACCTACCGATAAAATCGTATGACATTCTTCCATCATATATATGTTGTAAAGTCCCTCAAAGCCATTCTTTGCCCAGCCGACATTTTCGAGGTTGCCGAGGCTTTTGCTCTGACGGTACATATAATAAGGCTCGTACCCTGCCGAGGTGAGCTTAGTCTGCACAAGCTTCAGCATTTCACTTGTAAGAGTCGGCGAATTCGTCGCCTTACCCTCTGTTACAATGGTGCTCGAGCGCTTGAGTGCAAGAGTATGGACTGTGATATTTTCGGGATTCTTTGAAATTGCAATATCCAGAGTTTTCTCAAAGCTTTCAAGAGAGTCTGTAGGAAGACCTGCAATCAGATCCATATTGATATTGTCAAAGCCCTTTTCTCTTGCAGAGTCAAAAGCCTCAAGAGTCTGAGCACTGGTATGATTTCTGCCGATTTCCCTGAGCACACTGTCTGAGAAGGTCTGAGGATTTATGCTTATTCTCGTGCAGCCGCAGTTTCTTATTACATTGAGCTTGTCGCTGTCTATACTGTCGGGTCTGCCTGCTTCGATAGTGTATTCCGAAATACCGCTTAAATCTAAGCTTTCAGAAAGAGTATCTGTTACCCTTTTAAGCTGAGGAGCTGTCAGTACCGTAGGTGTACCGCCGCCGATATAAACGCTTTCGAGTCTCAGGTTTAATTCCTTTGCTATCTTCGCCGTTTCTGCTATCTCATCGCAGAGCCTTTCCACATACTCGGGAATAAGCTTCTTTGCGCTCTCGTTGGAGTGAGAGATAAACGAGCAGTATGAGCAGCGTGTAGGGCAGAAAGGTACTGAGATATAAAGGGAATAGGAGTCGGGCTTTGAGGCTTCAATTATGGGAGTCTCATTTTTTGACACCATAAGAGCCAGCTTTGTCTTGTCTTCGCTGACCTTGAGCTCATTAAGAAAATATTCTGTTGCCTTTTCTTCACCCTGAGTGCTTCTGAGCTTTGTCATAAGCTTTGCAGGGCGTACGCCTGTAAGAATACCCCAGGGCGGAGTATATCCTGTTATTTCGCAGAGCAGATCATAAAGCATAACGGCCATTTTTCTTTCAAAAAAGCTGTCGTCGCTTTCAGAGAAAACCTTGCTATCACGGCAGAATACACCCTGACGCTCATATTTTTCACCGCTCAAAGACAGCGTGATTTCAATTTTTTCACCGTCTAAGGATAAAAGACAGTAGTCCTCATCCTCGGCAGTGTCCTCAGCTCTGAAAATTTTAATATCAGGTATAAAGACCCTTATAAGGTTTTCCATCTCATAATGATATGAGTTATTTCTATTTATAAGATACATTTCGTATTTATATTCCTCTCATTTATTCTGCCGTAAAATTATCGGCAGAGTTTCATATAGGGATTGTACTTCTTCTCGAAGCTGAGAGTAGTCAGCTCCTCGTGACCGGGATAGACTTTGAAGTCACCCTCAAGGCTGTAAAGCTTCTTAAGCGATGAGAGCATTTCCTTTTCGTCACTGTCGGGGAAATCGGTCCTGCCTATGGTACATTTAAAAAGAGTGTCGCCCGTAAAAAGTGCATCATCTATCTTATAGCAGACACCGCCCTTTGTATGACCGGGAGTATGCATAACCTCTATTTTTTCGCTTCCGAAAGGCAATGTATCGCCGTCAGTTACCGTAATATCGGCAGAAGTGGGAGCAAATTTGCTCTCTCTGTCAAAACGGAAATACAGACTTTTCACATCGCTTGAAAGCTTATCTTCATCAAGCGTATGGATAACCACCTGACCGTCAAAGACTTCACGGAATTTTTCCACGCCCATCATATGGTCAAAATGGCCGTGGGTGAGAAGAATGTATCTGAGTTTTTCTATTCCCTGAGACTTAATATATGCCGCCTGTCTTTCACCGTATGCACCGGGGTCAACGAGAAAGCCTTCATTTGTGCTTTCGTCTACAGCAAGATAGCAGTTGGCACAAAAGCCGGGAAAAGATATATTTGTGATTTTCAGCATATTATCACTTCTTCCATTCGTTGGTATCCATAATTATTGTTACAGGGCCGTCATTGAGAAGCTCAACCTTCATATCGGCACCGAATTCACCTGTTGCAACCTTCTTTACTCCGAGAGCTCTCAGCTCCTGACAGTATCTGAGATACAGATCCTCAGCCACATCGGGTTTAGCCGATGAGATAAAGCTGGGTCTTCTGCCGTGAGAAGTGTCGGCACAAAGGGTAAACTGCGACACAACGAGAACCTCGCCCTCAACCTGGTCGAGTGAAAGATTCATCTTATCGTTTTCGTCAGTGAATATTCTTATTCCTGCGGTTTTCTTGGCAAGGAGCTTCATCTCCTTCTCGCCGTCACCGTCTACTACACCTAAAAGCACAAGGAAGCCTTTGCCTATTTCACCGATAACACTGCCGTCAACGGT
>JAZSGK010000238.1:0-9026 GCA_045532695.1 Acutalibacteraceae bacterium
AGGTAGTCGGAGTTGACCATTTCGCCGTCGCCTGTATAAGCTTCAACGCTGATGTCGCCGCCCTTGATAACCTCGATGATGTCAATGCCGAACTTCTTTGCGAAGTCATAGTCTCTCTGGTCGTGTGCAGGTACAGCCATAATTGCACCTGTACCGTAGCCCATCATAACGTAGTCGGAAATAAAGATGGGGATTTCCTTGCCGTTGACGGGGTTGATAGCTACGAAACCGTCAAGCTTGACACCTGTCTTATCTTTTACAAGCTGAGTTCTTTCGAATTCAGTCTTTTTTGCACAATCTGCTCTGTAAGACTCTACATCAGCGAAGTTCCTGATCATTTCGCTGTACTTATCGAGCATAG
Organism: Acutalibacteraceae bacterium; assembly: GCA_045532695.1. Lineage (GTDB taxonomy): Bacteria > Bacillota > Clostridia > Oscillospirales > Acutalibacteraceae > UBA6857. The sequence goes on from JAZSGK010000238.1 coordinate 362, forward strand.
GATGCTCGGGAGCCATAACCATAAAGGTTACGCCGAAAAGTGTATCGGGACGTGTTGTATAAATCTTAAGGGTTTCTTCTGTATCCTTAACCTTGAAGTTAACGAAAGCACCTGTTGACTTACCGATCCAGTTTTCCTGCTGAAGCTTGATGTTGGGAAGATAGTCAACCTCATCAAGACCTTCGAGAAGCTTGTCAGCATATTCTGTAATTCTGAGGTACCAAACGTCCTTTGCCTTCTGAACGATATCGCTGTGGCATATGTCGCACTTACCGCCCTGGGAGTCCTCGTTTGAAAGAACAACCTTACATGAGGGGCAGTAGTTAACGAGAGTCTTGTCTCTGAAAACAAGACCGTTTTCGAACATCTTGAGGAAAATCCACTGCGTCCACTTGTAGTAGCCCTCTTCTGTTGTATCAACAACTCTGTCCCAATCGAAGGAGAAGCCTACTCTCTTGAGCTGTGAGGTAAACTTAGCAATATTCTTGTCCGTGAGCTGTCTCGGGTGAATACCTGTCTTGATAGCTGAGTTTTCAGTGGGAAGGCCGTAAGCGTCAAAGCCGATGGGGAAAAGCACATTGTAGCCTTCCATTCTTCTTTTACGTGAAACAACCTCAAGACCTGAATAAGCCTTGATGTGACCTACGTGCATACCGCTTCCGCTGGGATAAGGGAACTCTACGAGAGCATAGAACTTTTTCTTATCTGAATTGTCCTTGGCGTGGAAAACGCCTGCCTGCTCCCATTTTTCCTGCCATTTTTGTTCGTTGGCTTTAAAATCGTAATTCAAATTTATCACTCCGTTTAATTATTTACAATAGTTAATATTACTCTACAATGTCAGAAATGTCAATAGCTCTTGCATCCTGCCATAATCTTTCGAGGTTGTAATACTCACGGCTTTCGCCTGTGAATACGTGAACAAGGACACTGCTGTAGTCAAGAAGAATCCAACCTGTTGCTCTGCCCTCAATATGTGCGGGCTCAACACCCTTCTGGCCCATTTCGTAATCCACTTCGTCAGCAAGTGCCTTTACATGGGTGTTTGAGGTACCTGATACAATAACAAAATAGTCAGCAACAATTGAGTGCTCGGTAATTTCTATAAGCTTAATATCCATACCCTTTTTGTTGTCGAGCACCTTTACTATTTCTCTTGCGAGTTCGAGTTCAGTCATTTAACTTCACTCCTTTCATTTATTATAAGTTCATTATAAAAATCAACACTGTCTGTGTGTATTATACCCTTTTCGGGAGTCAGCTTCATAAAAGTATACTGAAGGGAATAAAGTGAAGCCTCCTCAAGGGAATGATTAATTGCCAAGTCCCTCATAACATCAACATCGGGATAGCTTCTCTCTGCCGAAATGTAATCGGCAACATAGATAATCTTTTGAAGGAGGGTCATTCCTGCCTTGCCCGTTGTGTGATAGCGTACACTGCCGAGAATTTCCGGGTCGGTGATGCCCATCTTTGTTCTCAGGTAACACTCCCCTGCTATACCGTGCCATAGCTTAGGATTATTCTTCTCTGCTATGGTCAGCGTTATACCGCCGTCTTCAATAATCTGAAGCTGCTCTTCTCTTGAAGCGTTCTTCATAATATCGTGCACAAGTCCTGCAAAATAAGCCTTTTCTGTGTCTGCTCCGTAGATTTCAGCCAGCTGTCTTGCCGAATCTGCAACACCTAAAGAATGAACATAACGGTAGTCATCGAGCTTATTTCTGAGAAGCTTTCTTGTGTCGGTATACTGATCCCTGTAAAGAGCATTTTCGCTGATGTAGGCTATAACTTTTTCACCGACTAAGGAAGAAGCATCTGCGCCCTCAAGAAGCGCATTTCTCACCTGAGTGGAGCTGCATTCAAATGGCTCAAAATCTATAATTATTACATCTTTTTTTAGCACATCGGCAGAGTACCTGCGAAGCTCATCGGCAGAAATTTCGTCCTGCCTTGTGGTGGCGCAGATTGTCACTGCTGAGAGTATATCCTCATAGCGGTACCACTTATGAAAGCTAAGAAGCATATCCGAGCCCATAATGAGATACAGCTCATCGTCGGGATAAACCTTTTTCAGCTCCGTTACCGTATCAACAGTATAGCTTTTACCCTCACGTCTGATTTCAAGGTCGCTGACCTCGAAGTATTCTTTGCCGAAAGCAAGACGGCACATTTCAAGGCGGTGCTTACTTTCTATGAGCTGACCGCTTGATTTATGAGGCGATAAGCCTGAGGGCATTATGATAATTTTATCAAGGTGCGCTTTCTCTTTTATTTCTTCGGCGAGCTTCACATGACCCTTGTGCACAGGGTTGAAAGCTCCGCCGTAAATACCGATACGCATTATTTTTTACCCTTTGTCTGACTTCTGAAGTAAACCTTTTTGCCTTCTTTTTTTGCTGCATAGAGCTTTTCTTTAGCGAGCTTTGCAGCCTTTTTCTTGTTCTTTTCTTTCTGGAGTGCTTTTTCCTTAAGCTCGGGACTCTCTCTGTAAAGCACTATAACACCGCCGATAACCTGAATAACCTCAGCACCTGTTGCTTTTGCAAGCTCGTCTGCTGTTTCTCTCGGGGTGATAGGTGAAGATTCAAGAAGAACCTTAACCTTTATAAGTTCTCTTGCTCTGAGAGCATCGTCTGTCTGCTTTATAAGAGCCTCGGACATACCGCCCTTGCCTACCTGAAAAAGAGGTTCAAGGTGATTAGCCTGCGCTCTGAAAGCTGCTCTTTCTTTACCTGTCATGGTCTGTCTCCTTACATTATTGTATCTTATACACTCGGTAATATCTTCTGTAATTCCTTAAGTGCGTTGCCTCTGTGGCTTATGGCGTCCTTTTCTTCTGCTGTCATTTCGGCAAGACTTCTGTCTCCTATCATAAATAAGGGATCATAGCCGAAGCCGTTGCTACCTTTTTTCTCATAGCCGATATAGCCCTCGCATTTACCCTCAGCTGTAACCTCACTGCCGTCAGGGAAGCTGACACAGATTGCACAGGCGAAATGTGCAGTTCTTTTTTCAGTGGGTACGCCCTCAAGCTCCTTTAAAAGCTTACGGTTGTTACCCTCATCGTCGCCGTGTACTCCGCTGTATCTCGCTGAGAAAACGCCCGGTGCACCGTCTAAGGCATCGACACAAAGTCCGCTGTCATCAGCTATGCAGGGAAGTCCGCTTTCCTTACAGCCGCTTTCCGCCTTGATTCTGGCATTGTCAAGGAAGGTTTCGCCGTTTTCCTCGGCATCTGTAAGCTCGATACCCAGATCTCTGTCTGTTACAACCTCATATCCCATAGGGCTGAGGATACGGCTCATTTCAGCGAGCTTGTGTTTATTGTGAGTTGCAATAATAATCTTCATTCTTATTCCTCGTCTTCGAAGTTAACCGATGTGTCTTCAAACATTGCCTTTGCAAAAAGCTTGGGCTTGAAGGGCTGAAGGTCATCAATCTGCTCACCTACACCGATAAACTTAACGGGTAGCTTAAGCTCATTCTTGATTGTGAGAACAACACCGCCTCTTGCAGTACCGTCAAGCTTTGTAAGAGCAATACCCGTAAGCTCAGCAACATTCATAAACTCCTTAGCCTGATTAACGGCGTTCTGACCTGTTGTTGCATCGAGTACAAGAAGGATTTCACGGTCGGCATAGGGAAGCTCTTTTTCCACAACTCTGTAGATTTTTGCAAGCTCGTCCATAAGATTTTTCTTGTTGTGAAGTCTGCCTGCTGTATCGATAATGATGATATCGCAGTCTCTTGAAAGACCTGCACTGATGGTATCGTATACAACAGCGGCAGGGTCCGCACCCTCTTTGTGCTTGACTATCTCAACACCTGCTCTGTCAGCCCAGATTTCAAGCTGCTCAATAGCTGCAGCACGGAAGGTATCAGCGGCACCGAGAATAACCTTTTTGCCTTCTCTTTTATACATAGCGGCAAGCTTGCCGATAGTTGTTGTCTTGCCAACGCCATTTACGCCGATAACAAGGATAATCGAGGGCTGAGTAATAAGGCCCATATCCTCACCGCCGTCTATCATTTCGGCGATAATTTCCGAGATAATCATCTTAGCGTGCTTGGGATTTCTTACCTCGTTTTTATTTACACGGTGACGGAGCTCTTCGACAATATCAGTAGCTGTTTTCATACCGATGTCGCCCATAATAAGAGCCTCTTCAAGGTCATCGTAAAAATCGTCTGTAATCTCTTCATATGCGCCGAGTACGTCCTCGATACGCTCTGTCATACCCTCACGGGTTTTCTTAAGTCCGAAACCAAATTTTGAAAAAATACCCATTGATTTCTTCCTCCTTTACTGTGTGATACCGAGCTTTTTGGCAAGCTCTGCTGTTTTGAGTTCAAGAAGCTTTGATACGCCCTGCTCCTGCATTGTGATACCGTAGAGCACATCAGCCTCTTCCATGGTACCTCTTCTGTGGGTAATGAGAATGAACTGCGTGTTACCTGTCATACGTCTTACATACTGAGCGTATCTTGTTACGTTAACATCGTCGAGAGCCGCTTCAACCTCGTCGAAGATACAGAAGGGGGCCGGGTTAACCTTCATAATTGCAAAGAGAAGTGCAATAGCTGAAAGTCCCTTTTCACCGCCTGAAAGCGAGTCAAGTCGCTTGACCATTTTTCCGGGAGGCTGCAGTTTGATGTCGATGTTACTTTCGAGTACATTGGTGGGGTCCTCGAGTAAAATTTCAGCGTGTCCGCCGCCGAAGAGCTCACGGAAGGTTTCGCCGAAGTTCTGATTTATCTTAGCAAACTGCTCTCTGAACTGCTGTGACATTTTATCTGTCAGCTCGTCGATAAGTCTTATAAGCTCACGCTTACTCTTTTCAACGTCTGCGACCTGAGTAGACATAAACTCATATCTTTCACTGACTTCTTTATATTCTTCGATAGCGCCAACATTGACTGCACCGAGATGTCTGATTGAGCCCTTGATCTCGTGGAGTCTTCTCTTTGAGCCTGCAGGATCCTCAGGCTTTTCGCCGACTGCTTCAGCTTCACGCTTAGTGAGCTGATATTCGTCATAGAGCTTGTTTACGGTGCTGTCATAGTCCTGAGTCATTGTCTGCTTTCTTTCTTCAAGACGTGCAAGCTCACCGCTTATCTTTTCTCTTTCGCTTGACTTGTTTCTTTCCTCACTGCGAAGAGCTGCCGAGCGTTCTTCGGTTTCGCTTCTCTTTTTCTGTAAAGAAGCAATCTCGTCCTTAGCCTGCTGACCCTTTTCTGAGAATGATGCAGAAAGCTTTTCAAGATCTGCGATTTCCTTTTCTATTTCGAGGTTATGATCTTTGATCTTCTGAATTTCGTCCATGAGCTCCTTATCCTTATCCTCATGACTGACAAGTCTTGCCTTCAAGAGGCCGAGAGCCTGAGTTCTGGCCTGAAGGTCTTTGCCTGCGCCGTGGATATCAAGATTGAGCTTGGAAATCTGAGAGGACATTTCCTCTCGCTTTTGTGTGATTTCCTGACGGAGCTGACCGAGACTCTGAAGCTTTTCTTCTTTGCTCTTTATCTCTTTTTCAAGCTCTTCACACTTTTCTCTTGCCGCACTCAGAGACTCTTCCATAGCTGTTATTCTCTCATCGGCGTGGTCCTTTTCACCCTTGAGCTCGTCAAGCATTGACACAGCTGAATAGTACTGCTCATAAACAAGATTCTTCTATCCCTCAAGACGAATTTTTTCGTCGGAGGCTTCGGAAAGAGCCTTCTTCTGCTCGTTGAGCGAAACAGTGAGAGTGTCGATTTCCTCCGAAAGCCTGGTATATGCTTCTGTAAGCTCTGCGATTTCCTTTTTGAGCTCTTCGCTCTTTTTCGTGAGTTTCTCTATTTCTGTGCTACGGGACAGAATACCCGCATTCTGAGTACCCGAGCCGCCGGTGATGGAGCCGCCTGCATTGATAACCTGACCGTCAAGAGTAACTATCTTGAAGCGCTGATCGTATTTTTTTGCAATTTCAATAGCACAGGTAAGGTCTTCTGCAACAACAGTTTTACCTAAAAGTGAGGATATAATTTCACTGTAAATACTCTCACACTTGACAAGATTCACAGCCTTATCAACATATCCGAGACAGTCCTCAAGTCCCTCTTCGTCAAGATCTCTGCCCTTTACAGCGTCAATAGGCTGGAAGGTTGCACGGCCTGCGCCCTGAGATTTAAGAAGATTGATAGCTGTCTTTGCATCGTGCTGAGTATCAACTACGATATTCTGTACAGCGTTGCCGAGGGCTGTTTCTATAGCAACGGCATATTCACTGTCAACACTGATAAGCTGTGACACAGTGCCGTGGATACCTCTGAGGGTACCCTTCTGGCTCTCTTTGATAACCTTTCTTACTGAGCCCGAATAGCCTTCCATATTCTTCTCGAGCTCGTGGAGCATATTGATTTTGGAAACTGTTCTCTGCTCTTCGAAGCTCTTTTCATCAAGGTCTTTCTTTACCTTGTCAGCTTTCACTTCAAGGGAAGAAAGCTTCATTGTGTAGCCGTTTACAGTATTGGTTATACCTGCAATCTCTTCGGTACACGCCTTGAGTGCCTCGTCTGCTTTTATCTTATCGCTTTCGGCAGAGTCCACAACCTCTCTTCTCTGATAAATCTGAAGGTCGATTGTCTCGATACGTGCCTTGATTTCACCTATTGCAGACTGCGCTGTTGAAGCATTTACTCTGCTGTCGGCAAGATTTTTGGTAAGGATATTGATATCAACACTGATGTCTGCTGTCTCTTTGTCAAGGTCACCGCCCTGAGACTGCATATCTGTGAGCTCTTTTGTAATTTTACCGAGCTCTTCATTCTTGTCGTCTCGGATTTTCTTAATCTGTGCAATGAGCTTTTCTTCGGTTTCGATTTCCTTTAAAAGCTGCTGCTGACCGAGCTCTGAATCACTTCTGTCCTTAGAAATTCGCTCGATAGTGTCATTGTTGTGCTGTATTGAGCTTTTGAGCACAGCGATTTCGCTGCCTGCACCTGCGGCTTTTTCCTCAAGCTCAGATATACTCTGACGGATTTCGTCTATTCTGATGTTTATGTTCTGAGTGTCGCTTATGCACTTTTCAATGAGCTCCTCGATTTCGTTGAGTTCCTCTTCAACAGAGTCATAGTGACCCTTTGCAATAGCAAGCTTGTCCTCCTGATGGCGAAGGTCTTCCTTGAGCTTATCAATGCTGTAAAGCCACAGACCGATTTCGAGGACCTTTTTCTCTTCACTGAGCACAAGGAATTTCTGCGCCTTTTCGCTCTGAGTCTTAAGGGGGCCTATTCTGCTTTCAAGCTCAAGGAGAATATCTCTGAGTCTTACTAAGTTTTCCTCGGCCTGAGTGAGCTTTTTAAGGCTGTCGCTTCTCTTATATCTGTAAGCGGAAATACCTGCAGCTTCCTCAAGCATATCACGGCATTCCTTAGCCTTACCGCTGACCATATCTGCGATTTTGCCCTGAGACACCATTGAATATCCGTCACGGCCGAGACCTGTATCCATAAACAGCTCGTGGACGTCCTTGAGTCTTACGCTTTCGCCGTTGATTTTGTATTCGCTTTCACCTGAGCGGTAATATCTTCTTGTTACGGTTACCTCGTCAGTATCCTTGTCGATTGAACGGTCTTTGTTGTCAAGGCGAAGTGTTACCTGAGCGAAGCCGTGAGCCTTTCTGACTTTGGTACCGTCAAATATAACGTCTTCCATCTTTGAGCCTCGAAGACTCTTTGTTGACTGCTCACCGAGCACCCATCTCACAGCGTCGGAAATATTACTCTTACCACTGCCGTTGGGGCCTACAACTGCCGTTATACCCTTGCCGAAGGTAAGGGTTGTCTTTTCGGGGAATGACTTAAAGCCTTGCATTTCAAGTGCTGTTAATATCATATTTTACCTCCCACTTTAATCTCGTATTTTTTCATATCTTTGTCTTGTTTTATCTTTAAGATATAGCCCGTTTTTCTGAGCTTTTCTGTGTTTGCTTTTTTCTGTCCCGTCAGCATTGAAACAAAAGACGAGCCAACAGTTACGGTGATTTCACCCTTGGCTATACTCTGTCTTTCAATTTCAGAAAGGACTTTTTTAAGGTATATTCTGCTCTCGCAGATTTCTCTGAAGGCAGGGTGATAAGCACCTGCAACATAGCCCTCTTCTACATTACCGCCTGAGTGAAGACCCACACGGATAACTTTAATATCAGCCTCGTGAAACATCATAAGCAGTTCACTGCATAAATCGGCAGCGTCCTCTGTAGTCTGAGGCTTGTATTCGCCGAGTCTGAAAAGTCGTTCGAGCTCTGTGCCCTCTAAAACAACGGTAGGATAAATTCTTGCTGTGTCGGGTGAAAGAGCTATAAGCTTCCCTGCTGTTTCTATGGCTGTTTCATTGTTGTCGCCGTAAAGCCCCGTCATCATCTGCACACCGAATTCGAAGCCGTATTCTTTTATGAGCCTTGCGGATTTTACTACATCTTCTGCCTTGTGGCCGCGGTTATTGAGCCTCAACACTTCGTCACTCATGCTCTGACAGCCGAGCTCTACAGATGTGACGCCGTAGCACTTCAGAATATCAAGTATCTCTTCACTTATGCAGTCGGGTCTTGTGGAAATTCTGATACCTGCAAAGAGACCTTTGTCAATATACATCTTCGCTCTTTCAAGAAGCGATATCATA
>JAZSGK010000126.1:0-2454 GCA_045532695.1 Acutalibacteraceae bacterium
TATTCTTGCGGCTGTTCTTGCAGTTGTCATCGGTATTTCCGGTTCAGCTTTTGCCGTAAGAGTTTCCAAGGCGCCGGAATACTTTGGCTCTATGTTCTTAGGCGATAGCGAAATGGCCGATAAAGTTTACTCCCCAAAAGACTATTATTTTGACAGCAACAGAGACGATCTGACCTTGAAATGTAAAGGTATTGCAGGCGATAATTATTCGGTTCATATTCTCTTTGAACTGGGGTCTGACGGAGATGTTCTTTTCGATGAAAACAAATCATATTCTTTTGAAAACCACGACCAAAGTGTTCCTTTTGAATCTTCCTTAGGAAAAGGCGGGAGTGTTGATTTTATCGACGAACGCACTTTAGAGATTAATGTAAACTACAGCACCGAAAACGGTTTCAGTCTGGCAGGAAACACAATCAGTATGTTTTTCCAAAATCTTTCTGTATATGAGAAAGATACCTTTAATAGGCTCAGCGAAATCGAGTGTGAGTTTTCAGGTAAGGTAGTAATCGACTATCGCAATACTGTCAAAAAATTCACCCCAACCGATAATACAGTTGATATTAACGGAGTAGAATTCAAGCCTGCAAAGGGCAGAATTTCCAACTTACATTTTCATTATACTCTCGATGTTATTGGCGCTAAAGAGCTTTACAGTCAGATTGAGGACTACCGATTTATTACGGGTACACTTACTCTGAATTATGATGACGGCACGAGCAAGGACTTCAGACTTAAAATGCCGCCCGAAAACCCCGATGAGGCTTCTGCCTCAAGCTTAGGCAAAAGGGATAATGAGCTTCATATCGTTCTCAGATTTCCTGAACCCATTAATGCCGGAAGGGTAACATCGGCAGAGCTCAACGGAATCGAACTATTTGCCGAATAACTGCAAAAGAACACACTGAAAGACCATATGCCTTTCGGTGTGTTCTTTTCTTTTTGTCTTCCAATACAAAATCAAATATGCTATAATAGTCGCAAGTAAGCTTTACGGCTTTCAATTTTTATAGGGAGGTGCATAAAATGAAGAGGCCTTTAGCTGTTGTCGGCTTCACACTTCTGGGCGCTCTTATAGTTTTATGCGCCTTTAACAGTATACCCATAGCACTGATAGCTGCAGGGATATCTTATGTACTCTTTATGATAACAGGCGTTATTGATAAAACCCGCGACCGCCACACCTTACCGACAGTGTTTTTCACTGTAGTCATAGCATGTATTATGTTTTACTGTGTACAGAGTGATTATGAAAAGGTCTCCGCTTTAGCTGATACTGATACAACTATATACTGCTGTGTGAAAGAAAAGCCGGAGTTCAATGAAGACTACGGAAGATACTATTGCAAGGCTGAGATATTGCAATTAGGCGGTGAAAAGTATAAGGGTAATATCCGACTTTCTTTTAATACTACATACGATAAGCTTGATCCGGAGTGCTTTGAAATCGGTAGCAAGCTTTATTTCAAAGGGCATCTTTATAACGTAGGCGGAGAAAACCAAGGGATTATTGACTACTTCAAAAGTGAAAATATCTATATAGGTGTTTACGGTATAAAGGAATTGTCGGTTCTCAAACCTGAAAGAAAACCGATGGCTCATTACGGTGAAATGCTCAGAAAGTTTTTGGCTGACGGTTTCGGGGATAATTTCAGCAGAGATACGGCAGGGTTCCTGACGGCGCTTCTGACAGGCAGTAAGGAATATATCAGCGACAGAGTTTATGATACCTTCAAAAGGTCGGGTGTGGCTCATATTATGGCTGTGTCAGGTATGCACCTTGCAGTGCTTGCTATGTTCATAGGCCTTTTTGCTAAGAAACTCAAAGACAGACACAGAATAGTGTATTTTATAATTATGTGTCTGTTTGTTCTGATAGTTATGTTTACGGCATCTTTCAGCAGTTCTGTCATCAGAGCTGGTATAATGCTCTTTATGGTGCTGATCGGAAATCTTATAGATGAGCGTGCAGACTCTCTGAACTCTCTCGGATTTGCCTGTATATGCATTCTTGTGTCTAATCCCTTCTCGGCTATGAATGTGGGATTTTTACTCTCGGCAGTGTCCACCTGGGCGATTATAGTCTTTGCTGTACCGTTCTGTAATAAGCACAGATTTTTCGTTGCCGACAGACTCGGCTGCAGTGGAGCAGTGTCATATCCGATTGCGAGGAGTGTTATGTTTAGTCTGACGGTAAGCCTTTGCATTATGACCTGGACCTTTCCGATAACTGCACTGAATTTCGGAGAGGTATCTCTCATATCACCTGTTACTAATCTCTTCTTCTTACCCGTGTCTACACTTATAATATGCCTTTCATTTGTTTCGGCAATACTTTGCAGTCTTGGCATAATGCCCGGCTGGCTTGTGTTTATAATTGAAAAAATATCAGATTATTGTATAAGCATTGCAGAGCTTTTTGGCGGCGATGGCAGATTTATGCTTAAGATTGAT
>JAZSGK010000110.1:0-8222 GCA_045532695.1 Acutalibacteraceae bacterium
CAGCTGCTGCACTTGGATTATCATCCTTCTTATCTTATCAATGTGCTGCGGCGGTGAAGGCGGACTTTTCGGCGGTAACGGCTGCAACAACTGCGGTTGCGGCAATAACTGCGGCTGTGACAACTCCTGCGGTTGCTAAAACAAAAAGCGAAAGAGGTCTCTGCATCTGCAGGGACTTTCTTTTTGCATAATGAGCTTTTTAAGGTCAAAAATATTCCTATAAACATTAAGGGAGAGAGCAATGGAAAAGCTTCATTTTAACCCAGGGTACCCTGCCGAAAACTTTGACCTTGATAATATAAGGGACCCGTCAGGTGAAAACCAAAGGTCAAAGTCAGTGGAACACAGTCAAAGATTTATAAAAAGTGAAAATTCGCAAAAAACGGAGAAAATCGAAGAAATAAAGAGCTGATTTTCGAAAATGAAGCTTTAACTTTTGGTTTTGACCTTTTTTGACCTTTGAAAAACCGTAAAAGATGAATATAATAAAATCAAGAAAGGTCAAAGTTAGTCAAAGTCAAAGGAAGTGATTTTATCAATATTTCAAATTCAATAGCCCAGATGATAATACAGATGCTGGAGGATAAAGACGAAATTGAGTTTCAGAGAAATATACTCGCTCAGAGTGTAGGCTGTGTGCCGAGCCAGATAAACTATGTGCTTTCTTCCCGGTTTACTCCCGAAAGGGGATATATAGTTGAAAGCAGACGAGGCGGTGGTGGCTGTGTTAGAATTACAAGAGTCAGCTACGATAAAAATACACTTCTTATGAGTGTTATAAACAGTATTGGCCATTATATTTCCGAAAACACAGCAGGCGACCATATAATAAATCTTATGCATCACAATCTCATAAGCCGTCGTGATGCGGCAATAATATCGGCAGCCTTAAGCGACAGTAATTTTAAAGGTCTGCCAATAGAAATAAGGGATGCAGTGAGAGCATGTATATTCAAACAGACACTTCTATCAATAATAAAACAAGAGTATTAAATCTTTAAGGAGGTAATTATTATGTTATGTCAGAATTGTAAAGTAAACGAAGCCAACACCCACATCAAGCGCGTCATCAACGGCGAAGCCACACAGAAGCATCTTTGCTCCTCGTGCGCTCAGAGCCTGGGATACGACAACTTTTTCAGTGATTTCACCTTCAATCTTCCCTCACTGTTTTCCAGCTTCTTCGATGACAGAAATCTTCTCTTAGGTGAAAACAGAGCTGACCGCTGCGAAATCTGCGGCTGCAGCTTTGAGGATATCATCAAGTCAGGTAATGTAGGCTGCAGTAACTGCTATAAGAAATTCTACAGCAAGCTTCAGCCCTCAATTCAGAGAATCCACGGCAAGGTGAAGCATTCGGGCAAGATACCGCCCAAGACGGCTGAACCTATCCAGATAAAAGAAAAGACTACGGAAGAAAAAATAAGCGATCTTGAAAAAGAAATGGCAAAGGCAATTGAGACTCAGAATTTCGAAAGAGCTGCAGCCATAAGAGACGAAATAAAAGAGCTGAAAGGAGAAAAATAAGATGAACTGGTATAAAAACAAAGGCAATGAAGGCGATATAGTTTTAAGCACAAGAGTACGTCTTGCCCGTAATATTACCGAGTATCCCTTCCCCGCAAGACTCGATGAAACCCAGAAAAGAGATATCGGCAATATCGTAAAGGATATATTAGATTCAGACAATAGCTTTGCGCTTCGCTTTATTGATATGTCGACACTCTCTTCAGCTGAAACTGTATCCCTTGCAGAAAAGCACCTTATCAGCCCCGAATTCGCCTGTGATACACTTGGCAGAAGTCTTCTCCTTTCCGCTGACGAGGATATCAGCATAATGATATGCGAAGAGGATCACATCAGAATACAGACAGTTTATCCCGGTCTCTCACTTGAGGAAGCTTTTGAAACTGCCCTTAAAATTGACAAGATACTCGAGGATAAGCTCTCTTATGCTTTCGATGAAAGCTTAGGCTATCTTACCCAGTGTCCTACCAATATCGGCACAGCTCTCCGTGCAAGTGTAATGCTTCACCTGCCTGCTCTTTCAAAGAAGGGCGCAATGCACCGTCTTTCCACAACCGTTGCAAAGCTCGGTCTTACACTCAGAGGTTCCTACGGTGAGGGCAGTGAGGTATCAGGCGACATTTATCAGCTGAGTAACCAGGTGACTCTCGGTATCAGTGAAGAAGCCGCAATCAAAAATTTGAATTCAATAGCAATGCAGATAATCACACAGGAAAAGCAGGCCCGTGCCCTTCTTGTGAAAGATGAAGATTATCTCGACCGTATATACCGCGCTTACGGTATACTCAAAAGTGCCTACAAATTAACATCAAAAGAGCTGATGAATCTCATCTCCTATGTGCGTGTAGGCGTTTCAGAGGGTATACTTCAGATTCCTGCTGAGAAGCTTCGTGAAATGACAGTGCTTTTACAGCCTGCAACTCTCAACGCTGAAGAAGGCAGGGTACTCACACAGACAGAGCGCGACGTATTAAGGTCGCAGAAGGTAAGAGAAGAACTATCATAAAAAAACGGGTCGGATGACCCGTTTTTTTAGTGCAGAGTGAAAAACGGCGGATCAGTATGATATATCTTTCAGTTTTCTGACCGCAAAAATAATCAGTTTTAAATATAGTTCGTTTTATACGGAGCAAAAACGGCGGGAAATAATTACTTTTTTCAGCCAAGGGATGACGCCACTCTGCGTTCTGCATTCTGCACTTAATAAAGGAGGTAACTACAATGTATAAATTCACAGGCTTTACAGAAAAAGCCAACCGAGCCCTCAACAGTGCTGTTGAGACGGCAGAAAACTTAGGTCACACCTATGTTGGCAGTGAGCATCTTCTTTGCGGTATCGTCAAAGAGGGCGGCAGTGTTGCAACGTCGCTTATGGCGTCAAAGGGCATTACTGCCGCAAGTGTTGAGCAGGAAATAAAAAAGACTGTCGGTGTGGGCATTCCCACAGTGCTGACACCCGATGACTTTACCCCGAGGAGCAAGCACATTATCGAGCTTTCCGTATCCATTGCCGCAAGGGAAAATGCAGGCTATGTGGGTACCGAGCACCTTTTAAGTGCAATTCTCAGTGAAGATGACAGCTGTGCCGCCTTTATACTCGCTCAGCTGGGAGCCACCACCCACAGTATTTCGGCTGAAATTGATTCCTCGACGGGTAAAGGTACCTATTCTTCGCCTGCATCAAAGCGCAGTCAGGGCGCAAGGAAATCATCAACACCCACTCTCGACAAGCACGGCTCAGACATAACCGCCAAGGCCTCTAAGGGAGAAATTGACCCGGTTATCGGCAGAGAAAAGGAAATTGAGCGTGTCATCGAGATACTCTCACGCCGTACTAAGAACAATCCCTGCCTTATAGGTGAGCCGGGCGTAGGTAAAACTGCCATTGCTGAGGGTCTTGCTCTTAAAATTGCCGAGGGTGAAGTGCCCGAGCTTTTAAAGGGTAAGCGTATTGTGTCCCTTGACCTTACGAGTATGGTGGCAGGTACCAAGTACCGAGGCGACTTTGAGGAAAGAATCAAGACCTGCATTGAAGAAACCGTCAAGAGTAAAGACGTTATACTTTTCATCGACGAGGTACACAATCTTATCGGTACCGGCTCTGCTGAGGGTGCAGTAGATGCGGCGAATATATTAAAGCCCTCTCTTGCAAGAAGTGAGCTTCAGGTTATCGGCGCCACAACCTTAGAAGAATACAGAAAATACATCGAAAAGGACAGTGCCCTTGAAAGACGATTCCAGTCCGTTAAGGTCGGTGAGCCTACGGCCGAAGAAACTGTAGAGATACTAAAGGGGCTTCGCAGTAAATATGAGGCACACCACAAGGTTAAAATCACCGATGAGGCTATTGACTCTGCCGTAAAGATGTCCGTAAGATATATCAGCGACAGATATCTCCCCGATAAGGCTATCGACCTTATTGACGAAGCCTGCTCAAAGGTAAGGCTTCGCTCCTTTACAATGCCTCCCGAGGTAAAAGAAATCGAGCAGAAGCTGAAAGAAGTCACAGCCGAAAAGGCCGCCGCTGTCAATGCTCAGGATTTCGAGGGTGCGGCAAAGCTAAGAGACAGAGAAAAAGAGCTTATGAGTGAGCTGACTGTTGGCAAAACCAACTGGAAAGAAAAATCCTCCCACGGTACTTCGTCAGTGGGTGCAAAGGAGATAGCTCAGATTGTTTCGGGCTGGACAGGTATACCCGTAAGTGAGATAACAGCCGAAGAAAGTGAAAAGCTCCTTAACCTTGAAAAGATACTCCACGAGAGAATTGTGGGACAGAATAAGGCTGTTGAAGCTGTGGCCAAGGTCATAAGACGAAGCAGAAGCGGACTCAAGGATCCCAAAAGACCAATGGGCTCATTTATTTTCTCGGGACCTACGGGTGTTGGTAAAACAGAGCTTTGTAAGGCTTTGGGTGCGGCTATGTTCGGCGACGAAAACGCAGTTATCCGCCTTGATATGAGTGAGTATATGGAAAAGCACAATGCCTCTAAGTTAGTAGGCTCACCGCCGGGCTATGTAGGCTATGATGAGGGCGGTCAGCTGACAGAAAAGGTAAGACGAAAGCCATATAGCATCATTCTCTTTGACGAAATCGAAAAAGCACACCCTGATGTTTTCAATATGCTTCTGCAGATACTCGATGACGGTATTCTTACGGATTCTACAGGCAGAAGAGTTGACTTTAAAAATACGGTTATCATTATGACTTCTAACCTCGGTGCAAAGCAGATTGCGGGTCAGGCAAAGGCTATAGGCTTTGGTGAGGACAGCGAAAAGGTCTCTGAGGAAAAGATAAAGAGTGCAGTTATGGGCGAGCTTAAAAAGGCATTCCGACCTGAGTTTTTAGGCAGAATAGACGAGGTTATAGTTTTCAGCCAGCTTTCGGGCGAGGAGACAGAAGAAATAGCCGGCAGAATGCTTGAGAATCTCAAACAGAGACTTACAGCTATGGATATTGATATGGAATTCACCCCACAAGTAAAAAAGCTTGTTGCAAAGGCAGGATTTGACCCGGTTTACGGTGCCAGACCCTTGAGACGGGCAATGCAGAATAAGGTTGAAAATAAGCTTTCTGAGGAGATTCTTGAGGGCAAGGTTAAAGCAGGAGGCAGATACCTTTGTGAGGCTGAAGGAGAAGAGGCGATATTTAAAGTTAGGAGTTAGGAGTGAGGAGTTAGGAGTTGAGAAACAAGTAAAGTTTTGTCAAACTTTTACAAAACTTTGTGGGGCGCGGGGCAAAGCTCTGCAGATGATGATTAAGAATATTATTTCGCATATAAACAGCAAACCGACAGAGAATATTCCCTGTCGGTTCAGTATTATTATTTATTTTCTTCTTCTTTCAGATTTTCCAAAGCTACTCTTACAGCTTCAATAACGAAAGCGGTAAACGTACATTGCTTTCCTCTAATTGCATTTTCAACTTCTTCTATAACATCGTTAGGAAAACGTATACATTTATTTGTTGTAGGTGGCGTTGAAGGTATAGTAAATTTTTTCATATATATCACCTCTGCATACGATTAGTATATATAAAAAACTATGTCTTGTATGCATTGCAAGTGTATTGCAAAACGAGGAGAGGTATGCTATAATTTATAAAAAAATCAGGAGGCTGTAATATGGATTATGCTGTGAGGAGAAAACTGTCTTTTGTTATTTTAGCGCTTATATCCGGTCAGTTCTGGTATTATCCTTTAGTTGACGGATTAAGTGATACAGCATTAGCTTCTTTGGGCTTTTCACTTGCTCAGATTATAACTGTAGTTATACCTTTTATGGGCTGTCTTGTATGGGAAAAAGAAAGATTATATAACCGTGCGACTTTTGTGATGAGTTATTTTTTTGTGCTTGGTGTGTGCGATTATTCGCACAGTCTCATATATAATCTGATGTGGGACATCTGCTCGGTGTCGGATTTAACTGTAAGCATATTCGAAATTCAGTATATATTGATAGGCGTTATGGCTGTTGTCAGAGTTCTTCTTTCGATATGGCTTTATAAGTGGTCTTTCGGGCATATAATGATAGCAATTAATATAATAAAGAATAAACCAAAATCACCCTCATATAATATAATGGGTGATGAATATGAATAAAAGCAAAGTAAAGACCTACGGGATTTCAATTGCAATAGCGCTCGGTGTGGGAGTGCTTTCGGCATTGCTGACGAGTATGGGTATGGAAAGATACGCCCTGGCAGAAAAGCCTGCACTTACTCCGCCTGATATAGTGTTCCCCATTGTGTGGACTATACTTTTCACTCTTATGGGTATAAGCAGTGCGAGAATATGGATTGCCTCTGACAAGACGCAGAAAAACGGCAGTTTACTTATATATATGTTGCAGCTTGCGGCGAATTTTATATGGAGTATCCTTTTCTTCAATCTGCAGGCATACGGCTTCGCGTTTTTGTGGATTATACTTCTCTGGGTGCTGATACTTCTTATGATTATATCCTTTTACAGGGTGGATAAGATAGCGGCGTGGTTGCAGGTGCCATATCTTTTATGGGTTAGCTTTGCGGCGTATCTGAATTATATGATATGGATGATGAACAGATAAATTCGGAATTCGGAATTCGGAATGCGGAATGCGGAATTGCGCCCCACATTTGTGTAAAAGCAACTCTTTTCCCGCCAATTCAACTTTATTATAATAAAATTCAGACCTGCAGGGACTTTAACCTTGCAGGTCTTTTATTGATGTTTATTTCTTCTTTTTGCCCGTTTGGCGGACAATCAAGTTGTTTTTTTGTGAGATTACCACGCGATTCCGAATTCCGCATTCCGAATTCCGAATTCACCATTCATATCTCGTCAGCTCGCCCTGACACAATAGCTCGGGGAATCCCCATTGTCTGAGCACCTCATAAGTGGCAATGGCAACTGTGTTGGAAAGATTAAGACTCCTGGCATCCCCTATCATAGGCATACGAAGACAGGTATCGGGATTTGCCTTGAGAAGCTCCTCGGGGAGACCTGCATCCTCTCTGCCGAAAACGATGTAGGAATTTTCAGGGAAAGACGCATCAGAATAAATATGCTGCCCCTTGGTGGTGAAATAGAAAAATTTGCCGTCCTTGTTTCTCTCAAAAAAATCAGCAAGACTGTCATAGTAGGTGATATCCAGAAGGTACCAGTAATCAAGACCTGCTCTCTTTAATTTTTTATCATCAACGGTGAAACCCATTGGCTTTACAAGATGAAGTGATGCCCCCGTTGCGGCGCAGGTACGGGCGATGTTGCCTGTGTTCTGGGGAATCTGCGGTTCAACGAGAACAATATTGAGCTTTGACATTTTATCAGCCTCCGAAATTAACTGAGTCACATTATAACATTTCTTTTCCTAAATTTAAAGATAAATGCTAAATTTTGTCTTACATAAAAATTTTTACCCTGTGAAAAAATATAAATGTCCCTTTATCGGACAAGAAATAACGGGAGAGAAAAGCTATGATGAAAAGTATTATGACCGGTGTCGGCATCGGTATGGCTGTAGGCGGTGCCACAGCATATCTCAAGGGCGCAATGGCAGGCAGTATGATGAGACGAAGCGCAAGAAAGACAGCGAAAAAGGCTATGAAAAATATGGAAAGTCTCATCGGCGACGTAAAGTATATGTTTAAATGAAGTACCCTTGAAAACTAAAACCGGTGGGCAAAAGTCTGCCGGGTTACATATAATGTCAAAGGGGTAAGAATTATGAAAAAAATCACTGCACTTATACTCGCTGTCATATTATGCTTTAGTTTTGTTTCCTGCGGAGGGGGCAATGAAAGAAACTTAAAGGAGTCCACTACCAAGGAGGACTCTGCCGAAAGCCCGAGCACAACCGAAAGCCTTATAGATACGCCTGAAATTATGGAGTCTACTGTCATTGATGCAGAAAACCAAAGGGGTACCGACACAAAGATGATTGTTACGGGTACGCCCGACTCTGCGGCGAAATCGGGCTTCGCGCCCCTTGAGAAGGTCACATATACTGTCAGCGACCCTGATAACAGGAGTGGGCCTGCCACAAAAAAACTCAGCCATTCCCACGGCCCTGCATCGGGCGGTAAGGCACATTATACGGTGGTGGAGTTTCAGAAGACCTTTGAAAAGTACGGTGCATTCACTCTTGACACTTCGGGGGAAAAGGTCTTGTATCTCACCTTCGACTGCGGTTATGAGTATGAGAATCTAACGAGCAAG
>JAZSGK010000091.1:0-5073 GCA_045532695.1 Acutalibacteraceae bacterium
AGCTGTCGGAACTGTTACCTCATATGTTGTTGTCGGCTCTGTCGCTTCCGGCAGAGTGGTATGAACCACAGACTGACTTTCGATGACCTGAGTAGGTATGCGCTCGACACTTATGTAGTAGTCGCCGTTAACACGGAAAAGCGAACCGTCTATATAATAAACAGCACCTTTATTTGAAGTATATCTTCCGTCTGAACCTGTAAGGTAAAACTCATTCTTTACTATATCCGTCTCATCAGGTATATTTTTTACATTAGTGATAACTGTGCCGTCTTCTTTTGTTACAATGTAGTTTATGTTTTTATAGCCGGTATTGAAAGCGTCTTCCTGAATAGCAGTTTTATACTCCTCATAAGTACCGGTAAAAGCGATAAGCCTGAAATCTTCGAGCAATTCAGAAAGCTTCTTATCATCAACCGTTACAGTGTATGTGCCTGCCTTATGAGAGCTCTTCACGCCGTAATCAACTATTTTGAAGTTTGCAAAATCAATTATCAGATCCGCTCCCTGCTTTTTTGCTTTTGCTGTATTTTCAGTGAATTCATCGCTCTCGGAATCAGACAGTCTTTCTGTAACTAACTGTCTTACCTCATATTCTCCATCCATATCCTCGATGTAAATTTTTTTCGTATCTTCACTTTCCAGAGCCTTTATTCTATTGAGCTTTATTACTCCGATGTCAACAAGATAAAAAATACCGTCATAGTAATTTTCACGCTCATAGATATAATGATAAATATTGTAAATCAGATTGTTCTTATACTGTTCCTGTTTTTCTGCATTTTCTTTGTTTATCTTTTCATAGCTTGCCTTTGATCCGTCGCCGTAACGGCTTACATAACGGTTAAGCTCATAAAGATACTCTCTCATACACTGTTTAAAGGTATCGCTGTTATAAATATCCTCTTCCTCTGTAGCAAAAATACCCTCGAAATAATAATCGTCATCTACAATATTCTGATTAATTACATAAAGAAAATCGTCAATAGTGCTTTTTGCAGAAAAGAAAACTGTAATGAGCGCTAAAATAACAGCTATAATTTTTACAATGAGCCTTCCGTTAAAACTTGTCGATTTTGTATCCAATGCCCCACACCACCTTTATATATTTTGGATTTTTAGTGTCGAACTCGATTTTTTCACGAATTCGTCTGATGTGAACAGTAACGGTTTTTTCCGCTGAATAGGCGTTTTCATTCCAGGCATTCTCATAAATCTGACTCGAAGATAAGGTTCTTCCCATATTGTTCATCATGTACTCCAGAATTTTATACTCAGTAGCAGTAAGATGAACAGGCTCACCATCAACAGTTACGCTCCTTGCAGACATATCAAGGGACAGTCCGCCTGTAGTGAGAATATTGCTCTTGGGTGTGATTGACCCGAAAGAAACATATCTTCTTATCTGGGACTTGACTCTTGCACAAAGCTCCAGGGGATTAAAGGGCTTTGTAACATAATCGTCGCCGCCGAAGCCGAGACCTGCAATTTTATCCGTATCTTCACTTTTGGCCGAAAGGAAGATAATAGGCACATTGCTTTTTTCTCTTATTCTAAGTGTGGCACTTATACCGTCCATAACAGGCATCATAATATCCATAATTATACAGTGAACCTCATTTTCACTTAGGATATCAAGAGCCTGACTTCCGTCATAGGCCGAAAAGGTTCTGTACCCTTCGGCACCCAGATAAATTTCGATAGAGCGAACAATTGCCTTATCGTCGTCGCAGATGAGAACTGAATACATAAAAACACCTCTTTACTGTTGTGGCTTTATTATAAAGGGTAAAAATTACAGCTTACATAAGGAATTATAACAAAAGAATTACAATTTATAAATAGGCTGACGGAAATTCGTGTATTTTAAGTCAGAGGTAACAATCGGTCGGTGGCTCCGCGAAATCGCCGGAGGCGATTTCCGCGGGATGCCGAGGCATTCCGCGCGCCGAATTTCATTCGGCTGCGGAGCCACCTGCACAAACTAAAAAACAGCTCCGACTTAAAAAAGCCGAAGCTGCTGAGCTGTAAATTTAGATAAACAGTAAGAAGAGAAGTCCGCCTGCAAATGCACCTAAACCAAGCATAAGAAGTACAGCTATGATGATGGCAAGGAAGTTGAAGCCGAAGAGAGCAGCCGCACCTATCTTGATAGGCATTGTGTTCTCTGCTTCTGAGATATCCTGCCAACGCACATGAACAGTGTCCTTTACTCTGTAGTAGTTATCGTTTTCAAGGCTGTTTACATTCTTTGCTCTTGTAAGACCGCATTCCTTAAGTCCCAGAGCAAACTGTTTTGCCATTTTCGCATCTTTGAAGGTGATTTTTGCAACCATTCTCAGTTCATCTGCAGGTTCAACCTGTCTGAGATGACCGGGCTTGAAGCCTGTGCACCACCAGTATTTATCGTAATCTCTTGTGAATTCTCTTTCCCATTCACCCTGAATATTCTGATGATAGAGAGTCATTTCCATTGTAGGCCAATATTCTTCCTCAGCCTTTCCGTAGAAAGTAAACATACCGGGTTCCTTATCTGAAGGATCTTTGGAGTAAATTCCTATTTCAGAGCCGTAGAAAACATAACCGTACTGTCCCTTCCAGAGCTGTATCATAAAGTCTCTGTCTTCATAGTTGAAGAAAACTCGTGTATAGTCATACTCAAGGACTATATAAGGAGCAACAAGGTCAAAGATTCTTGCATAACCGAAAGTGTCCTGCCAGCAATCCCTATCATTGGTATAGAAATAGTCATCTACATAGCTGTACTGATAGCTGAGAACCTGATTCTTTTCTAAAAAGTTTTTGACGAAGTTTTCACTTGTTACTACATTTACACTGTAGTAACCCTCAATTGTCTGTCCTGCGACTTCAGCTGAAGCAGTAATAAGAGCTCTGCCCACGTTTTTACCTGTAACCGTACCATTTCCGTCAACAGTAGCTACAGCTTCATCTGATGACTTCCAGGAAATTACCGGCTGTTCACTCACACCTGTAACCTCAGCAGAAAGCACCATAGTCTTATTCTTTACAAGATTGATCTGATCTCCCGTTACTTTCATTTCGAAAGCTTCCTGCGCCATAACCGCTCCGATTGTATCAACAGTCTCTTTCTTTACGCTCTTGGCGCTGCAGGTAAGAACAGTCATCGTGAGCACTATGAACATCATAAGGATAAAAAGGCTTTGCTTGAATATTTTTTTCATAAAGACCCTCCCATTGTATTTTTTCGGCAACATTATATAATATAAGGAAAAATTTTTCAATGATATTATTTACAAAAATTTCAATTGAAGAAATACACTTTGTAAGCCAAATAACTAAAATACCCATAAAATCTCTTTTCAAAGCACACTTTGTATGTTAAAATGGCATATAAGAAAAGCAGGTGAAAAAAATGAAAGCTATAATGCCCACATACTGTAAAAGCTTCCGGTGTATTGCTGACAGGTGCCGAGACAACTGCTGCATAGGCTGGGAAATTGACATTGACGCTCAGACGGCAGAGTACTATAAAGCTGTAGACGGAAGCTTCGGCGAAAGGCTCAGAAAGAACATTGATGAGAGTGAAGTCCCCTGTTTCAGGCTTTGCGGTGAAAGATGCCCTTTCCTCAATGAAAACAATCTTTGTGATATTATCATAAACCTCGGTGAAGATAAACTCTGTCAGATTTGCCGTGACCATCCGAGATATTTTGAGTGGTTTGCCGATAAAAAAGAGGGCGGTATCGGCCTTTGCTGTGAGGAAGCGGCAAGGATAATTGTTACGAGCGAGAAGAAATTCAGCACCTATGAAGTCCCTTGTGATGAAGAAGGCTGCGATGACTATAACGAAGAGCTCTTCAACATGCTTTCGTTTGCCAGAGATGAAATAATCAGCACCCTCGAAAACGAGTCACTCAGCCTCCGGGAGCGCATTTACACTGTTGCTGTCTACTCGGAGAAAATTCAGACAATGGCAGACAATTATATTTTCACTCCGATGCCTATTACTGATGCTGATATCCCCACCAATGAAAAGTCAGATATAAAGAGCTTCCTTGAGAGCTTTACCGTTCTCGAGCCCATCGATGCAAATTGGGAAGAATATCTGAGAAAACTTATTTCTTCTTCCGACAGCTTAAATGAAAAGCTTTCCGATAAGGGCAGATATGACGCTTACCTTAAAAATATTGCAGTTTATTTTATATGGAGATATTTTTTGAAAGGCGTCTACGATGAGGAGATTCTTTCTAAGGTACGACTTATGGCTGTGAGTCTTGCAATGATAAAGCTCATGTATCTCGAAGCGGAAAATTCGGGAGAAGCCCCCAACGCTGAAAAGTGTAGTCTTCTTGCAAAAAATTATTCAAAAGAAATCGAATACAGCCAGGAAAATCTCGATAAAATATATGATATGACTTATGACAATCCCGCCTTTTTCGTGGATAATATGCTTTCCGTGATATAAAGAAAACCGCTTCTTAAGTGAGGCGGTTTTTCTGTTATATTTATTTGCCGAAGTGCTCAACAAGTCTGTCATATTCTTCGCTTGTTATTGCCGTCACACTGCCGTGGCGGGGCCCGAAATCCATATCATAATCCGTGACCGGAATAAAATTATGGAAATCATTAGTCTCCTGCATAAAGAATCTGCCCTTGCTGTATTCGTCCATAATCATTACCCATTTGTCTGTACCGTAGATTTTATACATCTCACTGCCCTCAACACCCGAGGGAGCAATGGATACAACTACAGGCTCATCCTTATACGGGCCTGTAAAATTTTCACTTGTTACATATGCAATAGTCTGATTTTCCTCATATTTGAAATAGAGGTAATAGAGCTTTTCTTCTTCGTTATATACAATATCACCGTCAATAGTCTGACAGTATCTGCAGTAAAGAGGCTTGGGCTCGGTTATTGTGCGGAAATCTTTTGTGTGGGCGTAGTACATTCCTGCAGTGTTATGGCGTTTGGTTGAGTGTGCCCAGTAAAGCATATATGCATTTTCTTTTTCATCCCATATTGCCTGGGGCGCCCAGGCTCTTGTTGTATCTGCGAAGTCTTCACCCAAATCGCACATATCGATAATG
>JAZSGK010000108.1:0-3120 GCA_045532695.1 Acutalibacteraceae bacterium
GCAAGTTTTATCCCTTTTTAAAGTTTTACATAAAAAGAAAAGGGTTACACTCTCGTGTAACCTCGTTTTCTTATGGCGCGCTGTAAGGGATTTTGTCCGACGCTCCCGCGTCTATCGCCTCGCTTCGCTCGTTGCCGCGTCAGCGAAAATGCTCCACCGGAGCATTTTCTTCCGCATACTTCGTATGCTCCTTCCTTGTTCGAATCCCTTGGCAAGTTTTATCCCTTTTTAAAGTTTTACATAAAAAGAAAAGGGTTACACTCTCGTGTAACCTCGTTTTCTTATGGCGCGCTGTAAGGGATTCGAACCCCTGACCTTCTGGTCCGTAGCCAGACACTCTATCCAGCTGAGCTAACAGCGCAATTGGATTTTGCCAAAGTATATTACCATAAATTAATCCTTATGTCAATACAAAATTGAAAAAAAGTCCGTTGATATTTCTGTCCTTTTGTGATATTATTTATTCACAGCATATAACCGATAAAAAAACGGAGGCAATTACTATGAATATATGGCATGATATAAGTGCAGACAGAATCACAACCGAAAGCTTTGACGCTGTTATAGAAATCAGCAAGGGTAGTAAAATGAAATACGAATTCGACAAGAAGACGGGTTTGCTTCGCCTCGACAGAGTACTTCACACCTCAACCCACTATCCTGCAAACTACGGTTTCATCCCCCTGACCTATGCGGCAGACAATGACCCTCTTGATGTACTTGTCCTCTGCTCCGAAAGAATCGATCCTCTCGTTCTTGCTGAGTGTTATCCCATCGGCGTAATAACAATGCTCGACAGCGGTGCCGCCGACGATAAGATCATAGCTATCCATGCAGGCGATCCCACCTACAACGGCTACACAGACATTTCTCAGCTCCCAAAGCATATTTTCGATGAAATGACTCACTTCTTCTCTGTTTATAAAACTCTCGAAAACAAAACCACCGTTATCGACGAAGCAAAGGGCAGAGATGAAGCCATAAGAATTATCGAAGAATCCATCGAAAGATATAAGGAATACTACGGCAAATATAAGTTCCTTTAATAAAAGCCAAGACCTGAACTGTTTTTTCGTTCAGGTCTTTTTTGTTTATCTGATTTCTATGAGTTCATATTCCTTGGTACCTATGCCAAGCTTTGCGGCAGCTTCTACAGTAAGACTGCCGTTTCTTGATTCTATTCTCTCTATAAGGTGATGCTTACCCTCATCCTCGGCAGAGTACACAAGATCGAGACACGCCTTATCTATTGCCACGGGATCTTCTGAAATAAGTATGCCGATATCCTTCATACAAGGGTCCTCAGCGACGGCGCAACAGTCACAGTCAACGGACATATTTTTCATTACATTGATGTAGATTATATTGTCTCCGAAATATTCAGTCACACTTGAAGCCGCATCCGCCATTGACTCTAAAAAGGAATCGTGGTCTGCTGTCCATATTTTTTCGGGCTCGCCTGCACCGTGAATATACGCCTTGCCGAAAGATGACGCCATACCGATCGACAGCTGCTTGAGCGCTCCGCCGTAGCCTCCCATAGGATGACCCTTGAAATGGGAAAGCACCAGGAGACTGTCATACTTTGCAGTGTTTTTGCCCACATAGTTTTTCTTTATGCGTTTGCCACCCGGAATATCGAGAACCATATCCTCGCCCTCACCGTCAAGAATTTCTGTATCAAAATATTCGCTCCAGCCGTGCACCTTAAGAGTCTTGAGATGCTTTTCCGTTGTGTTTCTCTCGCCGCTGTATGCTGTGTTGGTTTCTACTACAGTACCGCCGACAGCTTCGATTATCTCTTTCCAGAATTCGGGTCTGAGGAAATTCTGATTGCCTACCTCACCGCTGTGTACCTTAACAGCGACCTTGCCCGGCAGAGCTTTGCCGAGAGTACCGTAGAGCTTCATTACGGATTCCTTTTCGCAATTTCTTATTAAGTATACCTTCTTCATAAAATCACCTTCATTAATTGTTAGTTATATTATATGTTTTTCTCATAATATCTGTCAAGTACATAAAAAACTCAGGACCTTATTTCAAGTCCTGAGTTTATAGTTTTATTTGCAATTAAGTTCAACCTTTGCAATGAAAAGGTCACCCATTATATCTATGTCAAGGGTACCGCCCTGGACAGTACAGAGATTTTCGGCAATGCTGAGACCTAAACCGTTGCCGTCTGTCGCTCTCGAGGTGTCACCTCTGACGAAACGCTGTTTCAACTCTTCGGGACTTATGTTGAGAGGCGCATTGGAAATATTTTTGAATACCACCACACCCTTGCCGTCTTTCTTCTCGGCACTGATGTATACTCTCGTTGATGGCATAGAGTACTTTTTAATGTTGATAGCAAGGTTTTCGAAGACTCTGTAAAGAAGTCTGTTATCGGCAGAAACAATAATATCGCTATCAGGCACACTGAGAATTACATCAAGGTTGTTTTCTGAGAAAGCATCACTGAATTCGCCGATAAGCTGAGTGAGAATTTCCCTGAGACTGATATTTACAAGGTTTACATCAATATTACCTGTTGCCGCCTTTGAGGCCTCAACCAAGTCTGTGATGAGGGTCTTCAATCTGTCGCTCTTTTCACCGAGGACCTCTAAATAGGACACTGCCGTTTCATCCTGCATATCGCACTTTTTAAGCAGGTCAACATAGTTGATTATGCTTGTCAGAGGTGTCTTTAAATCGTGGGATATGTTTGTGATAAGCTCAGTTTTTGTGGTTTCCTGCTTTACTGCTTCGGCAACTGCAATCTTTATGCCCTCACCGAGACTTTCCAAGCTTTCGCCTGTCTCTATAAGGTACGGCGGTAAGCCCGCTCTGTTTATGGGGGCGTCAAGATTTCCCTTGCGGTACTCTTTTATTACATCTGCAATTCTGCTGACTCCGCCAACAAAGCTGAGACCTCTTATGAGGGCAAGCACATCGAGAGCCATAGCAGGAAGGCCTGTAATGCCAAGTAAAAGCAGCTCGCCGAAGTCATCGATACCCTCAAAGAAGAACATTGCACAGAAGCAAAGGAATGCGAAAGGCAGATTTGCTGCAATGAGAATAGCGGTTTTGATTTTAACGGTCTGCTCAACATTCTTTGCATAGTAGAGCTTTTCTGAATCA
>JAZSGK010000130.1:0-2449 GCA_045532695.1 Acutalibacteraceae bacterium
TCAAGTTCAAGCTCAACAGAACCTTTGCTTCAAGCGGCGGCCTCGGCACTATGGGTTATGGCTTAGGTGCGGCAATGGGCGCGGCAGTAGGCACAGGGGAAAGAACTGTTCTCGTTACGGGTGACGGCTCTTTCGGTATGAACTTAAACGAGCTGGCAACGGCAGTGTCCTATAACTTGCCTATTACTATAGTGCTTCTCAACAACGGGGTGCTCGGTATGGTAAGACAGTGGCAGACACTTTTCTACGGCGAGAGATATTCCAATACTGTCCTCGGCAGAAAGACAGACTTTATGAAGCTTGCCGAAGCCTTCGGTGCAAAGGGCTACAGAGTGGCAACTCCCGAAGAATTCAGAGTGGCATTTACCAAGGCTTCAGAGGGCGATGGTACATATCTTATTGAGGTGCTTATCGATAAGGACGAATTCGTTCTTCCCATGCTTCCTCCCGGCGGCTCCATAGACGATATTATTGTTGAAAGAGAAAGGATAGACTGATATGGGTAAATATGTTATAGCTGTCCTTGTTGACAATAAGCCCGGTGTACTTATGAGAGTAACAAGTATGTTTACAAGAAGAGGCTTCAATATTGATGCTCTTACGGTTAGTACTATCGAAGACCCGGACTATTCACGAATCACCATCACAATCACCGGTGACGAAAACACAAAGAATCAGTTTGTCAGCCAGATGAAAAAGCTTTACAACGTCAAAAAGGTTCAGGTCCTCGGCGACGATGTGACGGTCAAAAGAGAGCTTATGCTCATCAAGGTGAAAAACTCACCTGAAACAAGACCGGATATTATGGCCGCTGCTGAAATATACAGAGCCAAGATTATTGACTATCAGTCAGATGTTATGAGTGTTGAGCTTACAGGCGAACCTCTCAAGCTCGATGCCTTCATCAAAATTATGATGCCTTTGGGTATCCTAGAAATGTGCCGCACAGGTATAGTTGCCATTGAGCGCGGTACAAACACAATGTTAAATCAGGAATAATTTAAATTAATATAAAGGAGACTTTATTATGCAGAATATTTACTACCAGCAGGATTGTAATCTTGCTAAATTAAACGGCAAAACAGTTGCTATCATCGGCTACGGCTCACAGGGTCACGCTCATGCACTCAACCTTAAGGACAGCGGTGTAGATGTTATCGTTGGTCTTTATGAAGGCAGTAAGAGCTGGGCAAAGGCTGAAAATCAGGGTCTTAAGGTTATGACAGCTGCTGACGCTGCTAAGAACGCTGATATGATTATGATTCTTATCAACGACGAAAAGCAGGCTAAGCTTTACAAGGAAAGCATCGAGCCCCACCTTACAGAGGGTAAGACTCTCGCTTTCGCACACGGCTTCAACATTCACTTTGGCTGCATCAAGCCCCCGAAGAATGTAAACGTTGTAATGATCGCTCCCAAGGGCCCCGGCCACACAGTAAGAAGCGAATATCAGGTTGGTAAGGGTGTACCCTGCCTCGTTGCTATTGAGCAGGACGCTACAGGCGATGCTCTTGAAATTGCTCTTGCATATGCTCTCGGTATCGGCGGTGCACGTGCAGGTGTTCTTGAGACAACATTCAGAACTGAAACAGAAACCGACCTCTTCGGTGAGCAGGCTGTTCTTTGCGGCGGTGTTTGTGCACTTATGCAGGCAGGCTTCGAAACTCTCACAGAAGCAGGCTATGACCCCAGAAACGCTTACTTTGAGTGTATCCACGAAATGAAGCTCATCGTTGACCTTATTTATCAGAGCGGCTTCGAGGGTATGAGATACTCAATCTCCAACACAGCTGAATACGGTGACTATGTAACAGGTCCCAAGATCATCACAGAAGAAACCAAGAAGGCTATGAAGAAGGTTCTCAAGGACATTCAGGACGGTACATTCGCTAAGGACTTCCTTCTCGATATGTCAGATGCAGGCTCACAGGTACACTTTGGTGCTATGAGAAAGATTGCTGCTGAGCATCCTTCAGAGGTTGTAGGTAAGGAAATCAGAAAGCTTTATTCCTGGAGCGACGAGGATAAGCTTATTAATAACTGATAATTTAAGCGAGAGGCTGCTGTGCGTTTGTGCAGCAGCTTTTAATGAATTGTATTATGACAATTCATTACATGCCTTCAAGGTATGTAAAGTTTGCTCAAGGAGGTAAATATTATGATCAAAGACACAATAGTAGACGGCTTTCACAACGCCCCTCACCGCAGTCTCTATCACGCCTGCGGTCTTACAAAAGAAGAGCAGTCAAGACCCCTCATCGGTATTGTAAGCTCCTTCAATGAAATTGTACCCGGCCACGTAAACCTCGACAAAATTGCTGAAGCAGTCAAGCTCGGCGTTGCAATGGCAGGCGGTACTCCTATAGTTTTCCCTGCAATCACAGTCTGTGACGGTATTGCTATGGGTCACGTAGGTATGAAATATTCTCTCGTAACAAGAGATCTTATT
>JAZSGK010000159.1:0-3234 GCA_045532695.1 Acutalibacteraceae bacterium
GGACGGCGAGAAGAATCAAAAACGCGATGATGTTTTTACTGCTTAGCGCCGTTATCAAACATCTCAAGAACCTTTACACTTGCAGCAAAGCATTTTGCAAGACAATCCTTGTTGAGTGCTTCAGGTGTGTCAAGTCTTGTATGATAGAAATCAGGAAGTGCATGGTTAAGTGCTGTAATACCTGTAGCTCTGAAACCGCCCTGTGCAAATGCTGCTGAGTCTGTTGCACCGCCAAGAGGAGGTACCATACCCTTCTTACAGGGAATATCAAGTTCCTGACAAGCTTCATAGAAGAGGTCTGAAACGTCCTTGTCAACCTTTACTGTACCGTTAAGGTCGCGGTAGTTAACCATAAGCTGCTCTGACTGAGCAATTGTATCATATGAGTAAATAAATGTGGGAACATCGTCAAACTCACCCTTGTGAGCCTCTGCCCAAGCCTTTGCACCGCGAAGACCTGCTTCTTCTGAGCCTGAGAAGATAACACCGATTTCTGTGTTTTCAAATTCGATACCCTCATCCTTGAGAACCTTAAGAATAGCCATACCCATGTAGCAGCCTGAAAGGTTGTCGTTTGCACCGTCAACTACTCTCTTCTTGTTCCACATGAAGTAAAGACCGAACCAGAAGGGTACAAAAACGAATCCGATAAAACCGATCTTATTTATGAGTTCTGCAGGAATAACACCCGCAATCTGTAAGATAGCTGTAATAAGAACATAGAAAGCACCTACAAAGCAAACCATCATATGAATATCAAAGCCAAGATATGTAAACTTATACTTGAAAGGCCATTCCCAAGCTGCATCAGGGTGACCGTTAAAGATGATTCTGCGTTTTACTTCGCCTGTAGGCTTTTTGAAGCCTGCTGCGTTGTGACCTGTTTCTTCTTTGAAGCACTTGTCAACAACTTTCTTATAAAGGCCGAACTGTAAGAAGCAAAGAGCAAGACCGAGTGCAATAAACACGATGGAAAGCACAGGCATAAAGAAATATGATGCGAATGCAAGGAAGCAGCATGTTATTGTGAAATAAATCCAGCCGTAGAATGAGCCGGGATTTTCCTTGAAGGACTCGACATAAACATTGTCACAGCCGTACTCTTTCATCTGCTTTGCAGCGTATTCACAAGCCTGCTTTTCGCCCTTTGAACCGGGGCCTCTTTTTTCGAACTTGTTGCAGATATATGTAATTTCATCAATCATATACTGCGCCATTTCATCTTTTTTGTCGATAATTTTTTTAAGATCCATAATCATTCTCCTTTTCTTTCAAGCAAAAATTATTAACACTAATACTTTAACACAATGTTAAATCAAAATCAATATCTAAACAATAAAAAGTGGCTGTCACATTGCTGCGCAACCACTTTTTTTACTTAAAATCAATCGAAAAGTCCGCTGAAAATTTCTTTGAAGTTAAGCTCGCCTCTGAAGAGCTTTGTAAAGAAATTGATTATAGCTGTAAAGAAGCGGATATAGGTTACCTGTTCGGGTGCTTCGGGAGTTGTTGCATCCTCGTCGGGACCCTCAAGAATTTCAACTGCAGTACCTGTACTGTAAAGATACTGAGGATATTTAGCACTGTCAACATTAAGATCGTAGCGCATAATTTCTAATGTGAGATCATGAAGAACTGCAAAATCATTATGATGAAGGTTCTTCACAAACCAGCTTCTCTGAGGAAGAAGAGCTGTTGAAGCGTCAATCTTAAGGTCGGGTGAAAGATACTTCTTATCAGCGATACCGTTTATATAATTGTCGCTGAGTACCTTACCGTATTCTGAGGTTGTTGCGCCGAATGACTGTCTGTATACTGTAGTATATGAGTCACTCTGTAATTTAGCATCCTTATGTAAGGGGATTTCGGGGAAACCGTACTTTGAGAAAATATAGAAGTTGATACCTTTTTTCTCAAGAGCAAGGATTGTTTCTTCAGCCTTGAGCTCAACATCATAGTAGTACTTGTCAGTCTTGGCTATGAAGTTTGCATATTCCTCTTCTCTGCCTTCGAAAACATAATCTCTTGATTTGATATAAAGCTCAGGAGTTACCATCGACCAGTATGAAGGCCATGAACCTACTACTTCCATAACAATTGCGGGAATAATAGCATCTTTGAGCTCATTGACGATGGACATAAGTGCATCTGTGCCGATACCGAGAATCTTAGCCTGATTAAGGAATTCAACGAGTGTGATAACAAGCATTTCGGTTGTGGGCTCTGAAATGGGCTGTTCTTTTTCGAGATAATAGTCAACAAAATTCTCAATAGCCTTGCCGTCGAGTACTATTTCACCTGAGAATAATGCACTCATAAAGTCAATGCCCATAACGGAAGATGCATAGTATGCAACGTCGCTTACGTTTTTGAGAGCATGAGCCTCATGAAGAGTAAGGTAAGTCTGGATAACATTTGCACCGTAGCAACGGCCTACAAGATTTACCTTATCCTTGCCTGTTGCCTCTTTAACTCTGTCGATGTACTTTTCGAGTTCAGCAGCAGTTTCAAGAGGAGAAAGTCTCCAGTCATACCAGAAGCGGTAATCCCACATGCCGTATCCTGACTGCTTACCTGAAACAGCTACAGTTGAGGAGTGGTATTCGGGATGGCTGCCGTCTGTTGCTTCGCCGTTGACATCGAGCTTTACCTTCTCGAAAACGGGAGCGATGTGACTCTGGAGTTCCTTGGTGTAATCTGAATAATCACCCTTAAGATAACCGATAAGGAGCTGTTCAATACAGGGGCCGATTGCTTCCTTGAAGATTGCGCCTACATCTGCACCGATGGGATAAATTCTTTCGCCTTCAGCGCTGAACAGATTATTTGTCTGTGCACCCGTTACATAAATTGTCGGATACTCTTCATTCGCTGCGAAGCAGGGTACTGCCATAGCGAAAACCATAATAATTGCAAGAGAAACAGATATTAATTTCTTAAACACTATAATTACCTCCTTCTATTCTCTTGGAAGTAATTGTACCACATATGTAAAAAAAATACAATATTTTTAATCAAATATAATTATCACCTTTCTATTTACCAAAATCCGCCGTAATATACCGGAAGCAGACCCTCTTTTACCTTATAGTGACAAAAAAATTGCGTAAATTGTATTTACAATTACGAAGGAAAGTGATAGAATACAAGGTGGTAATCTTATTATTGCTAAATATGAGAATTTAGGAGGACAATCCAATGGCTAGAAAAAAGAAAACCATGGACGGTAATAAT
>JAZSGK010000131.1:0-15488 GCA_045532695.1 Acutalibacteraceae bacterium
CTTCTGCATCACATATGACTTTGAAAGTGCAGAGGACGGCTGTGTAACAGTACGTGAGAGAGATACAATGCAGCAGGAGAGAATCAAGATTGAAGACCTTGTGGCATATATCGAGAAAAAGATGGAATTCTGAGTTAATCAGAAATTAGCAATGAGCAATTAGCAATAAGGGTCGCTCCGCTCCGGTTATATCCGATTCAGATAAGTGCGAATTGTAAGTTTTTACCCGCCATTTATAATTCAGACGATTTAATCAGGAAGAATAAGCTTATGAAAAATGGAAATGTTGTTTTCGACAAGAGCAAAGCTTTTGCCATCAGAATTGTTAATTTGCATAATTATCTTGCTGATGAAAAAAGAGAATATGTACTTTCAAAGCAAATGCTCAGAAGCGGAACGAGTATAGGTGCGAATATTGCTGAAGCGATATGCGCAGTAAGCAACAATGAGTTCTCAGCTAAGATGCACATTGCATACAAGGAGTGTTCAGAAACTCTTTATTGGTTGGAGTTGCTTAAAGATACAAATTATCTGACAGAAAAAGAATTTATTTCAATCGAACAGGACTGCAGAGAATTAATAAAACTTTTATCGGCCATAACAAAAACAACCAAAAGAAAAAAGAATGAAAATCAGTAAATAGTCACAGAGACAGCAGGAAGCACATCTTGCTGTCTTTTATTTGTTTTGGCGACCTGTGTTTTTATGTTATAGTTTAGTAAAAACGGATAAAAACGGATAAAATCGGAGCGAAGCGACCCTTATTGCTAATTGCTAATTGTTAATTACTAATTTGATTGAGACAAAACTAACAAAACAGTTGCCTTATTTTTGTAACAAGAGACAATTTTTAAGGTTTTGCTAAAGTTTTTGAAGGTTAATCTTGACTTTATTGATTTTAAAATGATATACTGATACTAACTAAAAGTGACTCTTTATACCCTTTTGAGGGTGAAATACGCCATAAACGGTCAGGTCAGGGGCCGGGCGGACGGCATTTTCGGGGTAAAAAGACCACAATAAGTTTCGTTAATGCGGTGAAATAAAAAAACACCGTTTATGAAATAAAGTTAATTTTTATTAAGGAGGAAAATCTTAATGAAAACTCAAATTAAAAAATCTATATCTTTATTTTTAGCAGTGCTTATGGTACTGTCCTGCTGGGTGTGGGTTTCACCTGAGAAGGCAGAGGCTGCTGATGCCAATGCAGAAGCAGGCAAGTATTATGTCAGAGTTTACGGTAACCTGACTGATAACATCTGCTGTAGTGTATCCAATGACCAGTGGACTGTCAACTGGAAGACAAATAACGGCAGAGACGGCGGTACAACCGGCAGCACTACACTTACAACCTCTTACGGTATTGCAAGTGCTACCGCAAACGATAAAACCTTCGCTGAAGGCTGGGTTGACGGTTGGCCTACATCTTTGTATACATACCACAAATCAAGTTCAAGTAAGTGGTTTCATGACTGTGCCGGTCGTTTTGAAGGTCTGGTACTTCAGGTTAAAAATATTGAGACAGGCGCATGGACATCTGTTATATCCGCACAGGAATGGAACTTTAATGAAGATGGTACCTCTTATACATTTAATACACTCGCTGATGCTGCTCCCAAGGTTAACTCAATCGGTACAACATCTAACTTATCATTAACAATTCCGGCAATCGGTTCCGGCTCAACAGCTACATCATCTTCTGTAAAAGCAGGTATATATGACCAGTATGCTGTAAGACTTCAGGGCGATATTCCCGATTCATACTATGTTGCAGGTTCTGACGGTAGTGCATATTCACAGACTGAGCACGGTGTATGGACCAGCGTTTCAAGCGGCAACTGCACAGTTAAAGCAACTGAACAGGCCCAGAAAGGCATTCAGGGTAATGCCGCTACCGCAACACAGACTATCCGTATTTATGCGACTAAGGCAGGCGTTACAGAGGCTAAGCATATATGCGATGTTACACTCTCTTATCCCAAGTATACTGTTGAAGTCAACGGTGACGGTGCAACTTCTACCTCCCAGCTCAAAGCTACAGTTGATTTGAGTGATAACACAGTTATAAGTGGTCAATCGTGGAAATTTGAAGGCATTTACGGTGCAGAGGCAAAACCGTATCCCAAGGGAACAGCAACAAAGGAAGGCTATATATTCAAGGGCTTCTGGACAGGAACACAGCCCTCTTCAGGCAAAGCTTCTTATAATGCTACAGAAGCAGAGTATGTAGAACCCTGTTCAGATACAGATTTTAATAACTATGTAGCTGCCGGCGGTACACAGGACGGTAACTTTGTAACTTATGATAATAAAACTTATTATAAGGCAGGCGAGAAGTGGACTAATGATTCATATAAAGTCAGCGGCGAAAAATCCTATAACGGTTGGTGGCTCGCAAAGGATCTTACTGTTAAATTCTATGATGTAGACGGTCAGTTCCTCGGTTCACCTGAAGGCGTAAAGATCGGTAACACACAGGGCGATATTACATGGCCCACATCTAAGTATCTTGATAAAGCTTTTGTCAGCGGTTCATTCACATACTATGCTGTTTCAGGTCAGTGGGTAAATATCGACGGTGAAGTTATTGATGCAACCAGCCACACCTTTACTAAGGATCTTATCCTTACACCTGCTCTCACCAGTAATTTTACAGGTTCTTATGATATAACCTTCATCGACCAGAATCCCGATAATCAGGGCAATACTACTGAAATCAGCCAGATCGACGACATTGTATATACAAGGTCATACAAATACCGTGAAACAGCAGCTGTTCCCCCTGCAAGAGAAGTTCCTACAGATATTGAAACAGACCTTCAGTATAGCTATGAATTCCTCGGCTGGTCAACTGTTGCTCCCATGAACGGCAGATATCACGTTCTTCTTGAAGACGGTGACTTCGACGAAAACGGTACAGCTGTAGGTCTTAACAAGGACTGGATCGTAAGAAACGAAGCAACCTACTATGCAGTTTACAGAAGACATACAAGATCATATGTAGTAGAATTTAGTTATAGGGATGCAACAGCAAACCTGGCAACAAGAAGAGTAACCGTAAAATACGGTGACAAGCTTGCTGCACCCACCGCATATATTCCTTACACATATGCTACCGGCGGTTTCGGTTATACATTTGCTAACTGGGAATACACGGATGGTAACAAGGCTGCCGCGACTCTCGAATATAATACTGCAATAGTACTTAATAAAGAAAACATCAATCTTTCTCTTGGTGCTGTTGAAGGTTCAACCGGTGCTATCAGTTTTTCGGCAGCGTACGGTGCTGGCGTACCCACTCCCTATACAGTAACATTCTTATATAAGAATGACGAAGGCGAAGATGCAAAAACAGAGGTTGAGGTTAAGCATGAAAGCTACATCACGAGTGATACACTCGACTCTCTTGTTCCTGCTACAGAGTATGACAACGGTGAAGCTCTTGTAACTTACTTGGGCAAATGGGCAGTTGTAGAAGGTGCTGCAGCTCAGACTGAGTATGAAACCGACGCACTTTTATCCTTCTCACCCACATCACATATTACTTTTGAAGCTGTTTACGGCAATCCCAAGCCTTTCTATACAGTAACATATATCGACGGTGCTAAGACTTACAGCGAAAGAGTTCTTGAAAACAGTACTCTTCCCGCATGGATGGAAAAGGTACCTAACGATAACGGTACCCCCGATGATCCCGACGATGATTCTGAAGAATTAATCGAATATGTTCCCTCAATGGCTGACACAGCACAGGGTAAATATACATTCCAGGGTTGGTTTGATGAGAAGCAGACAGATGCAGATTACGCCGAAACAAACGGTAACAAGTATGAAGCAACTACCGCGATCACATCAGACGTAACACTTTATCCCCAGTTCAAGTTCGAACCCTTTACATATACAGTTGCCTTCATGAGCTATGACGGTAAGGTCCAGCTCAGCGCAGGTGAGTTCGAATTCGGTCAGAACATTGAAGCTGTTACTGCTGTAGCTAACAAAGCCGCTCAGGGCAGACCTCAGGATGATACCTATTCATATTCATTCATCGGTTGGGACCAGCCCGTTCCCACAATCTGCGAAGGCAGAGATATGACCTTCATCGCTCAGTATAAGCCTGTTTACAGATACTACGATGCAAAGTGGTTCAACAGCGAAGCTGATATGGATGCTAATACTCCTAATACTCCTATTTACGGTAGTGACGGCAACGTTATAGGTTATGAAGGTCTCCTCACAACAACACATCATACCTATAACAGCAAGTTATACAGTCCCGCTGTTACAGTTACTCCTCCTGATGATAATGAAGACGGCACAAGCAATGTATTTGCAGGTTGGTATTACAAGGATGCTGACGGTAATGAGGTTAAGTACGAAAGAGGTATGCTCATTACAGGTGAAATGACCTTCTATGCAAAATATACTGCTACAAAGAAGATCTTCACAGTAACAACTGTTGTTAAGGGTGAAGAAACAAATTATGCAGTTGCAGACGGTGGCAAGGCAACTATCGCAGATCCTCAGTCAGGTTATGTTGATGATAAGAAGCACAACGAATTCAAAGGCTGGTATACAGATGCTGCTTGCACAGACGGCAACGAATTTGATGTTGACAACACTGTTATCACAGAAAATAAAATGATTTATGCTAAGTTTGTAGAATCAGATCATGACTTTACAAATAAGGCTCTTAAGGAGGCTCCCACATACTATACAGAAGGTAAATACGACGTATGGTGTTCATGTGATGTAGCTACAACAAAGACAGAAACTATTGCTATGCTTACTGATACTAAGGCACCCACAGGTACCATTTATCTTGGCAGCGGCAAATGGAGTTCAACAGATGCTGAAGGTGCTGCAAACATCGAAGCACAGCCCGGATATAAAGTATGGCTTTATGCTAATGCTAAAACAGACCTTATCATCACAACTAATGATACAGGTGACGTAAATGATCTTTACAACCCCAGCGGTATGGGTAAGGGTATCAAAGAAATCAGAGCATTTGCATTCCCCGCAGAAACAGTTCTCACAGCTGATAACTATGGCGCTGCTCAGCAGTTAGCAATTACTGTTTTCGAAGCTGACTATGATATCGTAGACGGTGTGAAGGTATATTCAGAAGACCTTAACAATACAGCTAACTTTGCTGTTAAGCTTGGCGACATGATCGTTGCTGACCTTGCAGAAAACGGCGATGTTCAGTATAATGACGACAATACTATCAAGTCAAAGAAGCTTGAAGACGGCGAATCATACATCATTTACTACTATGTAACTGACAAGGCCGGCAATATGCTCAACAGAAAAGTAAGAACTGAAAAGTTTGTTTACGACACAACTGCTCCTGACTTTGAAGTTATCGGCAACACCAATAAAGAAGATATCGTGCGCGGTACACCCACATACTGTGCTGAAGCAACAGTTACAAATATCGAAGTTGGTGCTACTCTCACTGTAAACGGTGTAGAAATTGAAGAGCTCACAACATCTTCAGCTGCAGGCACAGGCACTTATAAGATTACAGAAGCAGGTAACTACCTCATCACTGTAACTGACAAGGCCGGCAACAGCAAGTCAGAGAAGATTAAGATTGCTGATGATCATGAATATTTTGAAATCAAGACAGTAGTAACATGTACAACTGACGGTATTGAAAAGACAGAATGTATCGTTTGCGGATATGTTAAGACAAATAAGACAGTAGCTCATACAGGTCACGTTACAACACCCACAATTACACCTGCAACATGTACTGAAAACGGCTTTGTTGTTCACACTTGCGAAAACTGTGACTACACAGCTAAATACGAATACGAGGTTGATATGAACGGCGACCTTGTATTGGATGACGAAAATAAGCCTATTCTTCTCTACCCTGCAGAAGGTCATGCATATGCCAAAGATGAGAATAATGAAATCATCTATACAGTAATAGATGAACCTACATGTAGCAAGACAGGTCTCGCTGAAGCATACTGTACTGTATGTAACGAAGGCAGACTTACCAAGAAGCTTGATACAGTTCCTAATGCACATACTTATACAGCTACAGTCAGAAAGATTCCTGCAACATGTACTGAGGACGGTTACACATATCAGACATGTAAGTATTGCGGTCAGTCAAAACAGTTAGAGACTCTTGATGCTACAGATCATAACTTTGTGTGGACTGTAAATACTGAAGCTACCTGCGGTGTTAACGGTACAATGATTCTTGCTTGTACTGAATGTGACGCTACAAAGGGCGAAGCTACAGCCTTTGATTGGGTAACTGAAAAAGACGGCGATTACACCTATGTGGTTGTCGACGGCGTTATTGTAGAAAAGACTGAAACAGA
This sequence comes from Acutalibacteraceae bacterium, assembly GCA_045532695.1. Taxonomy (GTDB): domain Bacteria; phylum Bacillota; class Clostridia; order Oscillospirales; family Acutalibacteraceae; genus UBA6857. Next base: position 6,345 of record JAZSGK010000131.1, read on the forward strand.
AGGCGAAGGCGAAGATGCAAAGACAGTAACCTACTATCAGATCTACAGACTTCCCAAGACAAACAAGCATGACTGGGAAATGAACAGAACAGATGCTACTGAAGATGCTGCAGGCAAAACAGAGTACAAATGTAAAGTTTGCGGTGAGGAAAAGACAGTTGTAATTCCCAAGCTTGTAAAATACACTGTTAAGTTCGTTAATGAAGATGGTACAGTAATTGACGAAGTTAAAGAACTTGTAGGTAATTCAGTTGACTTTGACGGTGAAGATCCCAAAAAGGCTAACAGTGCTGACGGTAAGTTCAAGTACACCTTCGCAGGCTGGAAGGCAGAAGGCAAGACAGTCGTACTTCCTCTCGAAGTAACCGGCGACATTACTCTCAAAGCTTCATTTACTCAGAGCCCGATTATCTACACACATAAGTTCCGTGTACCTAACACTTGGGTAGAAACTGCTGCAGCTGACGAAGAAACCTTCACTGAATTCTCAGTTCTTATGGGTACAATCGGTGACGTCAGAGTTCCTGCTACAGATCCTGTATTCGCATTAGCTGATCCTGAAGCTGATAAGGTAGACAAGAAGCTTTACACATATGAATTCCAGGGTTGGAAAGATGTCTACGGCAACAAGGTTACCGACTTCGCTATTGCCGGCGACGCAACATTCTATGCTGACTTCAAGCGTTCACCCATCGGTTACGAAGTAATCTACTATAACGGAACATCATTTGTATGGTCCACATCAGTAAATGGTGGCGAAGCTGCAGAGTATCTCAACTATAAGTATAACGAAGACGGTACTCTCTACTTAGAGAAAGATGAAGAGGGTAATGAACATCCCGTTATCATCGATCCCACAAAGGACTACGATGAGACCAACCACTATACATTTGATAAGTGGTATAGCGATGCAACTCTTAATATTGAATATAAGGGTGAAGGCATCACCGCTAAGACAAGACTTTATGCAGGCTTCACAGCAACAGCTCATAGCTATGACAAGACAAAGGGTGAAGTAATACAGAAAGCTGATTGTTCACTTCCTGAACTTACAACCTACACATGTGAATGCGGTCATAAGTTCACAGAGCAGACAGCTGATGCAAAGGGTCATATATCAAATGGCGGTGTCAAGGATGACGTAACCGGTATCACAACATATACATGTACTGTTTGTGGTACAACCTGGACAGATGACGTTGCAACATACACTATTAAGTTTGTAAACGAAAACGGTCTTGCTGTTCAGACACTCAGCAACATCGCACACGGCAATAAGATAAAGTTTACTGCTGATACTCCCACGAAGGCATCAGATAAGGCTAATGACTATACATTTGCCGGCTGGATAGCTGCAGATGATACTAAGTACACAACCGCAGAAATTGAAGATATCGTAATCACAAAGGATTGGATCTTCAAGGCTTACTATACATCTAAGCCTCGCGAGTACCGTGTATCCTATGTAGACGTTGACAACAGAGTTCTCCAGACAGAAACCGGTCTCCACTATGGTGATCCTATCCCCGGATTCGAGGGAGATACAAAAACAATCACTAAGAAATACGATCCTACTTACCACTATGTATTTGAGAAGTGGTCAATCAGCACAACTGAAACTGTAGCAGGCGACACAGTAATCGCTCCTGTATTCACCAAGGTTGAGCATGATTACACTGAAACAAAGGAAAAGAAGCCTACATGTGAAGAGGCAGGCGGTAAGGTTAAGGTTTGTACTTGCGGTATTGAGCAGGCAATCGGCGAAACAATTGCACCTCTCGGTCATACAGATGTTAAGGCTGACGGTACAAAGGTTCCTCATACAATTGTTCCTGCAACAATCCATGCTGACGGTTCAGACACCTATGTATGTACTGTTTGCGGTAAGACAATTACCAAGACTATCGCTAAGTTGCCTTCACAGAAGATTGTAATCACTGTTTTCGATAAGGACGGTAAGCCCGCTGCTAACGGTGTTGCAACTGTTACAATCACAAACAAGGCAAACGCTAACGAGAAATACACAACAAATACCGACGGAAACGGCCAGGCAATCTTCGAAGTTGCAGCCGGTCAGGAATGGAGTGTAGGTATCACAGGTAAGACACTTCCCGACGGCGGCTACGGCGGAACAGTCGGTAAGGACGGTAGCTTTACAGCAGGTGAAGAGAGCAACTCAGGCTCAACAAGCTCCAAGTGCTCATGCTCATGCCACAAGAATACATTCTGGGGCATCATCTTCAGACTCTTCCATAAGCTTCTGAAGCTCTTCACAGGCCAGTACAGATGCTGCAGTGATCCCGATCCCAGGTATTTCAAATAATACTTAAAACTAAAAAAGTCCCTCCGAGTGAGGGACTTTTTTAGCAAAGATATGACATATAAAGCAAAGGAGAACAAAAATGGATACAAACATGGAAAATAAACCGGTGTCAGGCTTTATACAGGGACTGATTGTTGTGCTTGCAGTGTTTTTACTCTTCTTCTCTGGCACGCTTATGGGAACATTAGGCGCAAAACCGAATATGGAGACTGCTGAAAGCGAGCAGACAGAAGATGTTGTAGCATCAACTCAGGAATCAACAACACAGCCTCAGAGCACTACTGAAGCCACAACACAGCCATCAACTGCTCCGACAGTCTCTGAAAACACAGATTCAACAACTGAAGCTGCTACATCAGCTCCGACAGCAGATAATACGGCAGGGGTACCCCAGACCAAGGCTGAAATTATTGCTCTTTTCAACGAGAGCGCTAACAAGGTAAAAACAGATGCAACCAAGGTTGTAAAGAATTACGAATACCGCACACATCTTGAGGAATATCTTGAGATGCCGAAGGCTCTTGAAAGCATGGCAGGCAGTCTTATGTCCACAGTTTTCAAAGATGACCTTGAGCCTATCGAATACGCAACAAGAGAAGAAATTGTTGCTAATTATCAGGTGCCCGGTGTCGACTGGGTGAGTCAGCTTACTGAGGCAGAAGTTGCAGAAGCAACATGCACAGATAACGGCAGTGTATACGAAGTTATGCTCAAGCTTCACCCGACAAAGGATCCTGAGCCCGGTGTTGGTGTTGCGAAGGCCTTTGACACCATTACTCCTGCGGAGATAAAAGAAAGCGCACCGTCTATGCTTCAGACATTTACGACAGAGTATTTTGACTGTGTTGTTAAGTGTAAGATTGACAAGGCGACAGGTCACACAACCTGGGCAAATTATAAATCACCGCTTATTATGGATGTAACTGTTAAGATGGGTATTACAATGGATGCGAGAATGGGTCTTTGCTTCGAGAAAGACTACACAATCACATACTGATAAGGAAAGTTTTTTGATTACTTTTTTACAAAAAAGTAGTGCCTGCCCGCGAGGGCAAATGAATTAAGTTTGCACTTAAAATAAATATTATTGACGGTACGGGAAAGTGTTGCGAAGAAACAACTCTTTTCCCGCCGTTTTTTGTTTAACCGAAACAATCGGTCTGATACTGATGAAACTTGAAGTTTAATAATGCCTTCCCTCATAGGGAAGGGTAGACCACGCAGTGGTGGATGAGTCCTGACGCTTACTGTGAGTATGATATAAAAAGAAAGGGTGGCTCCGTGAAAGCACCTTTAGGTGCTTTCCGAGGGTGCCCTGAAGGCACCCTCGCGCCGTTTACGGCGACGGAGCCACAACTTCTTTCCGGTAGAAATTGCAAAAAAATCCCCGCCATTTGGCGGGGATTAAATATTAATCTGAATTATTCTTCAGCGTCCTTCTTAGCGTCTTCGATAACCTTCTGAGCAACATTCATAGGAGCGTCTTCATATCTTGCAAATTCAAGTGAGAAGTAGCCTCTGCCTGCTGTTACTGAACGAAGAGTTGTTGAGAAGTCGCCCATTTCTGCCATAGGTACTTCAGCAACAAGTTCCTGCATCATAGGTTCATCTGCAGCACCCATACCGAGTACGCGGCCACGACGCTTTGTAATATCACCCATGATATCACCGAGGTTGATGTCGGGCATATAAACCTTGAGTTCGCCGATGGGCTCAAGAATCACGGGGCTGGCCTGAGCCATACCGTTCTTGAACGCAATCTTAGCAGCGGTCTTGAATGCCATTTCGTTTGAGTCAACGGGATGATATGAACCATCGTAAAGAACTGCCTTAAGACCAACAACGGGATAACCTGCAAGAGGTCCCTTAAGGATTGCTTCCTGAAGACCCTTTTCAACTGCGGGGAAGAAGTTCTTGGGAACTGAGCCGCCGACAACTTCTGTTTCGAAGATGAGGTGATCTTCTGTATGGGGTTCAAAGCGTACCCATACATCACCGAACTGACCTGAACCGCCGGACTGCTTCTTATGACGGCCCTGTACCTGACAGGTCTTACGGATTGTTTCTCTGTATGCAACCTTAGGAATGCGAAGGTCGATTTCTACGCCATACTTTGTCTTGAGCTTTGAAACAACGATGTCAAGATGCTGCTCACCAAGACCTGAGAGAACCATTTCCTTTGTTTCTTCGTTTGTTGCAAACTTGATTGTGGGATCTTCGTCCATAATCTTACGAAGACCTGCAGCAACCTTTTCTTCTTCACCTTTCTTTTTAACTATAACAGCCATTGAAAGTGAGGGAGCGGGAAAGTCAACGCCTGCAAGTGTGATGGGCTTCTTGGGACTGCAGAGAGTGTCACCTGTCTGTACGTCCTGGAGCTTTGTGATAACGCCGATGTCACCGAGATCAATTGAAGCAACATCTTCCTGCTTGATACCCTTGACTGCAACAAGTTTACCCATTTTCTGAGTTTCGCCTGTTCTTGAGTTGTAGCAGGGTGTATCGTGAGTGATCTTACCTGCAAGTACCTTTACAAATGACATCTTGCCAACGAAAGGGTCAGAGATTGTCTTGAAGCAAAGAGCAGCAAGATCTTCTTTTTCTGAGCATACGATTTCAATATCTTCACCGTCTGCATTCTGAGCGATTTCGGGCTTAGCCTTATCGGGTGAGGGAGCTGAGTATACGATAGCGTCAAGGAGCATATCGCAACCGTCAACCTTAGTAGCAGAAAGTGCATATACGGGATAAATTTCACCAGTTTCAACGCCAAGTGTAAGACCCTTGATAATTTCCTCCTTTGTGAGAGGCTCGCCTTCAAAGAACTTTTCCATAAGCTCTTCATCAACAGTAGCAACAGCTTCTTCAAGAGCAGCTCTCATAGCTGTGATGTTGTCATCTGAGGGAATTTCAATTTCAACGGGACGACCGTTGGGATATTTGAATGCCTTGTTTGAGCAAAGGTTTACGAATGCTTCGCAAACACCGCCGTTCATATAAGGAACAACAACGGGGCAGAGCTTTGTGCCGAGGTGAGCCTTCAGTGTATCAAATGTTTTATAGAAGTCTCTGTGTTCACCGTCAACCTTTGTGATAGCGAAGAACTTGGCAATATTTCTTGCATCAGCAGCCTTGATAGCCTTTTCAAGACCAACGTCGATGCCTGAAGAAGCAGATGTAACGATAAGAGCACAGTCAGCAGCACGCATTGATTCAGCCATACCGCCGGCGAAATCGAACTTACCGGGGGCATCAAGAATATTAATCTTAGTATCTCTCCACTCTAAGGATGCTGTTGCAGCTGAGATTGAGCACTTGCGCTTCTTTTCTTCTGCATCATAGTCCATTATTGTGTTACCGTCGATAACACGGCCGAGTCTGTCTGTTACGCCTGCAACATAGAACATTGCTTCTGCAAGTGCTGTCTTACCTTTACCTGTATGTCCCGCGATTGCGATGTTTCTGATGTTGTTTACTGAATAAGATTTCAATTCCAATACCTCCTAAGACCTCGTTTTTACAAGATCCCTAAAAATTAATATACCTCTGAATAAACTATCATTTGAGGTTAACACTGCTATTTTACCATAAATTAAACAAAAAAACAACGGATTATTAACTAATTTTATGCATTATTTTTTGGTTAGTGTGTATAAAAATATATTTGGTAAGTGCAGGGAGATAGTTGGTGGGGGCTCCGCCGCCGAATGAATTCGGCGTGCCGGGATGCTTACAGGCATCCCGGCCGAAACCGCCTGCGGCGGTTTCGCGGAGCCCCGCAGCTCACTGTAACCTCAAACTGAAAAGGCGGCAAGGTTTATCCTTGCCGCCGGAGCTTATTTGTTACTTACCAGCTGTCCGAACTCTTCAACAATTCTTGAAGCCGTGCTTTTTCCGAGGGAAACAAATTCTATACTCTTGCTGTCCTCGTGAAGCATTGACATATAGTCATTGTCAGGAACGATGTAGCCGACCTGATCGTTTGCAAGACCTAAAACATAGAGGTCTCTTTCGCCTGCTATATCCTGTAGTGATGGGTATTTCCAATCTTCACCTGACCAAGAGTATTCAGCACTGAGACAACCGCCGTAAGCTATTTCAGGAGCAAGTTCACCCGGGATAATCGCGAAGGCCATATCTTCGCCCATTTCCATATATCCGATTTCTGACAATACATTCCATCGGCCGTCAATTTTTCTGACAATGTTTTCGAAAACGCCTGCCTTTGCAGCAAAGAGAAGAACACCGTTATCAACCGGGAGATATATTTCCTTATATCTTATATTAAGAAGCGGAGCTATTTCTTTGTCATTGTTTATGGCTGTTATTGCTTTACCGATTGAGTCACCGAAACCCTTGGTTGTTTCAATGCGGGAGGCATTTTCGTTATAACCTGTAACGGAATCTTCATCTCTGTCCTGATTATTGCACTCTTCAGCGCCTAAAACAAACATTACATTTGCACCGTAGTTGTTTATGACCTTCTCGGCATAATAAGGATAGTCACCTGTTACAACGGTACCTGCGGCACCGTTGCCCACACAGTGAATGGCAGTTGTAACAATCCAGGTTTCCTTTGAGCCGTCTGCAGGAACAAAACGCAGACGGTTGAAGTTCGGATCGTTTATATAGGGCTGACGCTTATCGTAAAGATGCCTTGAAGCACTCGCTGTGCCGAAGTAGAGCTTACCGTCTGTCATATTTTCTTCAGCCGTCTTAATTGATTCACAGCATTCTGAGAATAGATTTTCCATATACTCGGGATTTTTTCCGTTAGTAGTTTTTGCTCCGAAGGCCGTATATAAAGGATTAAGAAGAGCCATCTGCCAGATATTACCGTTCATACCGAAGGTATCAATGGCGCTGTGCTGATGAAGCACGCTGACGCTTATACTGCAAACGTTATTCTCTTTTGCCCAATCAACGAGTCTCATTCTTATTTCGCGCACATCTGCAAGTGACATTCCGTAGCTGTCAATTGCACAGAAAACAGATGTAGGTCTGTCGGGACCGTCGCTTATTGCAACTGTTCTTACAAGCAGATCATCTTCGACAGAGGTGGCATATTTATTTGATGTGCTGATAGTACCGGCGACATAGTACTTGCCGATAACCTCATCTTTATTTTCGGGCAGGAGACTTCTTGAGTCATAGCCGAGACGCCAAGCTGCATTTTCTGCAGGCTCGCTTATAAACTCACCGGAACCCTGCATAAATCCTTCGGGACTTTCCGTATCTCTCCAACTTTCAGGAACCGGCATAAGCGCGGCAATTCCTTTAACCAGACCATTTACTACGCCGTCAAGAACATCGAACATAACTCTTTCGGCTTTCGGTGCTACAAAAAGCTCCCTTTCGTTGAACACTGTACCCACTGCCGCAAAAGAGCTGCAAGGCAGTGAAATAATCAGTATAAAAGAGATAAGTATTACAGTAAGCTTTTTCATAGTATGATCTTCTCCTTTTTAAACTTCAATATAAGTGAATTTTAACATAAAGATTTTTTTCAGTCAATAAACAAAGAACAGCTTTTTGTATGATATAAAATATACTATGACAATTTTGAAATAACCGTTGAAATTCTACGATAAAAAAGCTATAATGTAATAGACTGAATATTTCAGCACCATATTTGTATAAAAAAGAAAGGAGCTTTTGACATGGCAAAGCAGAAGAATGCTCAGAAGCTGAACGTGCCAAAGACCATACTCACAGGTTTTGGTTTCCTGGCAACATCAATCGCATGGGCGATTTATGACCCCTATATTACAAAAATTCTCAACAAGATTCTTTCCGAAAGCGAACTTGTTACAAATCTTAGTGCAAAGCTTGCAAGTGCTATTCCCTGGATCGGTGAATTTGCTGAAGCTCAGGGTCAGAGCACAATTTCCGCAACAGGTGGTTTCTCCCTGGTACCCCTCTTTATCGGTATCATTATGACCTTCGATAACATTTTCGGTGTTATCTTCCAGCCTACCTTCGGTAAGCTTTCTGACAACTGCCATTCAAAGCTCGGTAAGCGCCGTCCTTTTATTGTTTCCTGCGCTCCGATTTCGGCAATTCTTTTTGCACTTATTCCCATTGTTGCTCTTAACACAAGCGGATCACTCCAGCTTCCCCTTACAATGCTTGTAGTTATCCTCTTTGTTTTCTCAATGTCACTCTGGAGAGCTCCCGTTGTTGCTCTTATGCCTGACCTTACTCCTCCCGAGCTTCGCAGTGAAGGTAACGCAATCATCAACCTTATGGGCGGTATCGGTTCAGCTGTAGGTATGGTTGCAGGTACAATCGGTATTGCACTCTGCACACTTTTTGCAGGCTACAGCAAGGCTGAAATCAAGGCTGACGAAACAGTTTCATTCCCCTATGTATTTATCGTAGGTTCACTTGTTATGATCGTTGGTATGCTGGTTCTTCTCTTCTTCGTTAAGGAAGAGGATACAAGCATCCGTCTTAAGGGCGACGCTAACCAGTATGCAGACGCTAAGGCTCTTAAGAAGGCTCAGAAGGAAGCTGCTAAGCAGAAGAAGGCTGAGCTTAAGGCTATGAAGCTTACAAAGGGCGAAAGAAAGAGTCTTATCTTTATGCTCGGTACTCTCTTCTTCCTCTTCTGCGCATCAAACGCAATCACAACCTTCTTCTCACTCTTTGCTCAGGAAATCCTTCACATGATTACCTCTGAGGCAACTGTTATTATGCTTATCTTTGCAGTCTGCCCAGGTGCAGCAGCTATTCCTGCAGGTAAGTTCGGTTCAAAGTTCGGCAGAAAGAAGACAATTATTGCAGGTCTTGCAGTATTCCTTGTAGCATTCATCGTATTC
>JAZSGK010000162.1:0-12276 GCA_045532695.1 Acutalibacteraceae bacterium
AACTGAGCCATATCGCTTGCAAGGAAAACTACACTGCCTGCAACATCATCGGGGTTAGCCAGACGGCGCATAGGTGTGCGCATATTCATATATGCCATCCACTTTTCATTAGCCGTGTTTTCCGCAATAAGGGGAGTATCAACAAAACCGGGGCATACACAGTTGACGTTGATACCGAAACGTGCCCATTCGCAGGCCAGAGACTTTGTCATCTGCAGCACACCGCCCTTACTCGCACTGTAAGCCGCAGCGGCAGGGATACCCATAAGACCGCCGAGGGAGCACATATTGATAATCTTGCCCGCTTTCTGAGGAATCATAAACTCATTTGCCATAGTCTGAGCAACAAAAAACTGAGCCGTAAGATTGAGGGTGATAACCTTATTCCAGTCCTCCTGCTTTTCGTTGATGCTGTAAGCTGAATGCGACATACCTGCATTGTTTACCAATATATCAAGTCTGCCCGTACCCTGCCGTATAGTTTCGGGGATATTCTTAACCTGTTCCTCACTTGTTATATCGGCTGTGATGGGGATAATCTTACTTTCGGGATATTCGCTCTTAAGTCTTGATACCTGCAAAACAAGAGCATTTTCATTATAGTCTGCCATATAGACATCTGCACCGCCCTGTAAAAAAGCCTTTGCGGTTTCAAGACCGATACCGCTGGCAGCACCTGTTATGAGCACACTTTTATTTTTAAAGTCAAGCTGATAATTCATACAATTTTGCCTCTCCTTTATTTATACCTTATCATTATACAACTAATTGGCAAATATTTCAATATAAAAACAATACAGATTTAAAAACTACAAAAACCGAAAAGTTGTGGCAAAGTTGCTGATTGACATTGTTGACATTACGGTTATAAAATGCTAATATCTAACTGAAGCTGCTAAGCTGAATTTAAGCAAAAATGTTCTTTAAAGGGGGATATTTTATATGAAGAAATTTAACAGATTTACTTTTATCTTTACCCTGTCGGTGCTGATTTGTTTTACGGTGATTTCTGCCGGTGCGGTGACCCGGGGAATTTCGGATTTTGGCGTCAGTTTTAATAGGGGTGAATCTCAACTGAAGGTTCAGTGGTGGCAAAAGGGTGTGGATTATTATCTGTTTTTACCCTCAGATGCGTCATTGAATGAACTTACCCTTGATTATACAGCGTCATCTGATGTTACCCTTGACGGAGAATCAATAGCTGCCGGTGAAACGGTCGCTTTCGAAAATAAGGGCAGATATGTTCTTTCCTGTGAAGATAAAGAATATAATCTGGTTGTCTTGAAATCAGAAAACATACCGTCACTGCATATTACTACAGAGTCGGGTTCTATGGATGCAGTGCATGCTGACAAGTCTCACAAAGAGCCTGCAAATGCCCTTGTTGTTTCAGAAGGTGAGGTTGTAATTGATCAGGCTCTTGATTATATCAAAGGCAGAGGTAATGCAACCTGGAATAGTATAAAGAAACCTTATAATATAAAATTCGACAAAAAAACAAGTGTGCTGGGAATGGACAAAGCAAAAAAATGGACACTCCTTGCAAATTACGGTGATAAAACACTTATGCACAATGCAACAGCTTTTGATTTTGCTGATGCAGTCGGCCTCGAATTTACTTCTCAGCATAAATTCGTCGATCTTTATATCGACAATGAATACTACGGCAACTATCTGATATGTGAAAGTGTTGAGGTAGGCAGCGGAAGAGTGGACATCGAAGACCTTGAAGGTGCTACAGAAGATGTAAATGAAGAAGATCTTGATTCATATCCTCTCAGTAGCGGCAGAGCGGCTAACTATAAGCAGCTTAAGCCCGGTAGCAAGCATTGGGTTGATATTCCGAATAATCCCGAAAACATTACAGGAGGATATCTCCTTGAATACGAATTAGCTAACCGTTATCCTGCCGAAGCCAGCGGTTTTGTTACTGATAAAAATCAGACTATAGTCCTGAAAGCTCCCGAGTATGCTACAAAAGCACAGGTAGAATATATCAGTGCATACTATCAGGAGTTTGAAGATGCAATTTATTCCCCTGACGGATACAACTCTCTCGGTAAACATTATTCAGAGTATATAGATGTGGATTCCTTTGTTAAGATGTATGTTTTCCAGGAGTTCGTCAAAAACTTTGATGCAGGTCTTACCAGCTTTTACATTTATAAAGATGCTGACAGCGATAAGTTTGTGGCTGCACCCGTATGGGATTTTGATAATGCACTGGGCACAGGTTTTGAAAGATTCGGAACAAATTCATCATACCCTGACGGTTGGTTTGCAGGTGTAATTTATTACCTTGAAGTATATGCTATCAAAGATACTCTGCCGACTGTTCTTAACATATTATACCGCCATAAGGATTTCTTCTCCCTTGCCTGTGAAGAGTGGCAGAATGAGTTCTCTCCCCGTATTACTGACGAATATATTAAAAGCATCACTGACAGATATGAAAGTATTTCAGCCTCAGCAGTAATGAATGCAATTCGTTGGAGCTATTATGATTCAGATGAATACGAATCAGTGTCGGATAAATATGAAGATACAGTTCAGAACACCCTTATAGGCTTTATAGAAAAAAGAAAAGCTTTTCTTGACAAGGGCTTTTCCGATACAAATGCAAGAGTGTTTTATAACGGCAACGGCGCAAAGGGAAACATGATAAATTTCGGCGCTTTACAGCTTGGTGATAAGCTTACCGTGCCTGCATCTGAATTTACGAGAACGGATTATAATTTTGTCGCTTGGAATACAAAAGCCGACGGCACCGGTAAAAGTTATAAGACAGGAGATGTTATTACACTGGACAGTGAGGAGCTTACCTTATACGCTCAGTGGGAGAAAAAGCCTGCTGAGGTTAAGCCTGAGCCTGAAGAAGAACCTAAGAAAGAGCCCTGCAATCATTTGTGCCACAGCAAAAGCGCTTTCACACAATTCTTCTGGAAGATATTCAGGGGCCTGTTCAAGCTCTTCGGAACAAACAAAATCTGCAAATGCGGTGTGGCTCATTATTGATATACAGGAAAATATCTGTAGCATAATAGAAAACAGCTCGGGTTAAACCGAGCTGTTTTTTGTGGTCCTCGCCGGACGGGCGTCACTTTTCTTGTTCAGACAATTATTTGAAGTACTTCACTGCACTCTTGAACATCTTGATGTCATAATCACCAAGAACATTCTTGTAAAGTCCGTAACCGATTCTCTCGCTGTGACCCATCTTGCCGAATACACGGCCGTCAGGTGAAGTGATACCCTCAATAGCAAACATTGAGTCGTTGGGATTGAAGTGGATATCGTTGGTTGCTTCACCGCTGAAGTCAACATACTGAGTAGCAATCTGTCCGTTTTTAGCGAGCTCAAGAATTGTCTTTTCGTCGCTGAGGAAACGTCCCTCGCCGTGTGAAATGGGCACATTATAAATATCGCCTACATTTGTGTCAGCAAGCCAGGGACTCATATTTGAAGCGATTCTTGTTCTTACAATGCGTGACTGGTGTCTTGCAATTGTGTTGAAGGTAAGAGTAGGCATATCCTCCTCTGAGTCAACAATCTTGCCGTAGGGCACAAGACCCAGCTTAACAAGAGCCTGGAAGCCGTTACAGATACCGCACATAAGACCGTCTCTCTTGTCGAGAAGGTCTGTTACCTGAGCCTTGATTGCCGCATTGCGGAAGAAAGCAGTAATAAACTTAGCACTGCCGTCGGGCTCGTCACCGCCTGAGAAACCGCCGGGAATGAATATCATCTGAGCTGTTTCAAGCTCCTTAGCGAAGGTCTCAACACTTCTCTGGATACCGTCAGCGCTGAGGTTGTTAATGACAATAATCTTGCTTTCAGCACCTGCATCGTCCATAGCCTTAGCAGAGTCGAATTCGCAGTTTGTGCCGGGGAATACGGGAATAAGCACCTTGGGCTTTGCAACCTTTATAGCAGGAGCAACTCTCTTGGTAGCTTCGTATGAGAAGGTTTCTACCTTTGACTCTGACTGGTCAATGTTGCAGGGATATACACTTTCGAGCTTATCTTCGTACACGCCGAGAAGAGCGTCAAGAGCCACTTCTTCGCCGCCCATTGAGATAGCAGCCTTATCAGTGATATAACCGATTGTTTCGCCATCGTTTACATCTGCTTCTACTTCAAGAAGGAAGCTGCCGTAAGCATATGAGAAGGCTTTTTCTACGCTGATATCCTCAGCAAATTCAAAGCCGAGGCCGTTACCGAAGCACATTTTCATAACTGCTTCTGCAATACCGCCAAAGCCGGGAGTGTAGCAGGAAACAGCCTTACCGCTTCTGAGAAGCTCTGTAACCTTATTGAATACACCGAGAAGTGATTCTGTTACGGGAAGATGGTCAGCATTAAATTCGGGAGTGATCTTGATAAGCTTGTTGCCTGCCTTTTTGAATTCGGGTGAAACAACATTTTCAACCTTATCAGTTGTAACAGCAAAGGAAACAAGTGTGGGAGGTACATCGAGATTTTCGAAGGTACCGCTCATTGAGTCCTTACCGCCGATAGCGGCAACCTTAAGGTCCTTCTGAGCCTTGAATGCACCGAGAAGTGCAGCAAGAGGCTTGCCCCAACGCTTGGGATCCTTGCCGGGTCTCTCGAAGTATTCCTGGAATGTGAGATAAACGTCCTCGAAGGAAGCACCTGTTGCAATAAGCTTGCAGACTGATTCGATAACAGCCATATATGCGCCGTGGAAAGGAGTTTTCTCTGTATAGAAGGGGTTATAGCCCCATGACATAAGTGAGCAGTCGTTGGTGTGACCCTTTTCAGTTGAAACGAGCTGTACCATAGCCTGAATGGGAGTCAGCTGATTCTTACCGCCGAAGGGCATAAGCACTGTGCCTGCACCGATAGTTGAGTCGAAGCGTTCGCTGAGGCCTCTCTTTGAACATACGTTGAGGTCGGAAGCAAGAGCATTGAGGTTTTCTGCAAAACCGCCCTCGATTTTCTTCATAGGACACTGAGGAGCAGCAGCCTCGATATCGATATGCTTTTCAGCACCGTTTGAGTTAAGGAATTCACGGCTGATATCAACTATGGCCTTGCCGTTCCAATACATTGTGAGTCGCTTTTCAGCCTTAACCTTAGCAACAACAGTAGCATTGAGGTTTTCTTTCTTGGCAAGAGCGAGGAAGTTGTCGATGTTTTCTTTCTCGATAACAACAGCCATTCTTTCCTGGCTTTCGCTGATTGCGAGCTCTGTGCCGTCGAGACCTTCATATTTCTTGGGTACTGCGTTAAGGTCAATTTCAAGACCGTCTGCAAGTTCACCTATAGCAACGGATACACCGCCTGCACCGAAGTCGTTACAGCGCTTGATCATACGGCAGGCTTCTTTGTTTCTGAAAAGTCTCTGAAGCTTTCTTTCTTCGGGAGCGTTACCCTTCTGAACTTCAGCACCGCAGGTTTCAAGGCTTTCCATTGTGTGTGACTTTGATGAGCCTGTAGCACCGCCGCAGCCGTCACGGCCTGTAGCACCACCGAGGAGAATAACAACGTCACCGTCTTCGGGACATTCACGTCTTACGTTTTCCTGGGGAGCAGCAGCGATAACAGCACCGATTTCCATTCTCTTAGCTGTATAGCCCTCGTGATAAAGCTCGTCAACAATACCTGTTGCAAGACCAATCTGGTTACCGTATGAGGAATAACCTGCAGCAGCAGTTGTGACAATCTTTCTCTGGGGGAGCTTGCCGGGAATAGTCTCAGCAACGCTCTTCAAGGGGTCACCTGCACCTGTCACACGCATAGCGCCGTAAACATAGCTTCTGCCTGATAAGGGGTCACGGATAGCACCGCCGATACATGTTGCGGCACCACCGAAGGGCTCAATTTCTGTGGGGTGGTTGTGAGTTTCATTTTTGAAGAGAAGAAGCCAGGGCTCTTTTTTGCCGTCAATTTCAACTTCGATTTTAACGGTACAAGCGTTGATTTCTTCGCTTTCGTCTAATTTATCAAGATAGCCCTTGGCCTTAAGATATTTGCCTGCGAGAGTACCGATATCCATAAGACAGATGGGCTTTGTTCTGCCGAGCTCTTTTCTTGTTTCGATATAGTCATCATAAGCTCTCTGAAGAAGGTCATCTTCAAACTTGACTGAGTCGATAGTTGTAAGGAAAGTTGTATGACGGCAGTGGTCTGACCAGTATGTATCAATCATACGGATTTCAGTGATAGTGGGGTTTCTGCCTTCCTTTTTGAAGTAGTCCTGACAGAAAGCGATATCATCGTTATCCATAGCAAGAGCATACTTCTTAACGAAATCTGCGAGGCCCTGCTCGTCAAGGTCAATAAAGCCGTCAAGAGTTTCAACCTCTGTTGGAATGTCATACTTTGTCTTGAGCGTTTCAGCAGTTTCAAGTGAAGCTTCTCTTGATTCAACGGGGTTGATAACATACTTTTTGATTTCAGCGAGTTCGCTTTCGCTTACATCACCGTAAAGGGCATAGACCTTAGCTGTTTTGATTATGGGTCTTTCACCCTGGGAAATAATCTGGATACACTGAGCGGCAGAGTCAGCTCTCTGGTCAAACTGACCGGGAAGAGGCTCAACTGCAAAAACAGCAGCACCGTCAGCAAAGAGTGCATCGCTTGTAATATCAAGCTGAGGCTCTGAGAAAACATTTTTAACTGCATAATCGAAAAGGTCTTTTTCGATGTCTTCTGCATCGTAGCGGTTGATGACACGAAGGTCAGTCACGCTTCTGATGCCGAGAAGTGAGTTGATATCGCCTAAAAGACCCTTGGCCTCGTTGGCGAGTTCCTTTTTCTTTTCAACATATATGCGATATACCATTTATTTTGCCTCCTTGGCTTTTTTGCCTATATCGGTTCTGTAGAATGCAGTTTCAAAGGTTACTTTCTTAACCTTTTCATAAGCACCGCTGATTGCGCAGTTAAGACAAGCACCTACATTTGTTACACCAAGTACGCGTCCGCCACTTGTCTTGAGAACATCGCCGTCAAGGACTGCACCTGCAACATAGACGCTGTCTTTTACTTCGTCAGCTATGTCAATAACAAAGCCCTTATCGTACTTCTGGGGATAGCCCTTAGAAGCCATAATAACACAGCAAGCCGATTTATCAGCGAATTTAACTTCTGTTTCAGCGAGAGTACCGTCTGTAGTAGCCTTCATAACAGTGAGAAGGTCGCTTTCAAGCAAGGGGAGAACAACCTGAGTCTCCGGGTCGCCGAAACGGCAGTTGTACTCGATAACCTTGGGCCCCATAGGAGTGAGCATAAGGCCGAAGTAGAGACAGCCCTTGAAGGTTCTGCCTTCAGCGTTCATTGCGTTTATAGTGGGAAGGAAAATTGTTTCCATACACTCTTTTGCAACGGCATCTGTATAGTAGGGATTGGGTGCAATTGTACCCATACCGCCGGTGTTGAGACCCTCGTCATTGTCGAGAGCTCTCTTATGGTCCATTGATGAAACCATAGGAACAACAGTCTTACCGTCTGTGAATGAAAGCACTGAAACCTCGGGACCTGTAAGGAATTCCTCAATAACGACATTGCTGCCGCTGTCACCGAAGATTTTGTCTTCCATCATTGATTTTACGGCATCTTTAGCCTCGTCTCTTGTCATAGCAATGATAACACCCTTACCCAGTGCAAGACCGTCAGCCTTTATAACTGTAGGAATGGGAGCTGTCTCAAGATATGCGAGAGCCTTTTCCATATCGGAGAATACCTCGTACTCTGCCGTGGGAATGCCGTACTTCTTCATAAGATTCTTTGAGAAAACCTTACTGCCTTCGATAATAGCTGCCTTGGCTTCAGGACCGAAGCAGGGGATACCAATAGCACTGAGTCTGTCAACTGCACCCAGAACAAGGGGATCGTCGGGAGCAACAACGGCATAGTCAACAGGGTTATTCTTTGCCCATTCGCAGATGCCGTCTATGTCAGTTGCGCTTATAGCTACACACTCGGCATCGGCAGCAATACCGCCGTTGCCGGGAAGAGCGTAGATTTTTTCTATATCTTTGTTTTCTTTGAGCTTTTTGATGATGGCGTGTTCACGTCCGCCGCCACCTACAACCATAATTTTCATGAGCTGCACCTCTTAATCATTATATATGGGGTACTTTTCGCAAAGAGCAAGAACGCCCTTTGTAATCTCTTCTTTTGAATTTTCAAAGTCAGTGATAGCAAGCTTGATCCATTTAGCAATAAGCTTCATTTCATCTTCCTTGAAACCTCTTGAAGTAACGGCAGCAGTACCGACGCGAAGACCGCTTGTAACAAAAGGACTCTTGGGGTCGTTGGGGATAGTGTTTTTGTTTGCTGTGATGTGTACTTCATCGAGTCTGTGCTCAAGCTCTTTACCTGAAATATCATACTTTCTCAGGTCGAGAAGCATAAGGTGGTTATCTGTGCCTTTTGAAACGATGTCGATATCTTCAGCCATAAGAGCCTCACATAAAGCGGCAGCGTTCTTATGAAGCTGAGTCTGATAAGCCTTGAACTCATCTGTGAGAGCTTCGCCGAAAGCAACAGCCTTAGCTGCGATAACGTGCATAAGAGGACCGCCCTGAGTGCCGGGGAAAACAGCTTTGTCAATTTTCTGAGCAAGGTCTGCAGTGCAGAGGATAAGACCGCCTCTGGGACCGCGGAGGGTCTTGTGAGTTGTTGAAGTTACAACATGTGCATAGGGTACGGGTGAGGGATGAAGGCCTGCAGCAACAAGACCTGCAATGTGAGCCATATCGACCATAAGATATGCACCGACTTCGTCTGCGATTTCTCTGCAGCGTTTGAAGTCGATAATTCTTGAGTAAGCACTTGCACCTACAACGATGAGCCTGGGTTTGCATTCAAGAGCGAGCTCTCTCATTTTATCGTAGTCAATCATCTCTGTCTCATCGTCAACACCGTACTGAACAATGTTCCAGTATTTACCTGAAATATTTACCGGTGAGCCGTGGGAGAGGTGACCACCCTGAGAAAGGTTCATGCCCATAACAGTGTCGCCTGTCTCAAGGAGTGCGAAGAAAGCTGCAAGGTTAGCGTTGGCACCTGAGTGAGGCTGTACGTTGGCATGTTCTGCGCCGAAGAGCTTCTTTGCTCTTTCTCTTGCAATATTTTCGACCTCATCAACACAGTGACAACCGCCGTAGTAACGCTTGCCGGGATAACCTTCAGCATATTTATTTGTCAGTACACTGCCGGCTGCAAGAAGTACAGCCTTTGAAACAATGTTTTCTGAAGCGATAAGCTCGATAAAGGTCTGCTGTCTCTGGAATTCCTTATCGCAGGCAGCGAAAACATCTGAGTCATATTTTTCAAGTTCGTTAAAGTAGTTAAGCATTTTTTATCTCCTGAGTTTTTATATTAATGATGGAAGAGTCTCATCTTTGTAAATGCCATTACCATATTGTACTTGTCAGCACATTCGATAACAGCATCGTCTCTGATTGAGCCGCCGGGCTCTGCGATATAGCTTACGCCGCTGCGATATGCTCTTTCAATATTGTCTGAGAAGGGGAAGAAAGCGTCTGAGCCGAGAGCGATGCCTGAGAAAGTCTTAAGGTGAGCTTCCATTTCTTCCTTTGTGAAGGGCTCGGGCTGTGAAGTGAAGTACTTCTGCCAGTTGCCGTCAGCACATACATCTTCTTCATTCTTGTTGATATAACCGTCGATAACATTATCCCTGTCAGCTCTGCCGAGAGTGGGAAGGAAGGGGAGATTCAGTACTTTATCAGCCTGGCGCAGAAGCCATGTATCAGCCTTTGTGCCTGCAA
The DNA here is from genome assembly GCA_045532695.1 of Acutalibacteraceae bacterium. Taxonomy (GTDB): domain Bacteria; phylum Bacillota; class Clostridia; order Oscillospirales; family Acutalibacteraceae; genus UBA6857. The sequence goes on from JAZSGK010000162.1 coordinate 9,762, forward strand.
GTCTTGTGCAGTGAATTCTTGACTGCTGACCTGCGCCTACGCCGATAGCCTGTCCGTCATAAGCATAGCACACTGAGTTTGACTGTGTATATTTAAGAGTGATGAGAGCAATGATAAGGTCTCTCTTTGCAGTTTCGGGGAGCTCCTTATTCTTTGTCACGATATCCTCAAGGAGAGCTTCATTAATTTCGAAGTTGTTTCTGCCCTGCTGGAAGGTGATGCCGTAAACCTGCTTTGTTTCAATTTCAGCGGGTACGAAGTCAGGGTCGATTTTAACAACATTGTAGTTGCCGTTTCTCTTGAGCTTTAAGATAGCGAGAGCCTCGTCAGTGTAACCGGGAGCGATAACGCCGTCGGAGATTTCTCTCTTGATAAGCTTTGCTGTTGTAGCGTCGCAAACGTCTGAAAGTGCAACCCAGTCACCGAAGGAGCACATTCTGTCTGTACCTCTTGCTCTTGCATAAGCGCAGGCGAGTGGGCTTTCATCAAGACCCTCTACATCGTCAACGAAGCATGCCTTCTTGAGCTTTTCGGGGAGAATTGTACCTACAGCTGCTGAAGTGGGGCTTACATGCTTGAATGATGCCGCACAGGGGAGACCTGTAGCTTCCTTTACTTCCTTAACGAGCTGCCATGAATTGAAAGCATCGAGGAAGTTGATATAGCCGGGTCTGCCGCTGAGAATTTCGATGGGGAGGTCTGAGCCGTCATGCATATAAATCTTAGAGGGCTTCTGATTGGGGTTACAACCGTATTTAAGTTCGAATTCTTTCATTGTCATCCTCCGATTATTTATTCTTATTTATTACTCGTGTTTCGCTTTCACCGCTTTCGATATCGATGTATCTTACGAAAAGTGAAACCTTGTTGTCTTCGTTGAGGTTTGTCCAGATAAGGTCTGTAAGCTCATCAATAGAAACATCGGGAAGCTCAAGTGTCTTAGGCTCGCCTTCGAATGAGGGCAGGGGATTGCCGTCACAGTTATATGTATGGATGAACTTAGCCTTACCGCAGATGGGGTTTGAGTAAGCATAGGTGAATCTTTCACATGAGCTGTCATCACCCTCTGCACTCTTGAGAATTGACATAGCGTAGTTCATACCCTCTTTGTCAAGGCGGATAATGCCTGAAATTCTGGGAGTGAAGTTAGGGGCATCGTCTTCGAATTCTCTTGTGCGAAGAGCCTGCACGAAGGTCATCTGCCTATCCATAAGGTCATAGATTGTATCGGTCTGGTCGCCGTTTGTAACGATGGTCTTGTTGCCGAGTACTCTTACGGGATAGTAGATAATAAGGTGGGGGTCAGTCATTTTGCTTTCGTCAAAAGCCTTGGTGCGCATTGCATCGCCTTCGAGTACGAAAACACGGTTACGGCTGTTTTCACTTCTGCCCATAATGAAATAAGCAGTTACAGCCTTTTTGCCGTCGGCACTTTTGCCGATGATGATACCTCTGCCGTGGTAGGCAAGTGAATTAAGCTCGTCTTTGATAGTTGAAACTTTCATGCTTACTCTCCTATATAAACTATATTATTTTTTACTGTCAGTCTGTCTTCGCAGAAAAGCTTTACTGCTTCGGGAAGTATATTCCACTCAGCTTCTTCCATAATTCTCTGCTGAAGAGTTTCGGGTGTATCATTCTGCTTTACTTCAACAGCCTTCTGCAGGATAATTGGGCCGGCGTCACATTCGGGGGTTACAAAGTGCACTGTCGCACCTGAAACCTTGACACCCTTCTGAAGAGCTGCCTCGTGTACGTGAAGACCGTAGTAGCCTTTGCCGCAGAATGAGGGAATAAGAGCAGGGTGAATGTTGATGATGGCATTGGGATAAGCCTCGTAAACCTGCTCATCAATAATTGTAAGAAAACCTGCAAGGACAACGAGGTCGATACCGTTTGCCTTGAGTGTCTCTGTCAGTGCCCTGGAGTAGGCTGCTATATCCGCATAGTCCTTTCTGCAAAGGACAGCTGAGTCAATGCCGTTGTTGCTTGCTCTTTCGAGAGCATATACACCGGGCTTTGATGCTATAACAAGAGTGATTTTACTCTCGCCGAACATACCGGTTTTCTCTGCGTCTATAAGAGCCTGAAGATTTGTTCCGCCGCCGGATACAAGAACTGCAATTTTCTTGCCCATTACAGAATCACCTTCTCATCACCTTCGATAATTTCGCCGATAACATAAGCGTCGATACCGTTTTCTTTGAGGATTGAGATGGAAAGTTCAACCTGGTCTTTGGGAACAACAATGCTCATACCGACACCCATATTGTAGGTGTTATACATATCACGCTCGGGAATGTTGCCCCACTTAGCGATAACGTCGAAGATAGGAAGCACCTTAACGGCAGACTTGTCAATCTTTGCGCAAAGTCCGTCGGGAATTGAGCGGGGAATGTTTTCATAGAAGCCGCCGCCTGTAATGTGGGAAATACCCTTTACTGCTACTTTTTCAATAAGAGCAAGGACGGGCTTTACATAAATCTTTGTGGGTACGAGTAAAGCTTCTGCAATG
>JAZSGK010000190.1:0-2221 GCA_045532695.1 Acutalibacteraceae bacterium
ACAGGTAGGTGACTTTCTTGTTTCTCTTCTCAACGAGGGCGCGGTAGGTGGTTCCGCTGGCGCTCTTCACGCGGACTTCGATGTCTGCGCTTACCGACTTTGCTTTGCTTGTCTTCTTATTCATAAAAACAGGGGGTAAAAGTTCCTTTGTATAGTATAAGCTATTTAGTATAAACATGCAAGGTCTTTATTACTTCTTCTTTCGTGACTGTGAATCAAAATCGGATGACTTTTTCCATTATGAGAAAATCGTCACAAAACACTCATTTTCAACACTTGCAAGGCAAGCAATGTGATTTGACTGATAGACGCCGATTTTTGGCTATTTAAGCCACGAATAATCAGCTAATTGAATGTAATGTGACTGGAACCGCACGAGTCTAAGCGAGTCCTTTTGGCTGTAAAACGGGGTATAAATATGAACAAAAACAGCCCGGAAAGTCCGTTTTCTGTTATGAGTTGCGATTTTATAAGTCGCTGAAATCAAGGCACAAAAAAGGAGCGGTCGTTACCATTTTGTCTTGGTTACGACCGCTCCCATAATAGCCTTTTTGTGACTGTGATTTTTATCGACTCCTAAACACTGTGTATAAATGGCTTATAAAAATTGATTCCGTTTTCTGAAAATTGTCCTAAAATTCGGCTCGACTCATAACGGTTGCAGGAAGCTTTAGAAAACACTTGTTGTCAATGTTTTATGAAGTGCGTTAACATTACGTACCCTCACTCTCATTGCTGAAATTTATGACGTGATCTAGGGATAAACGTGTTCCATTCTGGTGTACTGCCTCCCTAGGTAGACGTACTCGAATGCGGCTACAAGAGGGAAGATGGGATTTACCCCACCCTCACCCATATCAGTTGGAAAGCCACCGGCTACCAAATCGGAGGCAATAACTTCTTCGGGCTTCCTACCAAGCGCCGGGGTGAATAAACCTCCCCTTTCAGCCGGTTTAGCACCGGCTTTTTCTCGGTGTGTAATAAGCTCTTTTTTACTCACCTTTAGTTCGGTTTATAATGGATTGTAGAAATTTAAGAAAAAGTCTTGTTGTTAACGTTTTACAAAATACTTTAACATTACGTACTCACATTCTCATTAAGACAATTGAGGGATAAATATGTTTCTCTCAGGTGAGTTGGTTAATCGAGACGGAAGCATATGCTTCTTAGCCCTGCCGTCACCTTTCTAAATAATTGAGAGATGCGCAGAGAGTCATTTATAACTTACCCCCCTGTACAGTATATTAACCTCATAATAATCATAATGCTCATTTGTTGTATCCGGCTGTTGTATTGCTTTCCAAGACACAACTATATCAGGCGTGCTGCCAAGATGCGACATACTTTTAATCAATCGATCCTGAAGTTGATTCAATCGAAAAGGGATATCCACGTCACAGTTTTTAGGGATATATATAATCCATTTACCCTCAACTACAGGAGTGCTGAAGTAAGATGCACGGCAACCGCCACCTGTTGAAATTGAGAGACTGTCTATTTGACTACTTATGTACTTTGCTGCGATATGATCTGAATATGAAAGTTCCTTTGCTCTTACTTCACTAAGATGGGAATAAGCAAGATACAGGCAAAGAGAACACAGACCTAAAATAAAGAGGCTTATCAGTAGAAAGTTTTTCAATTTCATGCTTTTGAACAGGCTATGCATTTTGAGTAAAAAAATGGATAATAAGACTCCACACTGTACGCGTTGGTATAATTAAAAATTAGAAACTAAACTTTATCATATAACGAGATTGTGATTGCATAACTTTTTTATTTGTAGTACAATAAATAAGCTAAAACACGTACTTACAAAAAGAAGCTATGCAACCACAAGGACAGTTTGACAGAATTTTAGATATATGCAAGTCTTTTTCTCAAGATTTTTTGAATTCTTGCGGAAACTTGCAACATTGCGGGCGAAAACCTCGTTGCTCTGATGTTGAAATAATTGCGCTTTCTCTTTTCCAGGAGTTTCTTTCCATCGATAGCGAATGTCTGTTTTTTGAAACGATGCAATCTTTGCTCCCAGACCTTACCCTTCGCATGGGCTCCCGTCGAAATTATAATGCCCGCCGCCATCATCTGGCTTATCATATCGAACAAATCAGGGCTCGCATTATCAAGAGCATTCCCGATGATGAATCAGGCTCTATCAGACTGATTGATTCAATGCCTATTGAGGTTTGTAGATATTCAAGAGCAAAGAGTTGTCGTA
>JAZSGK010000056.1:0-6793 GCA_045532695.1 Acutalibacteraceae bacterium
TGTGGGCGTTATCGTTATTCCTGAGCGTTGGGGTCAGGGCGGCTCGACCATCACTCAGCAGCTTATCAAAAACCTCACCAACGATAACGAGGCAACCTTCAACCGTAAGTTCAACGAAATCATAAGAGCTCTCAACCTTGAAAAGCACTACTCAAAGAAAGAGATACTTGAAGCGTACCTCAACACTGTTTCTCTCGGTGCAGGCTGTTACGGCGTTAAAACTGCCGCTGAAACCTACTTCGGCAAAGATGTAAGCGACCTCACTCTTCTTGAGTGCGCTACTCTTGCAGGTATCACTCAGTCTCCCTACAGTAAGAATCCTTATGCAGATTTTGAGCTTTGTATGAAGAGAAAGAATACCTGTCTTGATAAGATGCTCGAGGAAGGCAAAATCACTCAGAAACAGCACGATAAATATACCAACATTGACACAAAGGTTAAACCTAAAGGCAGTTCAAATACTGCCTCTGACAACAACCCCGAAAACGATGACGATATCCTGACATGGTATGAGGAATATGTAGTTGATCAGGTTATCGCAGACTTACAGAAGGAATACAACTACGACTACAACGAGGCTCTGCGTAAGGTATATTACGGCGGTCTTAAGATATATGCCGCTGTTGATCTGAGCGTTCAGAAGACTCTTGAAAGCGCATACAAAAACAGAACAGGCTTCCCGTATTCTACTAAGGACTCATACGGTGAATATCCCGACTCATCAATGACAGTTATGGACTATCAGGGCAGAATTGTTGCTCTCGTAGGCGGTACTGGTGAAAAGACAGCCAACAGAGTATATAACAGAGCTGTTGACCAGAGAGCAAAGAGACAACCGGGTTCATCAATCAAGCCTCTCGGCGTATATGCTCCCGCTGTTGATCAGGGACTGATTACTCCCTCGTCACTTATTCATGATAAGGCTCTTGAAAAATACAACAACGGTAAAGACTGGCCCAGAAACTTTAACGGTGACCACGGCTCAGGCGACTATATTACCGTTGAAGAGGGCCTTGTACGCTCACTTAATACAATCCCTGTAAGAATTCTCAAAGAGCAGCTTGGTGTTCCTGCCGGATTCAAATACTGCAATGAAAGATTCCATCTTAATCTCGGCGAAAAAGATAAAGATCTCAGCCCCCTTGCAGTAGGCGGTACAAACACAGGTGTTACTACTCTTGAAATGGCTGCTGCTTTCGCTACATTCGGCAACGGCGGCAGATACTTCGAGCCCTACAGCTACTATCAGGTAACTGACAGAAACGGCAATGTCATCTTAGACAGAAGCAATCCTGAAGCTGAGCAGGCTATCAAGGACGAAACCGCTCAGAGTATGCTCGGTATGCTCACTAAGGCTGTCACACAGTCAAACGGTACAGGTTACGGCTCAAAAATCAGCCGTTTCCAGACCTTCGCAAAAACAGGTACAACATCAGAAAACAACGATAAGTGGTACTGCGGCGGTACACCGCACTATGTAACTGCTGTGTGGTACGGCTATAACCATCCGGCCAACCTTCGTACGGGCTCATCTAACCCAGCAAAGACAATTTTCTACAGCATCTTCTCAAAGATTCATCAGAATCTCCCCGTAAAGACCTTCGATCAGACAGAAACCGCTGTTGAAAACTACATTGCAATGAGCCAGGAGGGATAAGAATGATTATCCTGAGCGTTGATTACGGCGATATGCGCACAGGCGTTGCCGTCTGCGATAAAATGGGAATCCTTGCATCGCCCGTAGGTGTTGTCAAGGGTGACTATGCACCGAAGGTTGCAGAGGAAATAAAGAAGATAGCTTCGGATAAAAAAGCTGAGCTTATAGTTGTGGGACTGCCTAAGAATATGGACGGCAGTGAAGGCGACAGAGCCGAAAAGTGCCGCAGCTTCGGCGAAATGCTCGAGAATGTGACAGGCATAAAAACTGTTATGTTTGACGAAAGACTTACAACGGTATCAGCTCACAGAGCATTGAGTGCTGTTGATGTAAGAGGGCAGAAGCGCAAAGATGTTGTCGATGCGGTTTCGGCTGTAATGATACTCGAAGATTATCTCAGAAAGAACTGACCTTAAGGGGCGACTTGAAGTCGCCCCTCATTTTTTTCAGTTTCTGCAGGAGGGGAGCAGGGGCTCAGGGAAATCACGCAGTGATTTCGGAAGGGCGCCGCAGGCGCCCTTCAACGAAGCTCCGCTTCGCCTGAGCCTCGACCCCGTTTCCTCATCTGACTTTCTTGAATAGCTGAAAAAGACCGAAAAACACAAGAAAGCCGCCGAAAAACTTCGAGAGTAAATCTGTCGGAATAAACTTAAGAATGATGAAACCGACAATAGCACCGAAAACCGAAAAAAGTGTGACAGGCAAAGTGCGGCGAAGATTTAACATTCCGCTTCTTTTGTAAGAAATTACACTTAAAAGTGCGCATGGTATGAAGAATATAAGATTGATGCCCTGAGCCTGCTTCTGAGGCAAACCGAGAAAGTTTACGAGGTAAATAATCAGCACCGAGCCACCGCCGAGACCCATTGAGCCGAGAATGCCTGCAAGTAGAGAAGATATAATCATGTATAAATCCACTTTGTCACCTCATAAGCATGTTAATGCCCGAATAAATCATAAAGCCTGCGAATATCCTGCGAAGGATTTTATCGGGGATTTTCTTCATTATTGATGTTCCGATAAATGTGCCGATTACGCCGAAAGGAATGTATCCAAGAGCCTCCTTCAGCTTATAATAACCGAGATAATGATAAACAAATGCGCTTATGATACATAAAGGTAGTATGACACATATTGCCGATGCCTGAGCTTCTTTTTGCGAAAGGCCCTGTCCCTTGAATAAAGGAACAGCTATAAGACCTCCTCCTGCACCGAAAAGAGAGTTTATGAGCCCTACAGTAAAGGATAAAGCATACTTTACGGCATTTTTCATTTTCTTTCACCTCTAAAAATATTATTGCTCTTATTTTTTCTGTGAAAAATACAGAAAAACTGCATAAAAGGCCGAATATTCTGTGAAATTCTTCGTTTTTCCTATTGCAAGAGGAAAAAATTAATGTTATAATTTATCCATAACAAAAAGGAGGAATATTATTATGGTTTGTAAATTTTGCGGAAATACAATTGAGGATAACTCAGAATTCTGCTTCATCTGCGGTAACAAGGCTATAAAGGATGAAATCCCCGCTGAGGAAGTTTTCACTCAGCCTCAGCCCACAGAGGTTCCCGTTGTGACAGCAGACGCTCCCGCAGCTGCTCCTGCAGTAGAAGCTCAGGCTGTATATACACAGCCCGCTCCCATCTATGCTCAGCAGGTTTATGTTCAGCAGGTTGTTGAACCCAAGAAGGCTAAGAAGGGTAAGAGCTCATGCTCAAAGGCAGCAAAGTTCTTTGCAGCTTTCTTCTCACTTACTTTCATTCTTCAGTTCATTCCATGGATCTGGTATAAGAATGCCAAGAAGGCTGAATATGAAGAAAAGGCAACATCAATTCTTAACTCAATTATGGTTGGTCTTTGCATCTTCATGGCAATTATCTGCGTAGTACTTATCAAGACGACAATGCTCGGCTAAAATCAGAATCATATGCCCTTCACTTTAAGTGGAGGGCTTTTCTTTTATATCTTTTCTCTTTTCTGCAAGAATATTAGTCACCTGAGCGGCATATAATTCAACAGACAACTTCAGAAAAGAGGACGAAAATATGACAAGAGAGAATATTTATAATTCCATTGCCACACGCACCGGCGGAGATATCTATATAGGTGTTGTAGGTCCTGTGAGAACGGGTAAATCTACTTTTATAAAAAGATTTATGGATGTGCTGGTTCTGCCGAATATCTCTGACGAAAGTAAAAAAGAAAGGGCCAGAGACGAGCTTCCTCAATCCTCCGGCGGAAGAACTATTATGACCACAGAGCCGAAGTTTATCCCTGAGGATGCTGCCGAGGTAACCGCCGATGACTCTATGAGATTCAGAGTACGCCTTATTGACTGTGTAGGCTATATTGTGCCGGGAAGTCTCGGATACATAGAAGATGATAAGCCGAGAATGGTGAAAACTCCCTGGTTTGATAAGGAAGTACCCTTCAATATGGCAGCTGAAATCGGTACAAAAAAGGTAATCGACGAGCACTCGACTATCGGTCTTGTCATTACAACGGACGGCTCTATAGGCGATATCCCGAGAGAGGATTATACCGAAGCGGAGGAAAGAGTTATAAATGAGCTCAAAGCAATAAAAAAGCCTTTTGTCGTGCTTCTTAACAGTAAGAATCCCAACAGCAGCGAATGTAAAAGGCTGACTGCAGAGCTGTCGGAAAAATACGGCGTCGGTGTGATAGCCACAAACTGTATGACTCTGAGTGAGCAGGAAATAAAAAATATTCTCTCAAGTCTGCTTTACGAATTCCCGATAAAGGAAATGAAGCTCTGTTTCCCGAAGTGGATATCTCAGCTTGAAAAAGAACATCCTCTGAGAGAAAAGATATATTCTAATATTATTAAGTCTGCTTCAAAGCTTAAAAAGGTTAAAGATGCCAAAGCATTTACTGAAGAAATCGCCTGCGGTGAGAATGTATGCTCCTGCAAAATATCAGATGCAGACCTTTCCTGCGGCAGTGTACGGGTAGCACTCGATGTGGAATCGTCACTGTTTTATAAGGTTATGAGTGAGAAAACAGGTCTTGATATCAAAGATGAGCAGCAGCTTATGTCAGAGCTTGTCTCTTTATCAAAGGCGAAAAAAGACTTCGAGCGTTTCAGACTTGCTCTCGAAGAGGTTGAAGCGACAGGCTACGGTATAGTTATGCCGACAATGGATGAGCTGAGCCTCGATGACCCTGAAATAATGAAGCAGGGCGGAAAATACGGAGTGCGTCTGAAGGCATCTGCTCCGTCAATTCATATGCTGAAAGCCAACATAACTACTGAGGTTGCACCCATAGTCGGCACAGAAAGTCAGTCTGAGGAGTTGATTATGTATCTTCTCAAGGAGTTTGAAGAGGATCCGTCAAAGATATGGCAGTCAAACATCTTCGGCAAAACTCTTGACAGCCTTGTCAACGAGGGACTGCACAACAAGCTTTATAAGATGCCCGCCGATGCGAGAATGAAGCTTCAGGAGACTCTTGAGAGAGTTATCAACGAGGGCTGCAGCGGCCTTTTATGTATTATACTCTGATGTTCGGCGGTGCTTATGCACCGCTGAAATTTTAGTTTGCGGTGAAGGGCAGTATCGGTGGCTCCACGCCGGATGAAATCCGGCGCAGCGGCCGCAGGCCGCTGTAAATGCGCCCCCTTAAAAGGGGGCACATTTGTGGAGCCACCGCCTCTCTGTTTCCGCTGACTGCCTGATAATGTCAGAAATGAAACTGATTTGCAGGCGGGACTTGAATTTTCAAGATGTCTGCTATATAATTAATAAAAAAAGCGAGGAGAAGAGATATGTCAAAGAAGATTATAATTGCCGGTGGCGGTCACGGCGGTATCACCTGCGGTGCAATACTTGCTAAAAACGGTTATGATGTAACAGTTTATGAAAGAAATAAAGAGAATAAAATGGGCCATGACTGGACTGATATTTTTGACCCCAAGGCATTTGGGGCAGTGGGTATGGAAATGCCGTCGAGAGAGATGTATCATTTTAAAAACAATATGACCTTTTTCGGCCCGTCAATGACTACCAAGCTTACTCAGAATGTGCCCGAGGACCAGCTGGAAATCCAGATGGAAAGAAGCGACATCTATAAGTGCCTTATTGACTATGCCGTAGAATGCGGTGTAAAGTTCAAATACGGTGTAACAGTTGAAGGCCCTGTAATGCTAGGCAACAGAGTCGTCGGTATTAAAACCGACAATGGCACTGAATACGCCGATCTCGTAATTGATGCCTGCGGTCTTAACTCTCCTGTGAGAATGAATCTTCCCGGGTATCTCGGAATTCAGAAAGAAGCTCAGGAGTTTGAGCGCTTCTATGTTTACAGAGCCTTCTACGAAAAAGATATGAGTGTAGAGGTTACTGATAAATACAGAGTTCTTATGTTCTATAAGGGTACCCTCGGCATTTGCTGGGTGGCTGATGACGGTGAGTACACTGACGTGCTTATCGGCAGATTCAATGAAATTGGTATGGAAGAGGTTGAAAAGACTGTCAATGACCTGAGAGCTGAATTCCCCGACCTTGGTGAAAAGAAGCTTCGCGGCGGTCAGTTTGTGCAGATACCCGTAAGACAGCCTCTTGGCGTACTCGTTGCAGACGGTTATGCGGCTATAGGTGACAGTGCATTTATGACAGTACCCATCATCGGCTCGGGTATCGCCAACAGTATGAAGGCTTCCGCTATTTTAGCTGATGCAATAATGGGCGATAAGACAGAATCCTACAGCGCAAAGACACTCTGGAAGTATCAGAGAGAGTTCTATTCACAGTTCGGTAACGGCCTTGCACCTCTTGCTTCAATAAAGCTTCTTCTTACTAAGCTCGAGCCCAAAGAGCTTGACTACATATTTGCAACAGGCATACTCAACGCCGAGGATATGACAATCACAGCTGACTCAATCAGTCTTTTCGCTATGGTTAAGGATATGATTAAGCCTGAATCCCTCAAGGCAAAAATCAAGGGCATGGCAGGTAATCCCACAGTCCTGAAGAAGGTATTAGGTATGGTAAAGGATATTGCTGCAGTTGCCGCTGTGACAACGGCAATGCCTCTTCAGTATGATCTTAAGGCTGTAAACAGATGGGTCAAGGCATATAACGCCTGCTTCAGAAGATAAAAGATAAAAGCTGTCCGTT
>JAZSGK010000196.1:0-5271 GCA_045532695.1 Acutalibacteraceae bacterium
CTTGACGGCAAAGATATCAATGATATTAACCTGACGTCTCTGAGACAGGCTATCGGCGTTGTACAGCAGGATGTTTATCTTTTCTCGGGTACTGTAATTGAAAATATCCTTTACGGTGCACCGAAGGCAACGAGAGAAGAGGCCGTTGAGGCTGCAAAGAGGGCAGGGGCACACGATTTCATCATGAGTCTGCCTCAGGGCTATGACACCTATATAGGTGAGCGCGGTGTAATGCTTTCGGGCGGTCAGAAGCAGCGTATCAGTATTTCACGAGTATTTATAAAGAATCCGCCGGTTATTGTTCTTGACGAGGCAACATCGGCTCTTGACAATGAAAGCGAGCAGTATATCAAGGAGTCCCTTGCAGAACTTACAAAGGGCAGAACGACATTCACCATTGCTCACAGGCTTTCAACTATCCGCAATGCGAGCCGTATAATTGTGCTTACGGACAAGGGTATTGAGGAGCAGGGCACACACGAGGAGCTCCTTGCGAAGGGCGGAATTTATAAGAAGCTTTATGATATAAGCATTGATTTGGAAAGTTAGGAGTTAGGAGTTAGGAGTTAGGAGTTGACGCGGATTAGGCTTTGCTAAAAACAACTTATCTCCCACAAATTTTCAGTGCAAATAAAAAACTACAGCAGACTTGCAATTTAGATGCGGTCTGCTGTTTTGTCTTGTTTTATTATAGTTTAAGGTGAAAAGTTACACAGTCAGGCTTAAAATTTCGTCAGCAACTCCTAACTCCTAACTCCTCACTCCTAACTTTTCTTAAACTGCTTCTTCATTCTCTGCTCTTTTGAAAGTATCGTCTTTCTGAGTCTCAAAGAAACGGGGGTAACCTCAAGAAGCTCGTCATCCTTGATAAACTCCATGCACTGCTCAAGAGAAAGATTCGTAGGCGGTACAAGTCTGAGAGCATCGTCAGAGCCCGAAGCTCGTGTGTTGGTGAGATGCTTCTGCTTGCAGACGTTACATACAACGTCCTCTGACTTGGCACATTCACCGACTATCATACCCTCATATACGGGTACGCCCGGACCAATGAAAAGTCTGCCTCTGTCCTGAGTGTTAAAAAGTCCGTAGGCGGAGCTTTCGCCTGTTTCGTGAACAACGATAGATCCGCGTTCTCTTGTGACAATATCGCCCTTATAAGGCTCGTAGCCTGCGAAAAGCTGATTCATTATACCGTTGCCGTTGGTGTCGGTCATAAACTCGCTTCTGTAGCCGATAAGACCTCTTGCAGGTACCTTGAACTCGAGATGTGTAGAGCCGCCGTCACGTGCACCCATATTTTCAAGCTCGCCCTTTCTTGAGCATACCTTCTCAATTACTGAGCCTGCATACTGCTCGGGCACCTCAACAATGAGAAGCTCCATAGGCTCAAGGGTGACGCCGTTTTCTTCTTTAAGAATAACCTTGGGGCGTGATACCTGGAATTCGTAGCCCTGACGGCGCATAGTTTCAATGAGAATTGAAAGATGAAGCTCACCTCTGCCACTGACCTTGAATGAGTCTGTGGTGTCAGTCTCTTCAACACGCATTGATACGTTGGTTTCAACCTCTTTGAAAAGACGCTCGCGGATATTTCTTGATGTGACAAACTTGCCCTCTTTACCTGCAAAGGGACTGTTATTTACAATAAAGTTCATTGAGATGGTGGGTTCGTCAATTTTTATGAAGGGGAGAGGCTCAACGTTTTCGGGGTCGCAGGCTGTGTCACCGATGTTAAGTTCAGCGATACCCGATACGCAGATAAGGTCACCGAGGGTGGCTGACGCAACCTCAACTCTCTTGAGTCCCTCAAACTGATAAAGCTTACTGATTCTTACATTTTTCTGCTCACCGCTGTTGTTGCAAAGCACTACCTGCTGACCCTGCTTTACTGAGCCTCTTTCAACTCTGCCGACACCGATTCTGCCAATATAATCATCATAGTCAAGAGAGGAGAAAAGGATCTGCGTGGGGCCGTCAAGCTCGCCCTTGGGAGCATCGATATTTTCGAGAATAGCATCAAGGAGAGGTCTCATATCGCCGTCTCTTGCATTATCATCAAGAGAAGCGTAGCCGTCTCTGCCGCTTGCATAAACTACGGGGAATTCAAGCTGGTCCTCGTCTGCACCAAGCTCAATAAACAGGTCGAGCACCTCGTCGATAACCTCTATGGGTCTTGCACCGGGTCTGTCTATTTTATTTACAACAACTACAACCTTTTTCTTAAGACCGAGTGCTTTTTTGAGTACAAATCTTGTCTGAGGCATACAGCCTTCAAAAGCGTCAACGAGGAGAAGTACACCGTCAACCATAAGGAGGATTCGTTCAACCTCACCGCCGAAGTCAGCGTGACCCGGGGTGTCAACGATATTGATTTTGGTATCCTTATAGTGAATAGCGGTATTTTTTGAAAGGATAGTGATACCTCTTTCGCGCTCGAGGTCGCCCGAGTCCATAACTCTGTCGGCTACCTGTTCATTGGTTCTGAAGGTGCCGCTTTGCTTGAGAAGTTCGTCAACGAGGGTGGTTTTACCATGGTCAACGTGGGCGATGATTGCGACGTTTCTTACTTCGTTTCTGATATCCATTATTTCACCTGATTTTTAATTTTATTTCAACCTTTTTATTTTATCACGGAATGAGCAATAGTGCAAGAGTTTTTTAGCGAGTTGCAGTAAGGAATAAGTAAAATTTTGTCAAACTTTTACAAAAACTTGTGGGGTGCGGGGCAAAACCCTGCAAAGTAAGAAGCGGCGTAGGGCTGAATATGAGCAAGTCACTGCAAGAGGCGGGAGGCGGCTCCGTCAAAACCGCCCCGCAGGGCGGTTTTGTGCAGGAGGCTCGCAGAGCCTCCTGTGAGGCGAACTTTGTTCGCCAACGGAGCCGCCGAACCTGCCGGTAGTACAAAACTTCCCCCGACAGAAAAGACTGCCGGGGGAGAGGGTTTATTCAGTTGTGGTTTCGCTTGTTGTGCCGACGGCTACATTTTCGTTTTCGGTTTCACTTTTGCTTTCTTCCAGGCCTGTGCCGCACCACAGGGCTCCCTCGGCTGTTATGGCTTCAGGGGCGTTGGTAGTGACTGTATCTGTAATAGGCTGAGAGGGGAGGGAGGTTGTTGTTTCCGTCACTGTAATATCTCCCTCAGCGGTTGTAACAGGGTCTGATGTATAAGGCTCAGTCGTGTTCGTGGGATCAGCTGATAGCGCTTTTATCTCTTCGAAGGTGATGTTGTAGCTGTCTTTGAGGAAGCTTGCAACTGCTTCCTTGCCCACGTTGAAGGAAAATTCATAGCCTATAAGGTTGGTAGTAATAAGTCCGTTTTCCCATATGCGAAAAACCTTATTTTCTCTGCCAAGCTCACGGCAGTAAATTGATGCGATTACGCAGCTGCCGACTGCTTCAGCGTCTGCATCCATAATGTTTACAAGACTTGTATCAGACAGTAGATAGCTTTTTATATCCTTGGCATTTTCGTTGTTGACAGGGAAATTGTTGCCGGGGTAGAGTCTGATTCCGCCGTAGGTTACGGTGTTGTCATAGTCAATGGCGCTGAGAAATTCGCCTAATGTTTCGGGTATATAGGTGCTGCACACATAGGTGTAAATTCTCTCGTCATTTTCAAAGCGTACACCCAGAGCCAGATCCTCACTGAGACCCTCGAGAGAGAATATATCAACTGAGGTAGTGTGCATAGTACCGTCGGGCTCGAGTGCTTCAATCTGCATATCTGTTATAAGCTCTGATACGTTTCTGGTTGTTGCTCTCTCTTCAAAAGGACCGAAGGGATAGACATATTCTTTGTTAGATCCGCCGGGCTCTGCAATGAGACTCTGGATATGGTTCAGCTCCAAGGTGCAGAATTTGCCGGGCATTGATTTTTTGTCCCAATCGATTTCGTAATAAAGCTCTCCGGATGTTGTAGTTGTAGAGCTTACCTCGGTTGTATGAGGCTTATTTGTTGTTGCGGGTCGGGTTGTAGTGTTGGCTGTCGACGAAGGGACTGATGTGCCGTCTGCACCCTCGTCTGATATATTTGTTGCCTGGAAGGACATAAGCTCCTGCAGTTGGGTTTTCAGCCAGTTTTTTCTGCCTATACCAAAACCGATAGCTGATACAACAACAAGGCAGACTACGGCTGTTGAAACGTGTGCTATGCTTTGTCTTTTAATTCGCTTTGCTTCTTCATATTCGTCTCTGCGCTTCAAAACACTTTTTGCTATTTCATCATAGTTTTTCATATTCAAAGCCCTCCTTTTCAAGCTCTGATTTGAGTGTGCTCTTTGCACGGTAAATGAGATTTTCAATCTGACGTTTGTTCTTTTTCATTATCTTCGCGATTTCTTCGTTGGTGAAATTCTCAAAATAAACGAGATACAAAACCTGAAAATACTCGGGCTTAAGCTCTCTCATAATACGGTGCAGAAGGATTTTCTGCTCTTTGATAAGATACTCTTTTTCAACGCTTGTTTCCTCGGTGATATAATTGGTCAGGTCCTCTATGGGCGTACTTGCGAGCTTGCTGTTTTTCCTGAGATAGTCCAAAGCGACATTTCTCGCTATTGCGTAAAGCCAGGTTTTGAATGAGCTTTTACCCGAAAAACGGGGCCTTTTGCTTGCCAGTTTAAAGAATGTATCCTCCATTAAATCCTCAGCTGTGAAAATATTATTTACATAGCCGTTTATGTATAAGGTCAGGCCGTCTTTGTAATCTCTTATTATTTCGGTTATTCCTGTGTCATCACCATCAAGGTAACGGCGGTAGCTACTTGCACCATTATCCATTGATTATCTCCTTTCCGAAAAGCGGTTTTGCCTTTCGCTTATTAGACGGTTAGAGTTAAAAAAACTCTCAGTAAAATTTGTTTTATTGTAAAATCGGCGGGATAAAAGTAAAAGAAACGCGAAACTAAAGTCGCGTTTCATAAAAATTCATATTGTCTTCACAGGGCAGGATTATGCCTTGTTGCAGTGATTTTCCACGAGCTTGTCCGCATCGATACCCTCAAAGGTGTCGTACTTTGGCACGAGAGCGTACACTGCCGAAGCAATTACAATGCAGGTTGAAATAATCTTCACAGCCTTTACGGCAATTTTTGCTGTCTTGATAGCCTTCTTAACGTCTTTTTTCATATTATTTTCTCCTCAATCTATTGTGATAGTATATCCGCACTCTTTAAAATATCTCACCAAAAAGCTTTTGTTGTTACCCTTGGCGAGCCACATAGTCGAAACCTTGCCGGTTTTGATGATATCGTCAAGGAGCTCCTTATTGCG
>JAZSGK010000111.1:0-9163 GCA_045532695.1 Acutalibacteraceae bacterium
TGGTAGGGAAGAATCTTTGCAAGAGCAACTTCTCTCTCTTCAGCAGTGTCAGCGCAGATCATCTCACGGAATGCAGCAATTCTGTCAGCCTCGAAGAACATATGCTCGGTACGGCAAAGTCGGAGGCCAAGCGGTCTTAGGAAGACAATAAACTTTTACAACTCCTTGGCTCACAGAACGACATGGCTACGATCCGACTTTCTGAGCCCTCTGTGAAGGTCTTGCCTGCAAGAGTGAACTTCTTGTTTTCTTCGTCCATAGCGATTTCGCTACAACCTGATACACAGCATGTACCCATACCACGAGCAACAACAGCTGCATGTGATGTCATACCGCCACGTACTGTGAGGATACCCTGAGAAGCCTTCATACCTGTGATGTCTTCGGGTGATGTTTCAAGACGAACAAGGATAACCTTTTCGCCTCTGGCGTTCCAAGCTTCAGCATCTTCAGCTGTGAATACTACCTTACCGCAAGCAGCACCGGGTGATGCGCCGAGACCCTTACCGATGGGAGTAGCAGCCTTGAGAGCCTTCTGATCGAACTGGGGATGAAGAAGAGTGTCAAGGTTTCTGGGATCGATCATTGCAACTGCTTCTTCTTCTGTCTTCATGCCTTCGTCAACGAGGTCGCAAGCGATCTTGAGAGCTGCCTGAGCTGTTCTCTTACCGTTACGTGTCTGGAGCATGTAGAGCTTTTCGTTTTCTACTGTGAATTCCATATCCTGCATATCGTGGTAGTGGTTCTCAAGAAGCTGGCAAACTTCTGTGAACTGCTTGTATGCAGCGGGGAACTTGTTAGCCATTTCAGCGATGGGCATGGGAGTTCTTACGCCGGCAACAACGTCTTCACCCTGTGCGTTTGTAAGGAATTCACCCATAAGCTTCTTTTCGCCTGTAGCAGGGTCACGTGTGAAAGCAACACCTGTACCGCAGTCTTCACCCATGTTACCGAAAGCCATAGCCTGTACATTAACAGCAGTACCCCATGAGTAGGGAATATCGTTGTCACGACGGTAAACGTTTGCACGGGGGTTGTCCCATGAACGGAATACAGCCTTAACAGCGCCCATAAGCTGCTCTTTGGGATCTGTGGGGAAGTCCTGACCGATCTTTGCTTTATATTCAGCCTTGAACTGTTCTGCGAGTTCCTTGAGGTCGTCAGCTGTAAGCTCAACGTCCTGTGTAACGCCTCTTTCTTCCTTCATCTTGTCGATGAGTTCTTCGAAGTATTTCTTACCTACTTCCATAACTACGTCTGAATACATCTGGATGAATCTTCTGTAGCAGTCGTAAGCCCATCTTGCGTTACCTGATTTCTTAGCCATAACTTCAACAACTTCTTCGTTAAGACCAAGGTTAAGAATTGTATCCATCATACCGGGCATTGATGCACGTGCACCTGAACGTACGGATACAAGGAGAGGTCTTTCGAGATCGCCGAACTTCTTGCCTGTGATTTCTTCCATCTTTTCGATGTTTTCCATAATCTCAGCAACGATTTCGTCGTTGATCTTGCGACCGTCTTCATAATACTGTGTGCAAGCTTCAGTTGTGATTGTGAAGCCCTGAGGAACGGGGAGGCCGAGGTTTGTCATTTCAGCGAGGTTAGCACCCTTACCGCCGAGAAGTTCTCTCATGCTGCCGTTGCCTTCTTTGAAAAGGTATACCCATTTCTTGGACATTGGAATCTCCTCCTAAAAATAAAATAATTGATGAATTAATACGGGAACAGCTTACAGAAAGTTACAGCTATCCCACTCTTTTAGATTTTATCAAAATTCCGCAAAAAAATCTATTGTTTTTTTACATATAGATTTAATAAAATTATTGGCAATTTTGTCGATTTTATATAGTGAACCTTTTACTTTTTTCATCGGATTTAATATTGTGTTAAATTTTATCCTTTTAGGTGGAATTTAAAGTTCTTATGTGTTACAATGTTATAATGTAATATTATGAGGTATTACAATACCCGTTTTCAGGGAGGTTTACGTATGAAAAAAATAATTACTGTTGCTTTGATAATTTTCACTGTCATCTGCTGCTTTACTGCTTGCAAAAAGGCTGAGCCGGACGACAGCGATACCACAACGAGTGATATAAAGGTAGTGGACTTCAACACAACAAGAACGCCCGAAGAATCTACCACCATAAAGCCTAACAAAAATGTCAGGATCAATATTCCTGCCGCTTTTATCGAAAGCAAGGCAGGTGGCGACCTGGAAAAATATGCTGCTACCTACGGCTACAAAATCACCAAGGAAAATGACGGAAGTCTCACTATGAAGATGGACGGTATAACTTACTCTCTTATGCTTTCCAATGTAGGTATGGAGGTTATGATGTCCCTTGGTGAAATTGTTGACTCCGGAAACTGTCCTTATGCTGTAAGACTTCAGGATTACAATGAAGATTTCAGCTATATTCTTATGCAGGTCGACACAAAAAAGTATAAGAAGTATAAAGACGATATGCCTTATGAGGATCTGGCTTATGTTATAGGTCAGTTAGGTCTTTATTATCAGTTCTACACTATTGAAGAAGAAAATAAATGTGAGGTTATCCTTGCAAGCAGCGAAACAGGCAAGGTAGTCTACAGAGAAATTTATACAGATTGATACAAGCAGAAAGCCAGGTGACATAAAATGAGTTTTATAGAGTTTGATAAAGTATACAGAAGATACCAGACAGGTGAGGTTTCAATCCCCGCCGTTGACGGTGTTTCTTTTCAGATAGAAAAAGGTGAGTTCTGTCTTATCGTAGGTACCAGCGGTGCAGGTAAGTCCACAGTCCTCAACATCTTAGGCGGTATGGATGTCTGTGACGACGGCAAGGTAAGAGTTGCAGGCAAACCTATCAACGATCTTTCAAAGGCAGAGCTTGTTGACTACAGAAGATATGATGTAGGCTTCATTTTCCAGTTCTACAACCTTGTCCCCAACCTTACTGCTCTTGAAAACGTTGAGCTTGCCACCCAGATGTGTAAAAAGCCCATCAAGGCTGAGAAGATTCTCGCAAGAGTAGGCCTTAAGGACAGAATGGACAACTTCCCCTCACAGCTTTCCGGCGGTGAGCAGCAGAGAGTTTCAATTGCGAGAGCTCTTGCGAAGAATCCCAAGATTCTTCTTTGCGACGAGCCTACAGGTGCTCTTGACTACCGCACCAGTAAGCAGATACTCAGTCTTCTGCACAAAACCTGCCGCGATACAGGCACAACCGTAGTTGTAATCACACATAACGGCGCCCTTGCCGCTATGGCAGACAGAATCATTACCATGCGTTCGGGCAAAGTAGTGCAGATAGCAGTAAATGACCATCCCGTACCCGTTGAAAGGCTCGAATGGTGATAAGAAAATGAAGATAAATAAAGTTCTGATAACCGATGCTCTCAGAACCGTGCAGAAAACCCAGTCGAGATTCTTTTCGATTATAGCAATCGTTGCTCTGGGTGTAAGCTTCTTCACAGGTATGAATGCAACGGCACCGGATATGTATGACACTATCAGGGAATATGCTTTGGAAAGCAATATGTCTGACATTCAGATTATATCCACTGCAGGTCTCACAGATAATGATGTTGCCGTTATTCAGTCTATAGGCGGCATCGAAAGTGCCGTTGGTGAAAAGTTTGTTGACGGCGTTGTAAAAGTCAACGGCAACCCTATAAGTGACACCGACGGTTCCGAGCTTACAATAAGAGCTCTTCCTCTTGATCTTACAAAGCTCGCCAATGTCAACTCAGGCGTTGACGACCGCAGCTTTATGAACCGCCCTCAGCTTATTGAAGGCTCATGGCCCTCATCTCCCAACCAGTGTCTTGTTGACGAAAGCTCACTTTCCACTCCCGATGAATTTCAGATCGGCGCAACAATTTCCATCGAAGGCGAAAACAAGGATCTTACCAAATCCCTTGAAAATCAGGAATTCACCGTGGTGGGTATTATCCGCACCCCTCTTTATATTTCCTATGAGAGAGGTTATACCACTATCGGCACAGGTAAGCTCGGCACATTTATGTATATTCCCGCTGAAAATTTCCTCGATGACTATTATTCAGCTATGTATATCAAGGTTGCCGGCAGTGATAACCTCGACCCATTCTCCAAAGAATATGACAACCATGTAGGTCAGTATATAGACTACATCAATTCAATTTCTCAGGAAATGCTTTCCAACAGAACAGGCTCCCTCAAGGCTCAGTACACTGCAGAGGTAGCCGCCGCAGAGATTGAATATGCTCAGGCAAAAACAGATGTGGAAGCAAAGCTTGCCGCCGCAGAGGAGCAGATGAAAGAAATCCTCGATATGGCAGAAAACGGTGAGCAGAAGCTTCTGGAATATAAGCAGCAGTATAACGAAAAGGCCGCTGAAGCTGCAAATGCCATTGACTCAGGTAAATTTGAACATTCCACTCAGTATGCTCAGTGGGAAGCAAAGATGCAGGAGTATAACAACACCAAGGCAATGCTAAAGCAGTATGAAAACGCCGAGCAGGAATATAACAACGCAAAAACCGAGCTTAATGTCGCAAAGCTTCAGGTTGACTCCATGGCTTCAACAGTTGATTATCTCTCAGACCTTGTTGTTACCACCCGTTCAGCTCTTGATAACTTTGAAGAAACCCAGTCCGGCGGTATTGACGGTATGATTGACCGTTTCCAACAGGTCGGTCTCGCAGGCGAAGAAGTAAATCAGATCATTGACACCATCAGAACAGCAACCGCTGTCGGTACCGCCAAGGAAATGGCCGCATATATGGAGCCTCAGCTTCAGTCTATGGAAGTAAAGCTTGCAAACGCTAAAAAAGACCTTGCCGATGCAAAGACAACACTTGCACAAAAAGAAGCAGAGCTCAAGCAGGCAGAGCAGATGATTGCTCAGCTCAAGCAGGCAGAAGCACAGATGGAAAGCGCAGAGCAGCAGCTTGCAGAAGCAGAGAAGCAGCTCACAAGCGCAGGTTATGATATTCAGTTCGGCGAGCTCGAGGTGCTCACTCAGCTCAGCGATATGAAAAACCAGATAAACCTCTATCAGACAAGCGTTACAATGGCTAAAGAAAAAGCCGCAACTATAGAAGCTGAATTTGAAGCAGGAAAGCAGAAGGCTGAGGCCGAACTCGAGAGCGCAAGACTTCAGCTTGAGGATGCAAAGCAGTTTCTTCTCGGACTCGACTCAGCGAAATGGACAGTTTCAGACAGAGATGAATCCCTCCTCGGCTTTGAGGATTTCGCCCTTACTGCAGACAGAGTCGCCGCGCTTTCAGCATTCTTTCCCTGGTTCTTCTTCCTTGTTGCTGCTCTTGTATGTCTTAATACTATGACCAGAATGGTTGAAGAGGACAGAACAAGACTCGGTACATTCAAGGCTCTCGGCCTTACAGATACGGAAATAATGTCCAAGTATCTCATCTACTCCCTTCTGGCTTCTCTTATCGGCAGTGTCGGCGGTTCAATTTTCGGATTTGCCTTCTTCCCCTTTGCCGGAGGCACCGGTTTCCAGATACTTTTCGCCGTACCGCCGCTCATTCTTTCATACAGATTTTCCTTTGCCATTCCCGGCATTCTGATTTCAGTAGCAATCACCGTTTTTGCTGCTTATCATACCTGTCATAAGAGCCTGTCCGTTGTACCCTCAACCCTTATGCGTTCAAAGGCTCCCGTTTCCGGTAAGAAGATTCTTCTTGAAAATCTTCCCTTCATCTGGCGCAAGCTCAGCTTCACATGGAAGGTTACTCTGAGAAACGTTTTCAGAAATATGAAGCGCTTTGTTATGGCTACTCTCGGTGTTGCCGGCTGTACAGCTCTGCTGGTTGCAGGTTTCGGTCTCAATGACTCCATCAATGACACCCTCGAAAACCAGTTCACCAAGGACGACAGAGTCTGGAATTATGATATGCAGATAGTGCTCAACGGCTCTTTCGATATAACCGTAGACAAATGTGAGGGTTATGAAGCTGTTAAGAATAACTCTATGATACAGTCTGCTACTCTCAGCTATATGAAGGTTTACAACGCCGTCAGCGATGACGGAGAAACAATGCTCGAAGCATATCTTCTCGTACCCGAAGATTCAGCAGCCCTTGGCAACTACATCAACCTCAGAGAAAGAGGTAAGAATGTCCCTCACCTGCTTTCAGACAACGGTGCCATTATCACCGAAAAGCTCTCGAGAGACCTTGATGTGAAGCCCGGCGACTATATCAATATAAAAATCAGCGATGATAAAACAGTGCAAATTCCCGTTGCGGCAATCACTGAAAACTATGCTTTCCATTATGTCTATATCTCAAAAGCTCTTTACGCCAACATTTTCGGCAGCAACCCGAGATATAACTATGTAACCGCCAACCTGGCTATTGACAATATTTCAAACGAGCAGAAGGTTCAGCTGACAAAAGACCTTCTCGATGAATATGAAATCAGCGCAGTTGCTTATACAGATCAGATTCAGGATTCCTTCTCAAATATACTTGACTCCATCAGTTATATCGTTATAATTCTTATTGTATCGGCAGGCTTACTTGCATTCATAGTTCTTTATAACCTGTCAATCATCAATATCACCGAGCGTATCAAAGAAATTGCAACCCTCAAGGTTCTTGGCTTTGATGACGGAGAAGTTTCGGCATATATCTTCAGAGAAAATGTTATCCTCTCCTTTATCGGTATGGCAGTAGGTGTTGTAACAGGTGTGATACTTCATAAGATAGTTCTCTTTATGGCAGAGGTTGACATCGTTATGTACGGCAGAGATATCAACTTCGCAAGTTATATTTATTCTCTTGCTCTCGCCTTTGCTTTCTCAATGTTTGTAAATGTGGTTCTTCACAAGAAGCTTCAGAAGGTGGATATGGTAGAATCTCTTAAATCAATTGAATAAGATTTCCGGCGGGGATAAGCGAAAGCTTTCCCCACGGATAAAAAAGGTCGTGAAAATATGTCCCTTGTAAACATGAAAGACCTGCTCCTTGATGCACAGAAAGGCGGTTATGCCGTCGGCTCATTCTCCATAGCCAATATGGAAATGATTTTAGGTGTTATCAAGGCTGCAGAAGAAACAAATTCCCCTATTATTCTGCAGATTGCAGAAGTAAGACTCAACCACTCTCCTTTAGCTGTTATAGGCCCGACAATGATTGCCGCAGCTAAGAATGCCGGAGTACCTGTCGCTGTTCATCTCGACCACGGCACAACCTTAGAATGTATAAAGCAGGCTCTTGAGCTGGGCTTTACCAGTGTTATGTTTGACGGCTCACATTTAGATGTTGAAGAGAATATTGCAATGACCAAAAAGGTCATTGAACTCGCAAGACCCTACGGTGCAGCTGTTGAAGCAGAAATAGGCTGTGTAGGCGGCAGCGAAGACGGCAGTGTTGACATTGCTATGAGATGCACTTCTCCCGAGCAGGCTAAACACTTCTATGATGAAACAGGCGTAGATGCTCTTGCAATAGCAATAGGCAACGCTCACGGATTTTATAAAGATGCGCCTCAGCTCCGCTTTGATATTCTCGAAAAGGTAAGAGACACTGTTGAGGTACCCCTTGTACTTCACGGAGGCACAGGCATTGAGCCTGAGGATTTCATCCGCTGCCATCAGAGCGGTATAAAGAAAATCAATATCGCCACTGCAACCTTCGCAAGCGTTGAAAAGCAGGTACGCAGTGATTATGCTGAAGGTAAAATCGGCGGATACTACGACCTTCACCAGAGCGAAATTCAAGGCGCCTACGAAAATGCGAAGAAGCATATGAAAATATTCTATTCAGTAGGCAAAGCCTGAGATAATTATGAATCGGGAATGTAGCGCAGGTGTATCGCCTGCTACAGCAATATACAAAACCAAGCCGCCCGCGTGGCGACGCTACAATATCAAAACATTATTGAAAGGAAGTATTCTTTTATGAAATATGTAGAATTCGACCAGAGCAAACCTCTTGACGTAATCCCCATCGGCAGAGTTGCCATCGACTTCAACCCCACCGATATGAACAGACCTCTCGCTGAGAGCTGCAACTTCAACAAGTATGTCGGCGGCTCACCTGCAAATATTGCAGTAGGTCTTGCAAGACTCGGCAAGAAAGTCGGCTTCATCGGCAAGGTTTCAGATGACCAGCACGGTGACTTTGTTGTTGATTACTTCAAGAAAGACGGTATCGACACATCAAATATTTTCAGAGCTAAGAACGGCGAGAAAATCGGTCTTACCTTCACTGAAATCAAGAGCCCCACAGAAAGCAGCATCCTTATGTACAGAGATTGCATTGCTGACCTTATGCTCGAGCCCGAGGAAGTAAGCGAAGAATACATAGCATCAGCCAAAGCTATTGTTATTTCAGGTACTGCTCTTTCAATGAGCCCCTCAAGAGACGCTGCACTCAAGGCTATGATGCTGGCTAAGAAGAATGGTGTTGTTGTTATCTTCGATATCGACTACAGACCCTACACATGGAAGAACAAGGACGAGATTTCAGTTTACTATCAGATGGTAGCAAGAAACGCTGACATAATTCTCGGTTCAAGAGAAGAATATGACCTTACAGAGGCTATCACAGGCGTATGCAAGACTGACGAAGAAAGTGCAAAGCTCTGGCACTCCTACGGCGCTAAGATTGTTATCATCAAGCACGGCAAGGACGGCTCAACAGCTTATACAAACGACGGCAAGAGCTATTCAATCAAGCCCTTCCCCGTTAAGGCAATGAAAGGTTTCGGCGGCGGCGACGGTTATGCAAGTGCATTTATCCGCTGTTTACTTGAAGGCTGGGAAATGATTGACGCTCTCGAGTTTGGTACAGCTTCAGCTTCAATGCTTATTTCAGCTCATTCATGCTCAGCAGCTATGCCCTCAGTTGAGGCTATTGAAGAATTCATCAAGGAAGAAAAAGCTATCTACGGCGAAATGGTAGCGAGAGCATAAGCCGAAGGCTTATGCGAATTCGGAATGCGGAATTCGGAATTCGGAATTGCGCCGTACTCTGCCGATAAGGTGAGTTTTCAGCCGCAGAGGTAATTACATATAAAATAAGCGGTAGGTTTTGCGCCTACCGCTTTAGTATTTATTATCAACCGAACAGCTTATTAAAGAAATTCACAACATTATTAATGACAGTCTTTACACCATCTACTATCACTTGAATTATGTTTTTCTTAGGTGTTTCA
>JAZSGK010000097.1:0-5832 GCA_045532695.1 Acutalibacteraceae bacterium
CAAGCCTGCAGAGGCCGATATTTCCATCACAAACGGTTGGTTTTATCACGAAAACTTATATTACCTCTTCAACAAGAAAAGAACTGCGAAATACCTTGCCGATGTTTTCTTCAATACAGTCGGCGGTAATGCAAGTATGCTTCTCAATGTGCCGCCCAATGCAGACGGCCTTATCAGTGAAAGAGAAATCGAGACTCTTGAAGAGTTCACACGCCGCATAAAGGCACCTTTCAGAAAGCCTATTGAAGGCAGTGAGTTCTCAATGCTCAGACTCGACGGTACTGAAAGAGCTGTCACAGATGGCTTCTTCGATTTCGGTGACGATGAGACGAGTGTGAAGATTGCTGTGCCTGAAGACAAGGCTCTTGCAACAATCTATATGGAAGAAGATCTCAGATACAGCCAGAGAGTAGAAGAATTCAAGGTTTACGCAAAGTATAAGGACGATGTAAGATACTATGAGATTTACAGCGGTACAGTCATAGGCTCGGGCAAAATCATAAGATTCCCGGATTATGTTGATGCAGAGGAAATTGTAATTACACCTACACAGTCCAGAAAGAACCCCATACTTAAAAAGGTGCTTGTGTTCGCAAAATAAATATTAGAGAGCAGATTATGAATGTCTGCTCTCACTTTTATAATATAAGAAAGGGACTGCAATCAAGCAGTCCCTTGAATTTTTATAAGTTTTTTCTTATACCTTCTTAAGCTTATACATAACGTGTGCGCCAAGCATTGAAAGGATAACGCCAACGGGGATAAGCACGCCGATACCGGGGTCAACGAAGAAGAGAAGAGCGGTAACTGCAGCGATGGGGAAAATGGAGATTTTCCAATGCTTGACAAAATAGCTTGCTGCAAGTGAACCGAAGATTGTGTATGTTACCTGCTGGAATGCGGGTGAGAATGTGTCGCTTGACATAATCTCTGAGAATCTGGGATTAAGAGCAAAAATGATAACAAAAATTGCAATGACAATTGTAGTTGTAATTGTTGAAGCACAAATTGCGATTGTTGTAATAACTTCGCCCTCTTCTGTATTAGCCTTAACCTTAGCATTTTCCATTGCATTGATTGCACAGGGCATCTTAAGGTTCATAATGTTACCTGATACGAATGAGAGATATGTACCGCCTGCGCCGAGCATAGGGGAGTAAGCAACAACCTCAATAATGCCTGTAGCAAAGAAGAAAGCGATTGAAGCAAGACCTTTGCCGACGATTGCAGGGCTGGGCCACACATTGAGATGAAGGCTTATTGCGAGAGGGATACAAAGGAAGAATGCGAGTGAAGCAAGACACCAGATTCTGCCCCAAGTATGTACTTTATCCATGTAAGTTTTCATAATAGCAATCTCCTTTCCATTAATAGCGCCATTCGATGGCGGCAATTTCGGGTAAGAAGTTGTTGATAAGAACAACGACTACCATTGCAAGAACCATACTTAAAGGCATTGCGAGAGCTTCAATCCAATTTTTCTTGAGCTTTTTGTTGAGAAGAGTGAAGAAAAGCATAAAACCGATTGAAGCAACAAGAGCTGTGAGTGAAAGAACACCTGCACCGTCACCGATGATAGCTTCCTTTGCGTTACCTGTGCCTGCAAGACCTCTGCCGATGAATGCAGAAATAAGACCGATGAATGCAGCTGCAGTCATAACGTCCATCCACTTTGAATTCTTAGAAGCAACGTCTGAAACGCCCTTCTGGATTTTCTTGAGAATTATGGGGATAAGAATAAGGGGGAGTATGCTGCCGATTGTCATAACCCATGCGATGGCTGAGAAAATTTCAGGGTCAGTAATGGGCTGTGATATACCTGCTGTCATACCTGCTGCTTCAAGTGCGGCAATAGCAGCTGTTGTTTCGTACTGTATAGCACCTATAACTGTAAGTCTTATCCAGGGGAGAACATAACCTAAGGCTACTGAGAGTGTGATAACAGTTACGGCGATACCGATCGCAGGAGCAAAAGAGAAAATTGCGCTTGAAGTAACTGCATTTTTGAGCTTGTCTGTGGTGATACCTAATTCCTTACCTCTTGTCCATGCCTTTTTCATAAAGAAAAGAGACTGTGCACAAACAAAGATTATGACGGCAAGAATCAACAGGTACATAAAACCGTCTGATTTGAAGTCTGAAAACATATTTAAACCTCCGCTTTCAAATTTGTTACGCCTGAAGCGTAATATTAAGTTTATCATATCACCTTGCGTAAAAATAGTCAACAAATAACAGCAAATTTCTTTGACAAAGACAATATATATGGTATAATAAACAGGTATTATTTCTGTGGCTTTATCATATTAATTACACGGTGATAATTATGAATGAAGCTTCGCGGAAAAACAGCACTCAGCCAGAAGTAATAAAAAAAGACAGGTACACTGCCGTGCTCATAAGTCAGATAATATCGGCAATAGCTCTGATCCTGATTTTTAATATTACGGTTAAGCCTGATGCTGATGCTTATTCAGAGCTTAAAGAAATACTGAGTAATGAGCTGTTTACCATAGGAGATATAGCAGAGTCGGTTAAGGAATATTTCACGGCAGAAAACATCTGGGCAGTTTCCGGCGATAATGTAACTGTAATTGATGATGCTGTGCACTCTGCCGAAAAAACGGCTGAGGAAGCTACAAAGGCGAGTGAGTCTGATACTACGGATAATCTCACAGGTGCAGGCGGTGAGGATTTAGAAATATATGAAGCAGTGACTAATGCAAGCTTTGCGCCAATAAAAGCTACTTCACCTGCAACTGCACCAATAGAAAAAGGCAGATACACCTCATATTTCGGTTACCGTATAAATCCCATAACAAATAAGTTTTCCTTCCATACGGGACTTGATATTGCCGCATCTGAAGGAACAAAGATAAGGGCTGTCTACAGTGGCCGGGTAACAAAAGTCAGCGAGGACGAAAGAGCAGGTAAATACATCTTTATAGCACACGATGACGGCTTTATAACATTCTACTGTCATTGCAGCGAAATACTTGCTGAAGAGGGCGCTAATATACGTCAGGGTGAAACAATTGCAAGAGTAGGTTCCACGGGTTGGTCAACGGGTCCCCATCTTCATTTTGAAGTGAGGAAGAACAATATAAGATATAATCCCTTGCACATTTTAGGCGATGACTCTGATAATTAAGGATACTCAATACCGTGTAGATTTTACCTTTGGTCTTACGGTTACGCTTATGCTTCTTCTCTGCAGTGAGGATACGATTTTTATTTGCCTTCTGTCTTCTATGCTTCACGAAACAGGACATCTGCTTTTTATGTATGCTTTCGGTCAGAAGGTTGAAAGTGTTACCTTCGGGGCATTCGGTATAAGAATTCAGCGTTATAGCAGTTGCGTTTTATCTTACAAAAAAGAAGCAGTAATCGCTTTTGGCGGTATTTTGGTAAATTTTCTTATTGCATTCTTTTCATGTTTGTATTATTATTTACAAGGTAGCAGTTTTGCCTTAAAGCTTATGGGTGTTAATATAATAATAGCACTTTTCAACATGATACCCATAGAAGTACTTGATATGGGCAGAGTTATCAGATATATTCTGCTGACCTTCGCCGAGGAAAGCCGCTGCGACAGGATACTCAGGATAATATCTGTCATATTCGTTAACGCTTTAGCGACGGCAACAATTTTTTACAGTGTGTTTATCGGCATAAATGTAAGTCTTATTGCCGTGACGTTATATTTATATATAATCACTCTTATAAAGAAATGGAGTTAAAATATGATAAGTAAAGAAGTTCAAAAAATTCTCCCTCTCGTGCAAAAACCCGGCAGATATACCGGCGGAGAGCTTAACAGTGTTGTCAAGGATAAAACCAAGGTTGATCTGAGATACGCTTTCTGTTTCCCGGACAGCTATGAAATCGGCATGTCCCATCTCGGTATAAAAATTCTCTATTCCGTTGCAAACTCACGTGACGATGTCTGGTGCGAGAGAGTCTTTGCTCCCTGGCACGACATGGAAGAGGAAATGAGAAAGAATAACATTCCTCTTTTTGCTTTGGAAAGCAGCGATCCGCTAAATGAATTTGATATGATCGGATTTACTCTGCAGTATGAGCTTTCATATACCAATGTTCTGAATATGCTTGATCTTGCTGGCTTGCCCGTAAGAAGCAGCGACAGAACAGACCTTACACCTATTATTGTCGGTGGCGGCCCCTGCGCCTGCAATCCTGAGCCTATGGCAGATTTCTTTGATCTGTTTATGCTCGGTGACGGAGAAGAAGTCACCAATGAAGTTATGGATTTGCTTATTGTTTGCAAAAAGGAGGGCGCATCAAAAGCTGAATTCTTAAAGAGAGCTGCTCAGATCGGCGGTGTATATGTACCCTCTCTTTATGATATAGAATATAATGCCGACGGTACCATAAACAGCATTACTGCAAAAGAAACAGCACCCGAAAAGGTAACCAAGAGAATAATCAGCGACCTTGACAAGGTGCATTATCCCGATAAGTTTATTGTACCTTTTGTAGAGGTTGTGCACGACAGAGTTGTACACGAAATTCTCAGAGGCTGCATAAGAGGTTGTCGTTTCTGTCAGGCAGGCTTTATCTACAGGCCTATAAGAGAAAAGAGTGCAGACACAATAAATACCCAGTGTAAACGTCTTTGCGAAACAACAGGCTATGATGAGATTTCTCTTTCGTCCCTGAGCACAAGTGACTATACACACCTTGAAGAGCTTATGGAAAAGCTTCTTTCCTGGACTGAGGACTATAAAGTTAATATAGCTTTGCCGTCACTTCGAGTTGACAACTTCTCCGAGAAGCTTATGGAGCACCTGAAAAAGGTCAGACGAAGCGGTCTTACCTTTGCACCCGAAGCAGGCACACAGAGACTCAGAGATGCTATAAACAAAAACGTTACTGAAGAAGAAATGCTCCGTACCGCGAGACAAGCCTTTTCAGGCGGTTGGTCAGCTGTCAAGCTTTATTTTATGCTTGGTCTTCCCACAGAAACTTATGATGACGTTGCAGGCATAGCAGACCTTGCTCAGAAGGTAGTAGGGGAGTTCTATACCAATCCTGACAGACCCAAGGGTAAGGGAGTACAGGTCAGTATCAGTGTTGCTTCATTTGTACCGAAGCCATTTACACCTTTCCAGTGGGAAGCTCAAGACACAATTGATGAGCTTATCAATAAGCAGAATCATCTTCTTTCATCTGTCAAGACCAGAAAGATTTCCGTAAGCTATCACAAGGTTAATATCAGCTTCCTTGAAGGTGTATTTGCAAGAGGAGACAGAAAGCTCTGTGACGTTGTTGAATATGCCTGGAGACATGGCTGCAAGTTTGATTCCTGGGATGACAGCTTCCTCTTTGACGTATGGATGGAAGCTTTCGAAAAGTGCGGAGTTGATCCTCTTTTCTATACAAGCAGAAAGCGTGAATACACCGAAATTCTGCCATGGGATCATCTTGATTACGGTATCAGAAAGCAGTTCCTTATAGACGAAAATGAGAAGTCAAAAGAAGCGGTCACTACACCTCACTGCCGTATAAAGTGTGCAGGCTGCGGTACCAATAAACTTAACGGAGGTAAATGCGATGCGCTGTGTCAGAATATGGTTTAAGAAAATGGGCATGAGCCGTTATGTTTCACATCTTGACTTGATGAGAGCAATGACTCGTGCCATCAGACGAGCTAATTTACCTTTGTGGTATACTGAGGGCTATAACCCCCACCCTTATATGACATTTGCTCTGCCTTTGTCTCTCGGTATGGAGAGTCTTTGTGAGAGTATGGACATAAGAATAGTGGGTGAGAGCACCAACGAGGAGCTTTTCGAAATGCTCAAGGGCTCA
>JAZSGK010000236.1:0-6245 GCA_045532695.1 Acutalibacteraceae bacterium
GCCATAGGTGTTATCTCCTTCGGTACGGCAAAGAAATCGGTTATAGGCGAAAGAAAACCTGACAGAATATCCATAGCACCGCTTTCTTTGAGCATTGTGACAGCGACAACAAGACCCGTTATGCTCGGCATAAGCTCATAAACTGTGTGCAGACCTTTTCTTGCACCTGACATAAAGCAGTCAAATACTTTGACTTTCTTAAAAAGACCGAAACCGACTATACCCACAACCATTACGGGCAATATGAAGCTCCCCCAATTACCTGCCATATTCTTTTCTCCTTATTCTGTTGCCGATTTTCGCAACTGCTACAGCAGTAGCCAAAGCAAAAAATGAAGTAAGAAATGCTGCCGGCATTATCTCCATTGGGTTTTCACTTCCGTACTGGCCACGCATTGTTGCAACGGTAGTTGGTATAATATGCATAGCCGCCGTGTTCATTACAACGAAAACCACCATCTCATCACTTGCGGTTTCAGTATCAGTATTGACACTCTGAAGCCGTCTCATAGCTTCGAGGCCCAAGGGTGTTGCCGCATTTCCTAGGCCCAGAACATTGGCAGTTATATTCATCGATATAGCCTCAAGGACATATTTTTCTTTGCGAAGACGAGGAAAAATAAGAGATACCACAGGATACATAACCTTAGAAAACAGTCTGGTAAGACCTGCTTTATCGCCTATTTCCATTATACCGCCCCACAGGCACAGCATTGAAACCAATCGCAGTAACAAATGCACTGCGCTTTCGGCACCGTCTATAACTGCTGAAGAAAGCTCGCTCATTCTTCCGGTTACCATTGCCGATATAAAAGAAAAAAGCAGCAGTATAGGAAAAACATAGTTCATCATATAAATCACCCTGCTTGATTATATGAAACTTAAAGTCAGATGATTACTTGGCCTTTGCCTTTGCCTTGGGCAAAGGCAGGGGGCGGCGGGGACGGCAACCGAAGGTTGCCGCATCAGGTGCCTGCGGCACCTGGTAATTGTCCTGCCTCAGCAGGGCGATTCCCCGCCGCCCAAAGCCGGAATCCACCCCTCGATGGGGTGAATTCCGGCTATATTTATAATTCAATATCAATCCTTTTAATTTTCCACTGACCCGTTACCGGGTTTCTTTTTTCGCTGTAATCGCAGTAAACGGCAACATTCTCGCTATAAAGGATAGCCACCGAGCGAGCAACACCTTTTTTCACCGGCACAGTTTTATTAAGCTTTTGCTTTACTTTCTTCAGCCTTTCATCTGCTACCTTGAGACAAGCGGGAATAATATCCGAATTATTGGTAGATATTCTGTCAAGAAGCATGAGATCACGGAGCTTCATTTTGTCGACTCCGCGTACAATCGAAAAGTATTCATAAGCCAGACAGGTGTATTTATCAAGGGGGATACTCCCCTTTTCACCCTTACTGATAAGAAACTCACCGAAGCCGCAAAACAGCTCATAAGGCGGCATTTTTTCTTTAAGATAAGCGAGTGTACGGCTGAAGCGTCCGCTGTTATATAGCCTGTCAACCTCATTTTCACAGATGCGCAGCTTATTGAGTTCAGCTTCTGTTATATAAGGAGTCGAAATAACCTCATATGGGGGGACACAGCCGTATTCGCAAGGGTAGTTTTCTTTATCTTTGCTCATCGGTGAGCCGTGAAGTATCTTGAGAAAACCAAGCTGCAGCATATTTGCACCGATGTCGTAGGCTCTGTTGAAGCCACTGACGAAGCTTTCGTACCCTTCCAGGGGCAGACCTGCAATCAGATCGATATGCACATGGCAGTTGCCGTAGGAAAGGAGTCTTTTCACGTTGCTTTCAACTAAATCCACATTGGTTTTTCGGTTTATCCTTCTGAGAGTTTCCTCATTAAAGGACTGTATACCTACCTCAAACTGCACTGCGCCTGAGGAAAGCTCCGCTATAAGCGTAAAAAGCTCCTCAGTCAGAATGTCGGCAGCTATCTCAAAGTGGAAACAGACGTCATCGGGTATACTTCTGCCGTATTCCTCTTTAATGAATGAGAGTATTTCAAGGGCTCTTTTCGGGTTACAGTTAAAGGTTCTGTCTACAAACTTTATAGTTTTTGCACCCATAGATGAAAGAAGAAGCATTTCTTTTTTCACTCTTTCAACAGGCAGAAATCTCACCTTGCCGCATCTTCCCGAAAGACAGAATGCACAGCTGAACGGACAGCCTCTGCTGCTTTCTATATAGGCTATTCTGCCTGCAAGAGCATCGAAATACTCTTTACAGTATGGTGAAACAGTATTTTCAAAGTCTGCAAACTCACCGTCTGAAACTGTAATATCACCGTTTTCCCTGTAGGAAACCCCATTTATATCCGGCTCCTTATTCTGAGAAACAGCTGAAACAAACTCCGGAAATATTTCTTCCCCTTCACCGCTGAGAATAAAGTCCACAAAAGGATATCTTTCAAGAATATCCCTTTGTCGGTAAGACACCTCGGGGCCTCCCAGAGCAATTGTAATTCCTTTTTCTTTCAGCATTTCAGCTAAAGTGAGAGCTCTTTCTATATTCCATATATAGCAGGAAAAAGCTACAAGCTGAGGTTCTTCATCTGATATTCTCTCATATATATTTTCAGTTTTTTCGTTTATTGTACCCTCAATTACTTTACATTCACAGTTCTCTATGTCAGCACTTTTAAATGCCGTATAAAGGCACCAGGGTGCCAGGGATGAATGAATATACTTTGAATTGAGAGCACATATAACTGTTTTAAACTTCATCAGATGTCTCCGTAAGTTCTTTTACTTCATGCTCAGGTACGGCCTTAAGATTGGGGTTAAGGCTGTCAAACAGCTCGACAGCAAGAGGATAATCTTCGAAGGTTTTCTTATCCATAAAGCGCTTCTTAAGGTGACGCATTATACCTTCTTCCTCCTGTTCGAGGGCCTGCTGTTTTTCTCTGAGCGCTATTACCTCTTTTTCATATTCAGCCTTGACTATTGATATAAACTCATTTTCGTCATATATTTTTGCCTTCTCTACTTTGAGCAGGTGCGCCATCTGTTCTATCTGAAGCACTGTGTCGGCAGAGTACCTCTTGACCATAGCTCTGAATGTATCAGGCTCAAAATAATAAATGTTACCAAGAAGATAGGAAAAGGCTTTTCTTGTATCAAGATAGCCAAGCTTGATTCTTCTGTCAATAACCGCATCATCAAAATCGAAGGTTGCACCCAGGTCATCAATGTCATAGGGTCTTATGTGCACTACTTCACTGTTGAGATAGTTGAGATTATGGGCAACACCCTTTATATTGGAAATGTCGACTATAATAAGACGGTTGTAGCCCCTCTTTTTGAGAGTCATAAGAGGCGTGTTGTCATATGCACCGCCGTCAAGGAACTTTTCACCCTCGGGTCCGATATTCTGAGCAAGAGGGATATTTGCCGAAGCCAACAGATAGTCAACCAGCTGACCCTCGGGCATCTCGTGGATGAAAATTTCTCTCGGTACCACACCCTGAGTCATCTGTACAGCAACAACACCTAAGGCTATTCCGCTATCTCTGACCTTCTTTTCGTCTACAAACTGTGATACAAACTCCTCAGCAGGCGAAGCATCGATACCGCCTGTTTTTATAAATTCCTTAAAGAGCACACCCCAGTTTTTTCTTGAAAAGAGGTTCTCACTGTCGGGCAGATTACCTGCAAACTTTACGCCCTTATCAACGGATATATTATGCCAGAATTCTATAGCTTTTTCATAATCTCCGGCTGCAATAAGTGCACCGTTTATACCGCCTATTGAAGCTCCTGCAATGGCTTCGAAGGTGATGCCCATTTCTCTCAGAGCCTGCCAGGCACCTATCTGATAAGCTCCCTTTCCGCCACCGCCGGCTAAAACAAGACCGTATTTCTTCATAGTATCAACTCCTTTTAATG
Source organism: Acutalibacteraceae bacterium (assembly GCA_045532695.1). Classification (GTDB taxonomy): domain Bacteria; phylum Bacillota; class Clostridia; order Oscillospirales; family Acutalibacteraceae; genus UBA6857. Next base: position 3,909 of record JAZSGK010000236.1, read on the forward strand.
AAGCACCGCTTCGATTTATGACCGCAAGGTCATTTCATTTAAAGTTGCTGCAAGTGGGCAGTCGCGGCTCCATCAAATCGCCCCCGAAGGGGCGATTTACGGCTACTGCGTAGCCGGGGCGAACGAAGTTCGCCTATGGAGCCGCCTCCCCCCGTCAGCACTGTCTAACTCAAAAATTCTCCGATTATAGCATTAGAAAGCAAGAATCCCTCAGGTGTGAGCTTTATTCTCTCATCGCTGATTTCAAGCATACCCGCTTTCTCAAATTTCTTCATTCTGCTTAGTTTTTCTTCCGATATTTTTTCTCCGAATTTTCTCTCGTATTCCTTAAAATCAAGGCCCTCACCGAGTCTTAAGCGAAGCATAATATACTCGTCCTTATCTCCACCGCAACCATCGGAAACAGGCTCAGTACCCCTTAGGAAAGCGTCAAAATCTCTCTCAAAATAAAACCGCTTACCGCCAATAAACGAGTGAGCCGAGGGGCCTATACCAAGATACTCCTCGCCCTTCCAGTATCGGGTATTATGTCTGCTTTCCTTGCCGTCTTTTGCAAAATTTGATATTTCATAGTGCTTGTACCCTTCCGAAGTCAGACGCCTTGATGTATGAAGATACATTTCAGCAACCTCATCCTCATCGGGAAGTATCAGTCCATCCCCCATTTTATCAAAGGGAGTACCCTCTTCAATTTTAAGCATATAGGCGCTGATATGAGGGATATCCAGGGACAAAAGAAAATCTATGCTTTCGTCAAGGCTTTCCATACTCTGACAAGGCACCCCTAACATAATATCAAGGGAGATGTTGTCAATGCCTGCCTGCTTTGCCATAGTTACTGCATTTTTCACCTGCTGTGAGTCCGAAAGTCTGCCGAGAGCCTTTCTCTCCTTATCTACAGCTGACTGCATACCCATAGATATGCGGTTGACACCCGAAGCGTGAAGCGACTCAAAGAACTCTGCCGAAACGCTTGAGGGATTACATTCAACCGTAATTTCTGCCGTATCCGTAAGTCTGTAGTAAGATTTTATGAAAGAGAGAATCTCTCCTATTCTTTTTTCACCGAAAACACTTGGCGTACCGCCGCCGAAATATACCGTATCAATTCCGTCACTTATTTTATCTTTCCACTTTTTAAGATACAAAAGGACAGCCTTTAAATAGCTGTCCTTTTTGATTTCGTCGGATTCAAAGGAATAGAAATCACAATAAGGACATTTCTTTATGCAAAATGGTATATGAATATATATTCCTGTCATATTTTTAATTATCGTCGTCCAACTTGAGCACCGCCATAAATGCCTCCTGGGGCACTTCAACGGTACCGAACTGACGCATACGTTTTTTACCTTCCTTCTGTTTTTCAAGAAGCTTTTTCTTACGTGTGATGTCACCGCCGTAGCACTTGGCAAGAACGTCTTTACGCATAGCCTTAACTGTTTCACGGGCGATAACCTTGGAGCCGATTGCAACCTGAATGGGTATCTCGAACATCTGTCTGGGTATGTGCATCTTGAGCTTTTCTGCAATCTTACGGGCTCTCGACTGAGCCTTTTCCGAATGGATAATGAAACTCAGAGCATCAATGATATCGCCGTTGAGAAGCACGTCAACCTTCTGCAGGCTTGAACGTCTGTATTCGAAAATCTCATAGTCAAAGGAAGCATATCCTCTTGTACGAGACTTAAGAGCGTCGAAGAAGTCATAGATTATCTCGTTGAGAGGAAGCTCGTAGTGAATATCGACTCTGTCTGTAGTGATATACTTCATATCCTTGAAGGTGCCTCGTCTGTCCTGACAAAGGTCCATAATTGCACCTACATAATCAGCAGGGGCATAGATATGAGCATTGGTTATAGGCTCTTCACAATAGTCAATGTGAGCCGGGTCGGGATAATGAGTGGGATTGTCGATTTCAACTACCTCACCGTCACTCATATGAATCTTATATACAACCGAGGGTACAGTTGTAACAAGGTCGAGGTTGTATTCTCTCTCAAGTCTTTCCTGAATAATTTCAAGATGTAAAAGACCGAGGAAGCCGCAACGGAAGCCAAAGCCTAAAGCACCTGAGGTTTCGGGCTCATAGGAAAGTGATGCGTCGTTGAGCTGCAGTTTTTCAAGAGACTCACGAAGAGCCTCATAGTCTGCACCGTCGGCAGGGTACACACCGCAGTAAACCATAGGATTAACCTTTCTGTAGCCGGGGAGAGGCTCAGAAGCAGGTCTCTGAAGCTTTGTTACGGTATCGCCTACCTTGGCGTCACGGACTGTCTTGATAGAAGCGGTGATGTAGCCAACCTCGCCTGCTGAAAGCTCCTTGCAGGGCTCAAG
>JAZSGK010000175.1:0-11737 GCA_045532695.1 Acutalibacteraceae bacterium
CTCTTCGATGCAACTCAGACAATGGTTGCTAAGATCGCTGACGGTCTCTATGAAGTTCAGGTTGTTTCATGGTATGACAACGAAAACTCATACACAAGCCAGATGGTACGTACAATCAAGTACTTCGCTGAACTTGCATAAGCTTGGAGCTTTAATATTAAGCGCAGAACGAACATTAACGGACTCCGAATGGAGTCCGTTTTTATGTTCTAAGCCTTTTTTTCGCCCGCTTGCAGTACAGACGGCTTAAGCTAATGGGGAATTTTTTGCAAATCATCATTGCAATTTAAATCGGATGGTGATAGAATAAAATTACAAATTCAAAGGGGTAAAATCCAAACAACAGGAGGGGATAAAATTGGATAAAAAGAAAATCATAACCTGTGCAGTTATTGGTATCGTAGCCTTGGCTATCGGTATTACAATAGGCTTTTTCATCGGCAAAGATTCAGTTAAGGACGTTTCTGCTGAGATTATCACAACTACTGAAGAAACTACCGAAGCACCTTCAGAGACGGAGAAAACAACACAGGAAGAAACAACCGAAGAAACAACACAGGAAGAAACAACCAAAGCAGCCGAATATACAGAAGTGAATGAAATTGTATATGCAACTACAAATGTAAATATCAGATCCGGTGCCGGTACATCAGCTGCAATCATCGGCGGACTTAAAAAAGGCGATCGCATAAAAAGAACGGCTGTTGGTGACAACGGCTGGAGCCGGGTTTCTTACAATGGAAAAACTGCTTATATTTTTTCAAACTACCTGACAAAAAATTCTTCAGGCAGCGGAATAGATATGTGCGGCATAAGTAACACGGATGCTCAAAATCTTACGGATTTATTGGAATATATCTTTTTCTACGGAATGGAAAGCTATAATTATAAAGCTGAGAATGCTTTTGAAAAAGCTTTCAGTATTATCCATGGTGCTCCTTTCTATAATTTTTATGAGGTAGTCGGTGGAATCTACCGTATTCGTTATGACGACTCTGTAATCTTTCCTACAGGTGATGAAAATGACATAACTGATCCGAGAGGTTATTGGAAGCAGTTCAGACGTGTTGAGGCTGAATTTGTTGATTTTATTCTTGAAAATATGTTTAACGTAAAGCCCGATCACGACTATATTCTCTATGCAGAGGGATGGTCGTCTGAAAACGATGGTATATTTGCGTATTATCAGGACGGCTATTATTATTCAGATGCAGGTGACGGCGGTGACGGTTGCGGACCTGAGGTAACGGTAAAGAAGGTTGAAATTCTTCCTGACGGAAAATATAAAGTAACCGTATATTACCGAGTTGTTACAGGCGACGAAAATGGTGATACTGTAACCTTTATCGATGTTGGAGATATGGAAGTTGTAACCGAAATGAAGAACATTGACGGAAGTTCAATTTGGAGCTTCTACGAAATTAAACCGGTAAAATAAAAAGATGCACAACACTCAGAAAGTTGTTGCTGTTTTGTAGCTTTGCACTGCAGACAGCCTGGCTGTGATACATATCAGATGTAAAAATCCACCTGTTTCCTTTGAGAGGGACTCAGGTGGATTTGTTATTTTATTAAGATATTTTACGGCAGAATCTTATTAGTAGTAATATACTTAGCACCGAAAAGCACCATAATGTCAGCGTAAATTGTGTTATCTACTGTCCATGCGGCGATAGTGATGCCTTTTTCTCTTGCATATTTTATTGAGGAGAAGCATTTGTAAAGGCACTTGTGGTTGAAGTTGATACCGAAATCTTGTTCCGCACACCAATCTATATCTTCTTTAGTGGGATCGTGGGAAAGGTATAGGATTTCAATATCCTTGTCAAGCTCACGGTAGATTTCGAGATGTTCCTTGGTGAATGAAATAATTGCGGCAGTGTCTGAGAGACCGTATTCGTCGAGCATTACCTTAAGGTCGGGGAGATAGGAGGTATCGCAGTTTTTGATTTCGATTACCGGCGCAATATCCCATTCCTTGCATACATCCAGGGCCTGTCTGAGGGTGGGAATTCTCAAAGCAAGGCTCTTTATTTCCTCTTCTTCAATGCCGTTGCCGTTGTCGATATTCAGCTTGAGTATTTCTTCGAGAGTGAGCCCGGCAACCTCGCCCTCGCCGTCGGTCATATCGTCAACAGTGTCATTATGTATAACTACCCATTCTCCGTCTTTGGTGGTGTGAATGTCAAGCTCGAATGCCTCAAAGCCGTATTTGGCGGCACCGTGGAAAGCGGGGAGGGTATTCTGAGGATAAAGTGAGGAAAGACCTCTGTGAGCGATGAGCTTAGGTGCAGAGTCGGTATGCATTGAAACCATGAGACCGCTGCCGAGGGTGTCAGGAATAGCGGGCAGGACAACGATGATGATTATCAGCAATGCCAGAGTGAACAGGGTGGAAATGAGTTTTCTTATTTTTTTGAAAAGTCTGAACATATTAAATCTCCTTTATTTTTTAACTGAAAATATTATACAGCATTTGGTTCTGAATATCAAGTGAGAGTTTAGCGGTACTCTGCCGCGTGAGGCTTTACGCCTTATTAGTGGGTGTTTAATATGCGATTTTTGTAATATTTGTATGAAAATACGCTTTTAAGTGTCAAAATTCATAGAAGTTGTGTATTGACTTTAGCACTTTAACACTGTATAATAGTGGCATTCTTTTATTTTTGGGAATATAATATAATTAATCCTAAGAGGTGATTTATAATGAAAAGAGTATATAATTTTTCAGCAGGTCCTTCAATGCTTCCTCTTTCAGTGCTTGAAAAGGCAGCAGGCGAAATGCTTTGCTACGAAGACAGCGGTATGAGCGTAATGGAAATGAGCCACCGCAGCCCCGTTTACGACAAGATCATTAAAGACGCAGAAGCTCTTCTTCGTGAGATTATGGAGATCCCCGACAACTATAAGGTGCTTTTCCTTCAGGGCGGTGCTTCAACTCAGTTTGCAGCAGTACCCCTCAATCTTATGAACAAGAACGGTAAGGCTGACTATATCCTTTCAGGTCAGTTCTCAACCAAGGCTTATAAGGAAGCTCAGAAGTACGGCGACGTTGTTGCTGCCGCTTCATCAAAGGACGACAATTTCTGCCGTATCCCCGAGACAACCAGAGATTCCTTCAGACCCGATGCAGACTATGTTCACATCTGCTACAACAACACAATCTACGGCACAAAGTTCGGCTATATCCCCGACACAGGCGATATTCCCCTTGTTGCCGATATGTCTTCCTGCATTATTTCAGAGCCCGTTGACGTAAGCAAGTTCGGTATGATCTATGCAGGTGCACAGAAGAATATGGCTCCCGCAGGCCTTACAATCGTTATCGTACGCGAGGACCTTATCGGCAATGCAAGACCCGATACCCCCGCAATGCTCGACTATAAGCTTATGGCTGATAACGATTCAATGTATAACACTCCTCCCTGCTACTGCATCTATGTTGCAAAGCTCGTTTACGAGTGGATCAAGGCGCTCGGCGGTCTCAGCGAAATGAAAAAACTCAACGAAAAGAAGGCTGCAGTTCTTTATGATTATCTTGACTCTCAGGATTACTACATTGCTCCCACAGAAAAGGACAGCCGTTCAATGATGAATGTTACATTTGTAACAGGTGATGCTGATCTTGACAAGAAGTTCGCTTCAGAGGCTGCTAAGGCAGGTCTTCAGAACCTTAAGGGTCACAGAAGCGTAGGTGGTATGAGAGCTTCAATTTACAATGCAATGCCCTATGAGGGTGTTGCCGCACTCGTAGAGTTTATGAAGGCTTTCGCCGAAAAGAATCCGAAATAATCGAGGTATACAGTAATGAAAAATATTAAGACAATGAACAAGATCGCAAAAATCGGTCTTGACGAGCTTGATAAGAATATCTTCAATATCAGCGACGATATCGCAGATCCTGAGGGTATTATGGTGCGCTCAGCATCACTTCACGATATGGAATTCAATCCTGAGCTCAAGGCTATCGTACGCTGCGGTGCAGGTGTAAACAATATCCCCACTGACAAGTGCGCAGAGCAGGGTATCGTTGTATTCAACACTCCCGGTGCAAATGCAAACGGCGTTAAGGAGCTTACCATCGCTTCACTTCTTCTTGCTTCAAGAAAAATCACCGACGGTATCAACTGGGCAAATACCCTCGAAACCGACGTTGCAAAGCAGGTAGAAAAAGGCAAGAGTGCTTTCGGCGGCTGCGAAATTCTCGGCAAGACTCTCGGTGTTATCGGTCTTGGTGCTATAGGCGGTCTTGTGGCTAACGCTGCAAAGAGCCTCGGTATGAAGGTTATCGGCTGTGACCACTTCCTTACAGTTGACGCTGCATGGCATCTTTCACGTTCAATCAATAAGGCTTCAACCTACGATGAGGTATATAAAGAAGCTGACTATATCACACTTCACATTCCCTCAACACCCGACACAAGAGGTATGATCAACGCTGAAGCTATTTCAAAGATGAAGGACGGCGTTAAGATTGTCAACCTTTCCCGTGCCGACCTTGTGAATGTTGCAGACCTTAAGGAAGCTCTCAAGAGCGGTAAGGTAAGCTGCTATGTAACAGACTTCCCCACAGAGGATACCATCAACTGCGAGGGTATTATCACAACTCCCCATCTCGGTGCTTCAACAGGTGAGAGCGAGGATAACTGCGCTGTTATGGCTGCACATCAGCTTTCCGATTTCCTTATTAACGGTAACATCAGAAACAGCGTAAACTATCCCAATATTGAAATGCCCAGAAGCACAAAGTCAAGACTTGTTATTCTTCACAGAAACGTGCCCAACGTAATCAGCACAGTAACAGGTAAGATTGCAGGCGAGGGTATCAACATCGACCATATGGCTAACCGCTCAAAGGGCGATTATGCCGCTATGCTTGTTGACACTCCCGATGAGGTCAGCGAAGCAGCTATTGCTTCGATTTCTGATATGGATGAAATTATCCGCGTAATCAGAGTATAAGCATAAGAAAAAATCAGATGCAGAGGAAGGTCTCCTCTGCATTTTTCTTTTATATGGAGTTTCTGCAGAAGGACGGTGGCTCAGGAGCCGAAAGGATTTCGGCTGCCGGGCACCCCGCGGGTGCCCGGCTCAAGCTCCTGCGGAGCTTGCCTGAGCCACCGAAGTCCACTCCCACCGCAAACTAAAAAAGAAATGCCCACCCGTCACGGGTGGGCGAAGCTGTTACTTTTTAAATACAGACGAAATATATTCATCGTCGAAATAAGAGTTATAGTCCTTGAAAATCTCATTCTGAAGCCGCTTGCTTTTTGCTGTCTTCCAGAGCCTGCGCTTGAGCTTATCATAAACGCGATTGAGATATATGATCAGACCGAAAATGGGGATAAAAGCCATGCCGCAGACCTTAGCCGCAAGCTGAATGTCGGCAAAAATCCAGATAACAGCAAAGGGGATAAGCAGAAATAAAAGAGCAGTAAAAGCGTTACCGAGAATGTCAAAGACATCGAAAATCTTTATTGTGTTGTCCGCACGCTTGTTGGCACCCTCGAGCTCTTTTTTCAGTCTGGCTTCATCGGGTACACTGTAGGATACGAGTGAAAGGGCCCCCTGAGCTGATGTCGGCACAACTCTCTCGTATTCGTCCATAAATCTGCCTTTTTTCTTTTCTGTTTTGAGGGTGACTGTGATATCGCTGTCACCGCTGACTGCATATTCGCTCTTAAGTTTGAAATGGCGTCTGAGTACCACGCCGAATTTAGCAAGGATATAAGTAACATAGCTGCCTTCGTCAACCTGAAGGGTAAATGAGGATTTGTCGGCTTCAAAGACTTTCATTTGGGACTTGTCTATTGTGGTGCTGTCTTCTCCCATAGTTATGTAAACGGGCTTATCTGATTTGTTTATAAATGATATTTTCATTTCATCACCTCGAGGCAGATGTTAACATCTGCAGTTTAAATGAAACTAAAAAGCACCTGCTGAAAGGCAGGTGCTTTCGGTATATGCTGTGGCTTTAGTCTTTACTGTAGTCAATTATGACTTTTTTACAGTCGCCGCATCTGTAGGCGTAAACTGCAGTACCGCTGTCATTTGCACCGTTTGAGAGTGATATACTGCCCGGGTGCAAATCAGAAAGTGCTTTTATCAGATACTTTTTATCTGCCCAGGTTACACCGTCGCGTGACTGAACAAAACCGAGCTCCATTTCTTTACCGCAATAGGGACAATTCATATAATCAACTCCTTTTAATTTGGTGATATAATTATAGCATATGCTGTGTGGGATTGCAAGGGAAGGTAAAAGTCGTGTCCGTTTTATAGTACTTGTTATCTAAACATATATGATATTTTTTATCGGTATAACGTGGCCTTTTCGGTTAAAAATAACAAATGAGACAAATTCAGAAAAAAATTCGGTAAAAGTATTGACTTTTATTGGTCTTTCGAGTAAAATATAAAACGCTGTCGAAGATGATTCACTAGCTCAGTTGGCAGAGCACTTGACTTTTAATCAAGGTGTCCGGGGTTCGAATCCCCGGTGAGTCACCAGCAAAAAGCACTTACTGAAAAGTAGGTGCTTTTAAATTTTAAATTATGAAACTATAACAGGGATTCGAAGGACGAGCGGTACAGAGCAACAGTCCGGTGGACTGTTGTGACCGCGAGCGACCAAGCGTCCGCAGACGCGCGAGTCGAATCCCCGGTGAGTCACCAGCAAAAAGCACTTACTGAAAAGTAGGTGCTTTTTAATTTTTATATACACCTGATAATTAAGCCTTGCAATCAAAATAAATCTATGATAAAATTAGAAGTAACTTTGAAAGGATATGATAATATGAAGTATGTAGTTGTATTATATGACGGTATGGCAGACTATCCCGTACCTGCACTTGACGGCAAAACTCCTATGATGTGCGCTAAGAAACCGCTTTTCGACGCCTTAGGTAAAAAGGCTGAGGTGGGTCTTGTAAAAACTGTCCACGATACTCTCAAGCCCGGCAGTGACGTTGCGAATATGAGCGTTATGGGCTTCGACCCAATGAAGTACTATACAGGCCGTTCACCTCTTGAGGCTGTCAGCATCGGTGTTGACCTTAAAGATGATGACGTAACACTCAGATGTAATATCGTAACTCTTTCCGATGAGGAAAACTATGAAGACAAAACTATGGTTGACTATTCAGCAGGGGATATCTCTTCTGAAGAAGCCGCCGAGCTTATCAAGAGTGTGGAAGAAGCCTTCGGTAACGATGTTTATACATACTACAGTGGTGTAAGCTACCGCCATTGCCTTGTGGTACACGGAGGAACAACCGATCTGGGCAATATGACACCGCCTCACGATATCAGCGGCAGAGTAGTAGGTGGGCATCTCAGTACACACGATAATGCAAAAGAGCTCATCGCAATGATGAAAAAGAGCTACGATGTGCTCAAAAATCATCCCGTTAACCTTAAGAGAATCGCTGAAGGTAAGCGCCCAGGTAACTCCATATGGCTTTGGGGCGAGGGCAACAAGCCTATACTTCCCACATTTGAAAGCCTTTACGGCATAAAGGGCAGCGTTATTTCTGCTGTTGATCTGCTTAAGGGCATCGGTCTCAGCGCAAAGATGAGCGTACCCGAGGTTGAGGGTGCCACAGGATATATCGACACCAACTTTGAGGGTAAGGCAAGGTGCGCCCTTCAGGAGCTGGAAAATAATGACCTTGTGTATATCCATATCGAAGCCCCCGACGAGTGCGGACACAGAAATGAACCCGAAAATAAGGTTCGCTCCATAGAGCTCATCGACGAAAAGGTAATGTCAATTCTTCTTGAGGGTCTCGAAAAATACGACGATTACAAGATTATGATTCTTCCCGACCACCCGACACCTATTGTCACAAAGACGCATGCAAGAGATCCCGTTCCCTATATGATTTATCATAAGAATGCACCGAAAGACGGTGTTGAGACTGTCAACGAAGAAACTGCAAAGGCTACGGGTAACTTCATCGAGAACGGACCGAGCATAATGAAGCACTTTATTGAAGATTAAACTTTATACTTAAAAAGGGACTGCCTCAGCAGTCCCTTAACTTTTGCCTGTTAAGGCAGATATATCACTGTAGTCTGATGAGGAGGGCAGTGCGGCGGCTCCGTTGCCGGACACAGTCCGGCCCACAGCCACGGTGTGGCTGTGTGTAGCACCGCTTGGTCGGTGCTACTACGGAGCCGCCTCCCGCCTTTACCACAGACCGTTTAGTGGCGTCAGCAGCTGACTATAAAAAAGACAGGACTTAAAAAAAGTCCTGCCAACTTATTTATTCTTCTATGCTCTTTCCCGCATAAGCGTTAAGCTCAAGGGAAGCAATGTTACCAGAAAGATATTCATAGTAGCCCTGAGAGCCAACCATAACGGCATTGTCACCGCAAAGGGAAAGCTCGGGAAGATAAAGCTTCCAGCCGTGTTTTTTGCAAAGGTCAATAACATCTGCCCTGAGGACACTGTTAGCCGAAACACCGCCTGCAAGGACAAGGGTTTTATAGCCTGTGTCAACCATTGCCTTTTCAGTGTTTTTGATAAGACAGCCGGAAACAGCCTTCATAAATGAAGCACCAAGGTCAGCCTTGTTTATTTCTACTCCCTTTTGCTCAGCGTTGTGGATTGTGTTTATGACGCTTGTCTTGAGTCCCGAGAAGCTGAAATCATAAGGACAGCCCTCGACCTTTGGCGTGGGGAATTTAAAAGCGGTACTGTCGCCGTCTTTTGCGAGTCTGTCCATATTGAGTCCGCCGGGATACGGTATTCCCATAGTACGTGCAGCCTTGTCAAGAGCTTCTCCTGCCGCATCGTCTCTTGTTCTGCCGATAACCCTGAAATCAGTGTAATCCTTCACCTCAACCATCATAGTGTTGCCGCCGCTGACAACGAGGCAGAAAAAGGGCGGCTTTAAGTCCTGATGTGTGATATAGTTTGCTGCAATGTGTGAACGGAGATGGTGTACGGGGATAAGGGGGAGTCCTTTTGCATAGGAGAGCCCCTTTGCATAGTTTACGCCGACTAAAAGTGCACCAATAAGACCGGGCGCATAGGTAACGGCAACGGCATCTATACTCTCGAGAGTGCAGTCAGCGTCTCCGAGAGCCTTTTCCACTACACCGCTTATAGCTTCGGCGTGACGTCTCGATGCTATTTCGGGTACCACGCCGCCGTAAATTTTGTGCTCTGACACCTGAGAAGCAACTACATTTGAGAGTACCTTTCTGCCGTCTTCTACGACACTTGCGGCTGTTTCGTCGCATGATGATTCTATTGCTAAAATTTTCATATCATTATTCCTCGCTAAGGGTTTTAGTCATTATAAGGGCATTTTCTGTGGGGGTTGAGTAGAAATTCTTTCTTTCGCCCATAGAGATGTATCCGTGTTTTTCATAGAGCTTTATGGCAGGGGCATTGCTTACTCTCACTTCGAGTGAAATAAAACTGCAGTTTTTGTTTTTTGCAGTTTCTTCAGCAAAGCCTAAAAGCGCATCTGCGATACCCTGACGTCGGAATGCAGTGCTGACTGCGACATTGGCAATATAGCACTCGTCAAGAACTATATGCATACCCATATAGCCTACGACTGCATCCTTCTTTTTAGCTGTGAAGAAATGAGCACCCTCATTTGTCAGCTCGCTTCTGAGACCATCTTCACTCCAGGGGGAGCTGAAACACTCTTTTTCTATCTCGGCAATGGCTTTTATATCAGAAACGCTCATTGCGGTGATTTCGGTTTCGCTGTACTCCGCCATAAGAGTATCAATAGCTTTGTCGATTTTTTCGGCACATTTTATATATTCCTCTGTGCCCATACCGTAAGGGTCGGGAATACCGCCGCCGAGAATATGAAGCTTTTCTTCGGGCATAAACCTTGAGAGTACATCATAATGCTGAGATGTCATAACAGCATAGATGTCATATTGACCGAGCATATATTCACTGAAAGCTCTTGCTCTGTGAGCACTCAGGTCGATGCCGTAGCTCTTCATAGCTTCAATACTCTCTTTTGTTGCACTGTCACCGGTAAAGGCGCAGAGTCCGCAGCTTGAAGTCTCGGTCTCAGGGTATTTATTTTTCATAAGAGCCTCAGCCATAGGACTGCGGCAAGTGTTGCCCGTACAGATAAAAAGGATTTTCATTTCACTGTCACCTGTCATAAAACTGTTTATCTAATATATAGTAATATTTTTTAGCGTAAAAGTAAATATCTTTTTCATTTTTATTTTTAATTTCAAAAGTGTTAACAGTATGTGGAATGACAGATTTTTGCATTAATATTCCAAATTATAATTATATGAAGGTTTCTTTGCTGTATAATGAATACACTTATAATAACAGGAGGTTAAAATTATGAAAAAAATAATAGCTCTTTTGCTGTGTCTTGTATGTCTTATCTCCTCAGTTGGTATGACAGCTTCTGCAGCAAATGTATTTAATGAGGTTTTGACAAACATTACAATCGGTATGGGACTTGAACCTGATGAGCCCATTATCTACGGTATCATTTATGATTCAAACAGACTTCTCTCAGGTGTTACAATTCTCTATAAGCCGAGCCCAACTTTCTCATTCACAAAGCCCGGTACATACACAGTAACAGACGATATTCCTCTTGCAGTTGACCATAAGTTTGTTTGCTGGGAAGATGAAGAAACCGGTAAGCACTACTATGCAGGCGATAAGATATATATCAACGGTCAGAGAACCTTCCTTGCTGTATGGACACCCAAGACAGACAACAATATCCGTCCCGTAAGAGCTATTGTTACAGCTATTGAAGCTCTCAGAAGAACACTTCAGGCATTCTTCGGATTCTATGATCCTAAATACGAGATAGATCCCGATCCCACACTTGACATAGCTGAAAAAGATCTTATCGTTATCAAAGACCTTGTAAGCGAAGAACACGATTTCGATACAAACAAGAGATATTTTAAAATAGCTATTGAGCCCTGTGCAAACGGCGTTGTATACGATGAGTTCAGCACAAACGATAAGATTTATCTTGGCGGTAACTTCTCAGATGTTACAGTGACAGACAAAAACGGTAATAAGTATACCGAAACTCAGTTCCGTGACGGAAGAGAGTATTCAGCAAACTACAATATGACAAAAGAAGTATACACTGCACCAAACGGCAAGAAGTATCAGCTTATTGAAGTAACTCTTACAGACGGTGTACCTGATCCTCAGAGAGGCGAATATGTAACCTTCGTTATTCCCAGAGGTACACTCAGATATACCGATTCAAAGGGTGTTCACACCAATAAGTCATATGCATTTTCAGTGCTTACAACAACTACAATGTAAATTGAATTTGCTTTAGCGGAAAGGTTAGCCTTTCCGCTTTTTTTATTCAGTCTGATGTGGAGGGAAGTCGGGGCTCCGCGACCCGCCCGTGAGGCGGGCGGGTCCACGGGTGCCCTTCAAGGCACCCGTGCGCCGTAAACGGCGGCGGAGCCCCCATGCTGTTTCCTGCAGAAACTTCCTCAGAAATAAAATCAGACCTTCAGTTTGTAACACACTTTCTGTTTTCACGTATAATGATGATGAAAGCGGAAAGGAGGTAGGTCAAATGGCTTGTAACAACGGTTTATTCGGTGGCAACAGCTGCTGCACTTGGATTATCATCCTTCTTATCTTATCAATGTGCTGCGGCGGTGAAGGCGGACTTTTCGGCGGTAACGGCTGCAACAACTGCGGTTGCGGCAATAACTGCGGCTGTGACAACTCCTGCGGTTGCTAAAA
>JAZSGK010000009.1:0-2152 GCA_045532695.1 Acutalibacteraceae bacterium
GGGATAAGATTTCCGTTTTCATCAAAGCGGGAAGCACCTACAATTCTTGTTGAAAAGTCTGTGTTGCTTCTTGCTCTTGTCAATTTTTGACCGTCAAGATATAACTGACGGAAAGTGAATCCGTCGGGAACCTTTGCACAATATATATTTTTTTCATCATCAAACAAAGTGAAGTTCCCTATTTCCTGCCCGCCACTTATAACAGTTTCACCGTTACCGACATATTTTACGGAAAAGCCGTTTGTTGCACTGTCTCTTTCGTCAAAAGTGAGAGTATCATCAAGGATATATGTACCCTCGACAATATGAACGATTATATTTCCGGTCATATCAGAGTTTATTTTTCTGACCTCATCTCTTGCTCTTTCTATTGTTGCAAAAGGCTTGTCTTTAGTGCCGTCATTGCTGTCATTACCGTTATTGCTTACATAGTATTCTGCCATTATGTTTTCAGGTTTTATAACTACTCCTGCAAAATCCACATAACCCATAATCGACATGAGCAAAGCCAGCATTGAAGCAATTATTTTCTTCATCGTATAAAACATAAAATACTTCCTTTCAATCTAATTTACAAATATATTCTATCACATATCACTTTAAGAGAACACGACATATTGTATAAAACTATGTCGTGTTTGCTCTTTCCTTTTTATGGTATTATGTTATTGTAAACCATAAAGAGAGGTGTTTATATGTTTATCATTGAAAAAATCAAAATCTTTATCAACATTATGCTATGCCTGATTATCGGAGGAAACTTCTTCCCGGGTACACTTAATTTAATGAGAGCAGGTGATGTTGATATGATTAAAAATGACCACACAAAAGCCTTTGCAACGGAATACACGGAGCTTGTACCCTATGCAAGCAAACACGAGGACACCATAAGCTGGTTTGACGGTATGGTCAGCGGTAACGGTGAAAACGGCGTTACTGTGGCAGGTTCACCCTACAGTGACAGCTATATCTATAACAACATTCACTTCCTTATGCCCTCAAAGGATCCCCGTTACACTCCCGATGAGGTTACAGGACAGCTTCACGACGCAAGACAGAATGTTATGAATGGCAATGCCGCCTGGGATTGCGACGGCAGACAGTCCACATATTTTTATGCCTATCATCCCTCACACGTTCTGAGAACGGACAGCACGAAGCTTCCCTATTATGACTATATCCGCTGGACAGACTATGAAACTGCAGAGCTCGGCGTCAAGTACACCGATATTCTCGGCAGATGGGAAAGACTGACCTTCTCTTCAAGAGAGGACAATGTTACAATCACAAAAATTACAAAGTCAAGCCTCGGTGCAAAAATCAATATGACCATTTCTCTTGCCGACTGCTGGTCTCTCAGAGGCTGGGGAGCAGGCGACGAAAAGAATATGCAGTATAAAAAGCTTGTCGATGATGATGCTACATATATCGCACATATAGCACACTATCCATCATACGAAGGAAGTGAACTTAAGGACGGCGGCTGGTGCGGCTTTACCAAGGTTATTGCTGTTGGCGGTGAAAAGGAAAGAGTGGTTCTCGACAGCACAAACGATAGTGAAAATGTAGCGAAAGAGCAGAATGCGGCTATCAAGATTTCAGGAGCAAGTGAGGTTTATCTCATCACAAAGTCTGACCGTACCTTTGATATGGGTAAGTTTGAGGACTTTAAGGATGCAGAAAGCTATGCTCTTTTAGACGAGCTTAACGCTTACACTACAGCCGTTGCCGAAAAGTACACCGTTGACGGTAAGTTCAGCTATGAAAAGGCTCTTGCACCTCACGCTGAAAAGCAGTCCGCTCTCTTTAATACAGTTAAGTTTAATCTTGGCAGTGACGGCTATGAAGAAGTGGCAAATGAGCATCTCATCGCTTTTCAGCAGAACAGTGAAACCCTTCTTCCCACTCTTGTGGAAAGAGCCTATAATCAGGGCAGATATGCACAGATTTGCTGTGCAGGTACTTCCTTCCCACGTCTTTGCGGTATGTGGCAGGGCGAATGGAACAGCGGTTGGAGAGGCATTTACACAATGGATGCCAATGTAAATCTTCAGTCTTCGGGTATGAACACGGGCAACATCTATGCCGCAGGCGAAAGCTATATTAAATTCGTTCTCAAACAGATTCCCGACTGGGAAGAAAATGCCGCCAA
>JAZSGK010000027.1:0-2342 GCA_045532695.1 Acutalibacteraceae bacterium
GGACGTTTTTGATATGGATGACGCTGCAGTTTACTATCGCTTCGTGTATAACAGTGAGGGTGGAAACGTGGATATTCCCGCAACACTTAAGGCTATGGGCAAATTCCTGCGCCATAAGATATTCGGATAATAAGCAGAAGGATAATAAATATTTTTACAGACAAACCTCCGAATAATTCGGAGGTTTTGTTGCAATAAGAGTAAAAAAGATATATAATGTGTCTGTAACAAGAAAGAAAGGACATTATTTTTATGAACAATATCCTTGTAACAGGCGGTGCCGGCTTTATCGGCTCAAACTTTATTTATTATATGCTGAAAAAGCATCCCGACTACAGAATCGTCTGCATTGACTCTCTTACCTATGCAGGCAATCTTTCCACCCTTAAAGAGGCTATGGAAAACGAAAACTTCCGCTTTGTAAAGGCTGACATTACAGACCGTCAGGCAGTTGATGCCCTTTTCAGTGAGGAGAGCTTTACGGCAGTTGTGAACTTTGCTGCAGAAAGCCATGTTGACCGTTCAATTGAAAGCCCTGAGGTTTTTCTTAAAACAAACATTCTCGGCACACAGGTGCTTATGGATATGGCAAGAAAGCACGGAAACATCCGTTACCATCAGGTGTCAACAGATGAGGTTTACGGTGATTTGCCCCTTGACCGCCCCGACCTTTTCTTTACGGAAGAAACACCCATTCACACCTCATCGCCCTATTCGGCAAGTAAGGCAAGTGCAGATTTGCTGGTTATGGCTTATTACCGTACCTACGGTCTGCCCGTAACAATCAGCCGTTGCAGTAATAACTACGGCCCCTTCCACTTCCCCGAAAAGCTTATTCCTCTTATGATAATCAATGCCCTTCACGGAAAGAGGCTCCCCGTTTACGGTGACGGACTTAATATAAGAGACTGGCTTTATGTTGAGGACCACTGCAAGGCAATTGATATGATTATCCACAGTGGCAGAATCGGTGAGGTTTACAATATCGGCGGACACAACGAAAGAGCGAATATTGACGTTGTAAAGACAATTATAAAAATGCTCGGTAAGGACGAAAGCCTTATAAAGTACGTAAAGGACAGACCCGGCCACGATATGCGTTATGCAATTGACCCCACAAAGATTAAAAATGAGCTTGGCTGGTACCCTGAAACCACTTTTGAAGAGGGTATAAAGAAAACCGTAGAATGGTATCTTCAGAATGAGGACTGGTGGCAGAACATTATAAGCGGCGAATACCAGAACTACTACGAAAAAATGTATAAGGACAGATAACAGAAAACGCCCTGCTGGGCGTTTTTCGTTTAATTATTACAGCAGTGTTGCAACCATAATGTGATTTTGTTTACTAAATGTTAAAAAATGCCTGATTTCCAACAAAGAAAAATTCCGGTTTAATATTATATTAAAATTCACTTACAGGCGATGTAAATTTAAGGAGGAATGAAAATGAAAAAATTAATTTCTGTTTTACTATCCGTTCTGATGCTTATGACTTTTGCAGTTCCGTGCATGAGTGTTATGGCGGCAGAAAAACAAGTGACTGTTTATATTGAGGGTTATGGTCACGGGCTTTATGCTGACACAAAAAATCCCTCTGCGGAAAATCAGATTTTCCCCACAGAGAGTATCCTGGAGCCTTTGACCGCAATTTTAACCGATCTTACAAAGGATCTTATGAATGGTCTTGTAACAGGGGATTACACAGAGTATTGCGACAGAATCTACAATGCAATTGCTCCGGCTTATGCTGATGTAAAGCTTGACAAAAACGGTGAGGCTACAGACGGCTCAGGCTGTGGCAAAGATATGCTCACAGACTACTATCACAGAGAAAACTATGTAAATGCAAACAATATCAAGGTGCTGTTTGAATACGACTGGAGACTTTCGGTTGAGTATAACGCAGCAATTCTCGAACAGTTTATAGACAGAGTATGCAGGGATTACGAAGTTGAAAAGGTAAATCTATTAGGCAGATGTCTTGGCGGTAACATTGTTTCTGCTTATCTGCAGAATGGCAAAAACCTTGATAAAATCAACGACGTTGTAATGCTTATCGCTTCAACTGAGGGCGTTGATTTCATCGGTGCACTTTTCTCAGGCGAGGTTAAGCTTGATGCAGAGGCTGTTGACAACTGGGCGAACTATTTCCTTTCACAGGAGGGTCTTATTACTGACCCGGAAATGAATGAGTTTGTAACAAGTCTTGTTAGCTTTTTGAACCAGGTTAAGGTTCTTGGTGTTGGCATTGACTTCATACAGGTAATTCTCGATGCAGTCAAGGATAACGTTCTTGCAAGAACAGTGCGTGATACTTATGGCTCATTCCCATCTTATTG
>JAZSGK010000052.1:0-3781 GCA_045532695.1 Acutalibacteraceae bacterium
GAGCCTTCTGCAGATACATTGCCAGGATAAGGACCTACCCTACCTGTAGCATAACCCTCAACAGGCATATTCATATCACATTTTATAAGTCTGCCCTGAGCATCTGTTTTTAAAGTGAATGTTGCACCCGGATAAAAGATATTCGCCTCGTTAACAGTAATAGGTTCTATGTCAATAGCTTCAAAATATACCAGACCTACATTCACCTCATGGTGTGTTTGGTATTCAACGATTTCACCGTCAACTCGCTTAAAGCCTTTTGTTTCGTTGCCGTTATAATATGTAGCTTCTTCAATAAGAACTAACTTGTAGTCCGTTGTGCCATCTTCATTGACTGTCTTTGTTGCCTCTGTCAAGCCTGCGGGAGAAAAATCAACAGATCCCATAAAATAAACACAGTCACCTTTTTCAAAATCTTCTACACGCGATGTTACACCTGTAAATTTTTCGAGTACAGGGTTGACGATAGATTCAAATACACTTGGTACATCTTTTCCAATAGTTATTATTTCTGATGATTTTGATACACGCACATCCTCAGGTACGGCATAACAGAAATTGTTGTAAATCGAATTAACCTCGTCGCAAACGGCCTGAGCATTTGCATCATTTTCAAGGTTAGGTTGTGATCCATCAGGAAAGAAACTTTCGTCAGAAGGAAAACTCGGATAATTTTCCTCAGGCTCATAATAATCATCGTCATTATCTGAATCAAAATTGAAAATACGCTCGAAAAATGCTCTTACATTGTAAACGAAATCCTCAATTCTTTCTCTGAGATCTTCAATGAATGCATCCCATCTGTCGAAGATTGTTATAACATCCTTGTTTTCCATATCCTGAATGGCATCATAATAACCTTCATAGTATCCGTCATCATATCCGTCGTAATAGCCATCCCATTCACCGGAATCATAGCCATCATCCCAGCCATCATCATAGCCACTGTCGTAATCTTCGCCTTCGTATTCGTTCTTTGCATCATCCCAGCCGTCTTCGTAACCATCCCAATAACCTTCATTATATGCTTCATCGCTCTCATAATTATTGTCGGTTGTCGGTACAGTTGTCACAGTTGACTGATTTGTTGTTGGCATCGTGGTAGTCTGATCCGAAGGAGCTGTTGTCGGTCCCATTGTAGGTGCTGTTGTGTAATCGCCGTAATCTACCGCAGCTGCCGAAACCATACAGCACACAACAAGTGTGCACACGAGCGCGAGCAAAATTAATAGTTTGCTTGATTTTTTCATTTCTTCATTTTCCTTTCAATAAATAAACTATTTGTTAACCGCATTAATATAATTATAATATAACATAATTGTAATATAACATAATAGGTGTAGTTTGTCAACACATGTAGGGTTTAGTTTCTGCGCCTTTTCCCGCTCGGCGGGGTGGGCTTTTTTATGGGCACACACCCTTCCGCGTACAAAAAAAGCAGCCTCATAAGAAGCCGCTTCGGTTTATTTTATTGTGCTTTTTTACTCGTCATCCTCTTTGTCTTCAAGGGGAGTAATCTCAACGCGTACCTTGCCGATACGTCTGTCCTCAACATCGAGAATGGTGAACTTGAGGTTTTCGTAGGTGACCTCGTTCATATCGCCGTCCTGAGGCAGGAAGTCAAGAAGACTGATGATGAAGCCGCCAAGTGTATCGTAGTCGCCCTCGGGTATGATGTCACCCACAAGCTCGTTGACCTCTTCGATGTAGGCTGTGCCGTCGATGGTGAAAAGGTTTTCGCTCTCTTCGATGATCTCCTCTTCCTCGTCGTCGTATTCGTCTCTGATGTTGCCTACGATAGCCTCGACTAAGTCTTCCATTGTCACGATGCCTGCCGTGCCGCCGTATTCGTCAACAACAACTGCCATCTGTATGCGTTTTTCCGTCATCTCATTGAAAAGCTTACCGCAGTTCTTGCTTGAGGGTACATAGTAAGCCTCGCGCATAAAGGACTTGGGACTTTCGTTCTTGGGCATTGCCTTTGAAACGTATTTGAGAAGGTCTTTTATATAAACAACACCGATGATGTTGTCCTGATCTTCGTGATAGACGGGTATACGTGAGTAGCCGTGCTCTATTGAAAGGTTGACCAGCTCCTCAAGAGTGTCCGTATCCTCAACAGCGACCATATCCGTTCTGTGAGTCATAATGTCTGTTACGTCAATGTCGTCAAACTCGAAGATGTTGTTGATCATCTCTTTCTGTATATTTTCAATAACACCCTTTTCCTCGCCTACGTCAACCATCATTCTGATCTCTTCCTCTGTTACAACGTCCTCGTTGGCGTTGGGGTCAAAGCCGCAAAGGCGTACAACAGCATTGGTGGAGAATGAAAGTATCTTTACAAAGGGGGCAGTCACTTTCTTTACAACGAGAAGAATGCCAACCACCTTGTATGCGATTTCCTCAGGCTTCTGCATACCCATACGCTTGGGTGCAAGCTCACCGAGTACAAGAGAGAAGTAGGACATAATTACGGTGATGACAACAACGCTGACACCGTTTATGATTCCTCTGGGGAGTGTGGGAGCCGCTTTCATTACTGCATCTGTCAGCATTTCGGCAAAGGTTGTTGATGCACTTGCCGATGTAAGGAAGCCTGCAAGGGTTACACCTATCTGAATAGTGGATAAGAAATTGCTGGGGTTTTCGGTAAGCTTTTTGATAAGCTTTGCCTTTTTGTGACCTTCCTCAGCAAGCTTGTCAATCATATTGTCGTTAAGTGAGATAATTGCAATTTCACTCATTGCGAAAAAGGCATTGACAAGAATAAGTACAAATAACAGGACCAGATTGAAGATTATACTTCCGGGGTCATCCATTTTGGATATATCTCCTTTCGGATAAAAAAATTAATATTTATATGCGCTTGCATACATTGATAAAGTATTATACTACACTTTTATCTAAAGGTCAAATATTTTTGCGAAAAAAGTTCTGCAAGGGAGATAATATTATAAAAAATAAAAATAATGAACATCTGACCTTAAAATTCTTGACTTTTTCAAGTAAAAATTATACAATAACACTATCCATGTGAAAAGAAAGGGTGTTAAGATGGCAACTAATTGTCCAGGCTGCGGTAAGAAGCTCAAATGGTATAACATCAAGGCTGAATGTATTCACTGCGGCGTAAATATTCCCAACTATAACTGGGAGGCTCGTCTTGAAGAAGACAACAAAATAGCTGAAGCTAAATTCGCATCACTGTATGCAAAATTAAATATGCTCAAGTATTCCGTTTTCGGTACTAAGCTGAGAATCGTACGAATTCTTATGTCGCTTATCCCGGCAGTCGGCTTCATTCTTCCCTGGGCTTATGTGGCAAGTGAAAAGGATAATCTGAATTTTGATTTGCTCGGTCTTTTTACTGACGGCACAAGCACACTTAAGTTTTTCGGAACCTTCTTTAAAAATATCGGCGGTATTCTGTCAAATCTCGAAGGTCCCGTCCTTTACATAATAGGCGGCTTTTTACTTACACTTTTAAGCATAGTTGCAATCGTAATTGCCTTCTTCCTTATCTTCATAATGTTCAGAAGACCCAAGACAAATGCAACCTGGATTGCGGACTTTATCAGCATTCTTCTTGCAGGCGCTGCAGCAGCTATGTTCATTATGGCAGGCTCACCTGCAAAGGGTGCGGAGAATTTTGCAATTGCAGACCTTGAATTCGTAAATGCTTCTGCAGGTGCAATGTGGGGTATCTTCGTGTATATCGGACTTCTTGTTGTTGCTCTTATAAGCAATGTCCTTGTAAGCAGAGCTGACGTGACAAGCG
>JAZSGK010000228.1:0-2165 GCA_045532695.1 Acutalibacteraceae bacterium
TCAGAATGCAGACTTCAACTCCGTTAAGGTATCGCTTTTTGATATATCCGACCCGACAAATCTCAAGGAGCTCGACAAGCTTGTATGTCTCAAGTCTTCGACTCCCATAGTCAATAATCCCAAGACTTTCCTTTATAAGGCAGATGAGGGCATCATCGGTATGCCGGTTATCTCCTATGATGATAAAAGCGAAGAATATTTTTACTATATCATTCAGGTTAAGGACAACAAGCTTACCTTAAACCACAAGCTTCTTCATTCGGCAGGGTACTATATAGGTCCTAATCATTTAAGGGGCACATATATCGGCGACGAATTCTTCACCGTCAGTGACTATATTGTTAAGAAATTCGACTTTGGTACCGGGGAATTTATCAAGCAGATTGCCTTTGCTGATATTCAGACGCTTGTACCGACGACGGCTGCAAATGAAAATAAGGATATCTACGAGGTGAAACCCGGCGGAGAGGTATCTACCACCGTGGGAACAAGTATGGGCCATACTGTCGATGAACCCGATACTGCACCCGGTTCCGAAGGACCGGGAAAGACAGTATTACCTTATGATCCTGATAATCCTGAAGAGGTTATCGAGATGCCTACAGAGCCGTAAAATTATAACTGAAATAAGTTAAAGCAGCAACCATAAAAAAGTTGCTGCTTTTAAGCTTATGAGAGCATATCAATTATTTCTTTGAACTCTGCCGAGGACCTGAAGTCGTCAGAGAGGGGGTATTTTTCAGTCAGAAGTTCCTTTATCTGCATTTTGGCAATGTAAGTACTGCCTAAGGTATGTTTATCGAACTCTTTACTCTCAAACATTACTGAGTGCATAGTTGTTATTCTATCCATATCGTCAAATTTGATAGCAAGCTCGCACATTTTTCTAAAGTTTTCCAATGCATTAGAGGTATCGCCAAGTTTGAAATATCTTACAGCTAAATGTCCGTAATTGTACATTACGGATCGCCACATTTTGCCGTAATGACCGTCATCGTAAACAAAATTCAAAAAGTCAAGTTCTGTTTTGAAAGCGGAGATTATCCATTCGTCAGAGAAATTGCTTTCGTAAAAATATCCGCTGTAATAGAAGTAATGAGCATAAATAGTATTGAGCAGCTTGAATTGTTCTTCGAGGGTATCTTTAATTATATCATCACGACCGGGATATCCTTCAGGATAGTAATAGCAGAACATTTCTTGTCCGTCTCTCATTCTTGGCATTTCCTTTATAATTTTTTCACAGTCCTCAAAAGTAATTCCGCTTCCTTCCTTTTCTGAAAGGCTTTTATAGAGCTCAGCCATATGCCTTTTGGCGGAAATTCGGATTTTATCATTACTGCAATTCTGCTTGATATTTTCATAGACTGCAATTATTTTTGCGACATTTTCAGGGCTTTTTTCTCTGAAATGAACAAGGCAAGTCATATACCTTAAAAGAATACGAAAATCGTTAGGGAACTTTACTCTGAGTCTATCGATTATTTCTTGTTTTAAATCTTTATCTGTAAGATTATCATAAGCAACAAGCTCTTTAAGAATTTCTGCCTCATCCTCAGCTCTGTTCACGCCGAGCAAATCATCAACACTGACCTTAAAAAATCCAGCAATTTCAGGCAGCATCGTTATATCCGGATAAGTATCTCCTCTTTCCCATTTGCTCACGGTCTGAAAGGATACACCTAAAAAGTCAGCGAGCTTTTCCTGGGTAAGATTTCTCTTGAGTCTCAGCTCCTTCAGATTCTCTCCGAAATAGATATTCATTTTTATCACCTCAAATTATTTCTTCAGTGCACTGTAACTAAATAATAACCCAATGCAGTTGATTAATCAATAACTCATTTGTTGAAAGGAATTCTCACGACAAGAGAAAAATTCTAATTTTAAGACATCGGCAGGGTACAAAAAAGCAGCAACCGGAGTCGCTGCTTTTGAGCTTACTTTTTAATTGTGTATTCGAGTCTTGTCAGGTCGCCTTCAAGATATTCTCCTGAGATAAATTTTCTTGCTTTGAAGATAACCTTATCGTCATATATCTCGCAGTAGTAACCTACACCGCAGTCCTGAATACCGAAGTTGTTGAGCTTTCTGTAGCCGGGAATGCTGATTGAGTATACGCCGTTTTCTTCGTTGAGGACTTCGGCAATCTTCTCAAAGATACCGCC
>JAZSGK010000151.1:0-9886 GCA_045532695.1 Acutalibacteraceae bacterium
GTTGCTGCTGAAGAAGGTTATATCGAAAAGGAAGACATCGCACGTCTTCTCAAGTTCAGAGACAATCCCTCTGATGAAAGCTGGATAGGTGGTAATGCGTAATGAGAAGTCTTATTAATATTCTCGATTTATCAGTAGAAGAAATTGACAAGCTTATTGCAACTGCAAACGATATTATTGCTAACCCCAAAAAGTACAGCGAGGTTTGTCACGGCAAAAAACTTGCAACTCTTTTCTTCGAACCCTCAACAAGAACAAGACTCAGCTTCGAGGCTGCTATGTATGAGCTTGGCGGTAATGTTTTAGGTTTCTCCGAGGCTTCATCATCATCTGCAACAAAGGGTGAAAGCGTAGCTGATACAACAAGAATGGTAAACTGCTATGCAGATATCATTGCAATGCGTCATCCCAAAGAGGGCGCACCCCTTGTAGCTTCTATGAATTCAAAGATCCCAGTTATCAATGCAGGTGACGGCGGACACAACCATCCCACTCAGACACTCACTGACCTTCTTACCATCAGCCGTAAAAAGGGCAGACTCAAGGATTTCACTATCGGCTTCTGCGGTGACCTTAAGTTCGGCAGAACAGTACATTCACTCATTACTGCTCTTGCCCGTTATACAGGTATCAAGATTGTGCTTATCTCACCGGACGAGCTCAAGCTTCCCTCATACGTTAAGAAAGACGTACTCTTAAAGCAGGGTATCGAGTATGAGCAGACAGACAACCTTGAAGCAGTACTTCCCGAGCTTGATGTGCTCTATATGACAAGAGTACAGAAAGAGCGTTTCCTCAGCGAAGAAGAGTACATCAGACTCCGCGACAGCTATATCCTTACAGCTGAAAAGCTTAAGGCTGCCAAGGATGACCTTATTATTCTTCATCCGCTGCCAAGAGTTAACGAAATCTCTGTTGATGTTGACGATGATCCCAGAGCTTGCTATTTTGAGCAGGCACTGTGCGGTAAGTATATCCGAATGGCTCTCATTATGGAGCTTCTCGGTTTAAAGGCTGAATAAGAGGGAGGAAGAAAAATGAATATAGATTCAATCAAAGACGGCGTTGTTATTGACCACATCACAGCAGGTAACGCTATGAGAATTTATAAGCTTTTAGGCTTCGACAAGCTTGAATGCTCTGTTGCAATCATCAAGAATGTAAGCAGCAAGAAGATGGGCAAGAAGGACATCATCAAGATAGACAGCAATATCCCTCTCAACCTTGAGGCTTTGGGCTATATCGATCCCGGTGTAACAATCGATGTTATCCGTGACAGCAAGCTTGTTGAAAAGAGAAGCGTTGACCTTCCCGAAAAGCTTCATGACGTACTCAAGTGCAAGAACCCCAGATGCATCACCTCATGTGAGCAGGAGCTCGAGCAGATTTTCACCCTTACAGACAAAGAAAACAGAGTTTACAGATGTATGTACTGTGAGGCAAAAGCGTAATTCAATTATGAATTATGAATGATGAATTATGAATTAAGACGGCAGAGATTTCTGTCGTCTTTTTTTGTACGCGGGGGAGTGTGACGGTGTAGGATAATTTCTGCCCACCATTTATGGCGAGGAGTTAGGAGTTGTAAAGCCTTCCCTCTTAGGAGAGGTGGATTCGCAAAGCGAAGACGGAGAGGTCAAGGACATCAACATTTTTACTCTTACTTCTTGCTTTCCAAAAATCCCACCCTGAGTAAGAATGAGTGAAAAGTGAATAGTGAAGAGGTAATAAGTAAAAATCCCGCCCTCTTGTGAGAACGGGATTTTTGGTGAGGATGAGTGGGCTCGAACCACCGACCCCTTGCATGTCAAGCAAGTACTCTGACCAACTGAGCTACACCCTCAAGTGCTTATGTATAATATCACAACACCGTGCTTTTGTCAATATGAAAAATTAAAGCTGCGGTGTGTTTTTGTTTTTAATTGAACAAATAGTTGATTTTTTCGCATATTAATGATAAAATAATTATGCCAAACAAATCTTAATAACAAAGAAAGGTATTCCTTTATTTTTATAAGGGGGTATTATACTCTTTTGCAACCCATCGAATAGAATTCGTTAAAAACGCAATTCCACTTGATGGGCTTAAGGGTTTACCTTTTGTGATTAAGATTTGTTTGGCGACAATCGGAGTTGCGTTTTATGTGCGTCAGCTTCGGTTGGCGCACTTTTTATTTGTGGGATGAATTAGTGTAGCTTGACGGAAGGAGAATTTGAAGGAAATAACCACAAAATATTTTATAACAGGGAGGATTTTTAAAATGAAAAAAATTTTAGTATTTCTATTAGCGGTTTTATTATGCTTTTCACTTTGTGCTTGCGGTGGAGAAAATAAAACTGAAAACAACAAGACGCAACAAGTTAATGAATCTGAATTACTCGGAGAATGGTACGAAGTAAAATCAGCTGACAGACTCGTTCTAAATAGCGATGGTTCTTTGGACTATTACAAAAATAACTCTTTCGCACAACCCGGTCATTGGGAACTGAATGGAGGTGTTATCAATGCAAACAATACTTATATTTATAATGGATTATCCATTGAATATAAAAATGGAACTCTTTGTTTGAAAAATGACGAATGCACTTTCCTGCGATGGAGTGAACTTCCAAAGGAAAAGTTGACCGTTGGCGATAGCGGACAAAAAGAAAATGTCGGATTTACCCTGAAAGGTATTGAATTTACAACAGAAATTCCCGATTGTATGTTGAATAGATGGGGTAACACATATGAAATTGAAGGTTTTGTTTTACCGGATGGTATGACTTACGCAAAGATTTCGATTGATGTTCTAAATATGTCAAAGTTAGAAATCAATATCCCAGATACTAATTTAGATCTTGATGTAATTTTAAATTATAATAACGGATTTATTTATGCAACACATGACAACCAAAACTCCTACTTTACAACAGATACTGATTATGTAATTCACGAAGGCATTGGAGGACAAAGAGGAACAGATATTCAAATTCAGCCATTGCAGACAAAATCTTTGGATATTTATATTCCTTGTCCTGAGTTAATAGCAAATGACGAAAAATCTCCATTGAGTGTTGGAATTATTTCTCATTATGATACAGAAATATATTATTGCGAATATTCTATTAGATAGTCAGTAAAATGACCGCACTCTTCTTCTGTGCATTTATTGTTTCGATAGGGTATACTCTAAACAGGTCAACAACTTGCTCGAAAACCGAAATAATGATTATTAAAAGCAAGAGAAATGCTATGAACATCGTACCTTAACGCCGTCAGGCGGGATTTCCTTTGTGTTGTTTTATCTTAAATTGTTCTGAAAACCACACTCCCGACATATCTGTTGCGAGTGTGGTTTTTGTTTGTTTAACGAGATCAAGACTTTTGTCATCATTGTTGCAGAATAGACAAAAAACTTTAAAATAATATGTGAATATAGTGGAAATAAGTTGAAAAATTTGCATTAATATGGTATTATAAACTACGTATGATGAAATAGTGGATGCTTATACCTTTTTATCAATTATCTGTAAGGGAGTTTATTTAAATGACAGATAAAGAACTCAGAAAACTCAGCCGTCTGGAGCTTCTTGAACTGCTTCTTGAAGCCAGTAGGGAGAATGAGAAATTAAGAGAAAAGTTAGAAAAGCTTAAGCAGGAAAAAAATGCGGCCAGAAGTATCGAAAACCTCTCCGCTACAACAAAGCAGGTAAGCACAGTACTCGAATATGCAAACAATCTTACAGATACTCTGAGAAAAACAACTCACGAGGTTGTTACTGCAGGTGTAAAGCCTCAGGGTGAAAGAAGCACAGTGCAGAGAACTCCCGAAGACAAACAGCCCGTTATTTCAGACAGAAGCCTATATTGGCGCATAATGAATGTTTACGCTAAAAATGATGAAGCTTTAGATGTTCTTCCTGACGATATCAGAAATGATGTCAGAGACAGAATCAGGGGTATAATAGAGAGCAGAAAGAACAGCTGATACCCTTATTGTTAGGAGCGATACCGCCCATGGCGAGAAATAAAACCAAAAGTAAAACAGTTATTCCTACTGCCAAGCAGATCGAAGCTGAGATTTTAAGAGAAAAATATAACCGTAAATACAAGCAGGTGCTTAAGAGTACGATTTATTCTCTAATAGTTGTTGCCGCTATTGCGGTGCTTATAGCAACTCTCGCTTTCCCTGTTCTGCAGATTTCGGGAAGCAGTATGGAGCCGACACTAAACGACGAAGAAGTAGTCGTTCTTATCAAAACAACCAATATGAAAAGAGGACAGCTCTGCTGTTTCTCATATCAGAACAAGCTGCTTATCAAGCGAGTAGTCGGTTTGCCGGGCGACAGTATACATGTCGATGCCGACGGATATGTTTATGTTAACGGAAATCTGCTTGAAGAGCCCTATGTTATCGACAGAGCTTTGGGTGAATGCGATATAAGCTTCCCCTGCAATGTTACGGATAACCACTATTTTGTGCTGGGTGACCACCGTTCAACCTCTATTGACAGCCGAAGCTCAGTGATAGGTCTTGTAAGTGAAGAATATATCGTAGGAAAGATATTTCTCAGAGTATGGCCCTTTGAAAGTATAAGTAGGGTTGTATAAAGAATAAACCTTAAAGTCAAAGGGGGTGGCGGCTTGACGGGTGAAGATACAGAATATCTTGAAAAACATAAAAAGTTCAGAGTTGACTTCAGAAAGCTTGCCGCCGCATTTGTCGCTCTTGCTTTTATAACAGCCATAATTGTTTTTTGGTGGCTGAAGCTTGTTGGTATAACAATTACGGGCGAAGCCTTCTGCAATATGAGTGAGCACACTCACGGTGAAAACTGCTACGTTTCAGAGCTTATATGTGAAATTGCTGACATTGAAGAGGAAACTACTGAAGCTACCTATGAGAGTACTCTGCCGTGTGAGGAAGACATGACAGCGGATATACATGAAGATAACGAAACAACGGAGCCGCAGACTACGGCAGAGTCCCATATACATAACGATGAGTGCTATGAAAAAGTTTTAATATGCAACACTCCCGAGCATATACATACGGGGGAATGCTATCCGGATTTTAATGCTGATGTTGAAACTCAGAGTGACTGGCTAAGAACATTCGAAGATGTGAAACTGACGGACAGTCCCGCCGAAAACCTGGTTAATATTGCAAAAACTCAATTAGGCTACAAAGAAAGCACACTCAATTTCAAATACGATGACAATGGCGTGAAAAACGGCTACACCCGCTACGGTGAATGGTACGGTAACCCATACGGCAACTGGAATGCAATGTTCATATCGTTTTGTCTGAGCTACAGCAATATTGAAAATGCAGATGCTCTTATAAGCTCAGGTGCCGAAACAATGCATCAGCTCTGGCAGAATGCAGAAGCATTTGAAGCTGCCGATGACCACAGCACCAAGGTCGGAGAAATAGTTTTCTTTGACACAGACGGTGACGGGGTAACTGACCATACCGCAATCGTAAGCGAAGTCAGTGAAGAAAAAATCAAAGTGATTACAGGTGACCTTGACGGTAGTGTTGAGGAAACAGATATAGATGACAGTATGGTCATAATCGGCTACGGTCTTACTCATAAGCTGAAGACTGTGGAGGAAGTGACTACTACAGAAGAAGCCACAACACAGGAAACTACTACTGAAGAGGCTATAACAGAAGAACCAACAACTCAAAGCACTTCTCAGAACAAAGATATTCTTTCGGTTAACGATGTTTATGGTGACCCTGAGTGGAGTGAAAAAGTTTCTGCCTTTGAAAAGAACCTGAGTGAAAAAGAGCGTTCAAAGCTTGATGAGCTTTCCGTAAAAGAAAGAAAGGCTGTTCTCGAACTTTCGTATACCATAAGCCTTCTGCCTACAGTCGATGAGTTCTTCGAGGCTCTTGACTACTATTATGAGAATGATGACGAATACGGCGAGACGAGATATATAACGCTGACTCAGGATAAAATGATAAGTGCATATGCTCATTATCAGCCTATCGGGCATCTTGAAGAATACATTATCGGTTTATCAGACCTTCTCGACCTGAAGGATGTTTACAGTGCCACGCCGTTTACTACAGGTACCTCGGCGGCTGTAACCTTCAATTATATAAATCAGGGTTGGAGTGCAGTTGCGCCTATCATTATCTATGGCGGCAACGCTTCTGAAAAAATAACAAGCGGCAGCAACGTCAACCAGTATTGGAACGGTATTGTTGTTGAGTATAACTCAACCGACAAATACTATTACGTTTCTCAGAAATACAAAGGCGGCTCCGAATCCTCTGCTACAACAGTAAGAAGCCTCGAGGCAACAACTTCTAAAGGCTTTGTAATATTCATATGGATGGCCGACAGCGGGGCCACTGCTCTTCAGAAAGCCGCTGCCACAGTTGCTGACAATGTTGTGGTTGGTGACCGTGTATCAATTACCGTTGACCCGACGTCTCTGTCTTCAGGCTACAGCTCGGCAGGTTACGGCTCAATCATATTTGCCGAAAAGCCCAAAGAGCCGGTGGTTGAGAATATTCCTGTATCAGATATAAATGACGGCGAGCTTTCCGATGCTCAGGTCAAAGATGCCGGCGGTATTACGACCTCACCTGATGACGATGTCAAGATAAGCAAATCGATCGACGGTACCGACATAGAAAACGTATTTGACATTACTCTTACGGTGCGTACGGAAAGCAGTATGCAGACTTACCTTGCAGACCCTGATATGGCAGTTGTTATCGTAATGGATATCTCCAACACCATGAACAGTGCTTACGGCGGTACAACAAGATATGCGGCAGCTGTTGTTGCGGCGGAAAACTTCATCAATCAGTTTGCTGCAAAGGGACAGGGTATCAGTAAGCTGGGCTTCGTTGCTTTCAATACTCACGCTCATGAGATTCTGCCGGTGCAGAAATGCACAACTGCTAATGCTGCGAGTCTGATAAGCGAAATGAAATCAGATACCGAAGCAATTATCAGCGCCAGCGGATATGCAGATGCATGGACAAGATTTACAAATATCGAAGCCGGACTTAAAATGGGATATGATATGCTTGCCAATTCGGGTAACGAAAATAAGTATATTGTATTTCTGTCAGACGGTTTCCCTACTACATATATAGAGAGCGGTTATAACGGCTACAACCCCAATGACGAATCCGGTACAAGGTTTTACGACTCCGTTGAGCTTTATAACGGCAAAAATAGACCCTGCTCTTACGGTACCAGCTATAGTGATGAGGCGGCTATAAGAGCGAGAAAAATGGCGACCAACATTAAAAATATGGGTGCTACAATCTTCTCAATCGGTGTTAATGTTTCTGGTCAGTCAATTGCAAACTATGTAAGCTCCTTCGTCGGCAAAAGCTTCTCGGTTGTTGACAGAAGAAGCACTAACTATGAAATAGGCAGTGAAAGCGCTACTTATCCCAATAATATGACAGCCTTCGAAAACTGGCTTATGCACAGTATCGGTTCTGACTACTATTATGACAGTAACAACCAGACTCAGATAACCAATGCCTTCAATGCAATTTTCGAGGCAATCCAGGATCTTAACGAGGAAAGCCGTAAGACTATCTGGACAACTACAGACCCCTTACCCGTACTCGGTGAAGACTCCTCTACAGTAGAGTTCATAAACTTCTATGATAAAAACGGCAACCCCGTATATGATGTCAAGACGGACCCCGGCGATACTGTAGCATATGAATATATTGACGGTAAGTTCGGTGTAGGAGAGGAAAATACCGCTTTCCATAAGGACAGAACCATTTACTGGGACCTTAAAGACTCGGGCTATACCGAGACAAAATCCGAAGACGGAAACACTACCTATTACCACTACAAAATCAAATACAGAATCAGACTTTATAACGAAAATCCGCTCTTTGTTGAAAGACAGACATATGTTACAAACGGCGATGCCCTTCTTGAGTACAAGACGGTTGTCACCAACGATAATGTTACAACCATATCGGACAACAAGGTGCTGTATTTCGAAAAGCCTGCAGTCGAAGGCTACTACGCAGAATTCGCTTTCTATAAGCAAAGCGATCTGGGCGACCCTCTTGAAGGTGCGGTCTTCACACTTACTCACGATGATGAGCTATGCAGCGTATGTCACGGTAACGGCAAACCCGTTACTACTGTAAGTACTCTTACATATACATCAGAGGCTGACGGTACAGTTAATTTTACTAAGATACCGTCGGGACACATATATAACCTTGAAGAAACGACAGCACCTGAGGGATATATAAAGTCTCCTAATACATATATAGTATCAGTCGCTATGGATGAGCTTTCTATAAGCGCAGCAGGTGTTGACGGCCCTGAGCTGTCGCTACAGGATAACGAATACACCTTCACAAACTATCCCATAGTTTATATCCTGCCCGAGACAGGCGGTCCGGGCACATTACCTTTGGCAATAATCGGCTTTGCCCTTATGGCATTCCCGATTTTGTATAGCATACTTCGCCGTAAGCGGGAAAGGAGGTTTAATTAAGGATCTCCTAATCGCAGAAAAATTAATCCGATTGCGACGGAGAATGCAAAAAATCAGTCAAAAATTGCAAATTCAAAAAAGAAAGGAAGTAATTCAAAATGAAGAAATTATTTGCAGTTTTATTAACACTCACACTCGTTCTCTCAATGGGAACAATCGCACTCGCAGCTGTCACAGGCACAATCACAATCAACAATGCAGTTGACGGTGAAACCTACAACATCTATCGTATTTTCGACCTCGAAAGCTACGATGTAGGTGCTGGCAATTATTCCTACAAGCTCAGCGAAAAATGGGCAGCTTTCACAGCTCCTGATTATTTCGAAATCAATGAACTTGGCTATGTTGAATGGATTGCCGACGATACAGACAATGCAGAAGCAGTAAATGCATTTGTTGAACTCGCATATGCTTATGCTAAAGCAAATAGCATTGCAAGTGACGGAGAGACTACAGCTGCTGACGGCAAGGCAACTTTCAGTGGCCTTCCCCTTGGTTACTATCTTGTTGACACATCACTTGGTGCTCTTTGCTCAATCACAACAACAGATCCCAGCGCTGAAGTAAACGAAAAGAACCAGAAGCCTGATATCGAAAAGAAAATCGTTGAAGACGGTAACCTTGTTGATGCTAACAATGTTGCAATCGGCGACACAGTAGATTATCAGACAACAGTAACAGTTGGTAAGGGTCTTACAGATTATGTTGTACACGATAAAATGTCAGCAGGCCTTACATTTGATGCAGATTCAGTAGTTGTTACAGTTGATGGTGAAGAAGTTGATGCAGATAATTATACAGTAACATCAACAGGTCTCACAGATGGCTGCACATTCGAGGTTGCTTTTGATAATGCTTATATCGACACCCTTGATGCAGGCGATGAAATCGTTATTACATACGCAGCAACTCTTAATGAAAATGCAGTAGTAGGTGCAACAGGTAACCCCAATACAGTTACACTCTCATACACAAACGAAACAGAAGTTGAAACTAAAGAAGATAATGTTATCACTTACACAACCAAGTATGTAGTTGACAAGGTTGACGGCACAGGCGCTCCTCTTGCAGGCGCAGGCTTCACACTTTACAAGTATGACGCTACAGAGAACGACTGGGTTGCTGTTGGTCAGGAAATTATAATTGACGCATTAACAGATGGTGCAAAAGCAATTTACACTTGGAATGGTCTTGAAGAAGGTCAGTACAAGCTTGTGGAAACAACTGTTCCCACAGGTTATAACAAGGCTAAAGATATTGAGTTTAAAATTGAATGCGAAGTGCCTGATGTAGTTAGTTCAGTTAATGACACAGCAAACTGGTCAGATAAAGAAGCAGATGGTGTTGACAATGTTGCAGAAGATGCTGACACATTCAAATCAACAGTAG
>JAZSGK010000160.1:0-43627 GCA_045532695.1 Acutalibacteraceae bacterium
CTCTGTATCCTAATCGGTGTTCTCGTACATCTATTATAACACCAATCTTAAATTCTGCACTATATTTTTGTTGTATTGTTCCTTTTTTTGACATAAAAATATGCACCTCCAAAAGTGTCTAACTTTTGGGGTGCATATCAATGTGCCGTCTTTTCGATTATAGCATTTTCTTGAGATGCTGACCTGTATAAGACTCCTTTACACGGGCAACTTCTTCAGGTGTACCTTTGGCAACAACCGTACCGCCGCCGTCACCACCCTCGGGTCCCAAATCGATGATATGATCAGCTGATTTGATGACATCGAGATTATGCTCAATGACAACAACACTGTTACCGTTGTCGACAAGAGTCTGAAGTACATTTATAAGTCTGTGCACATCTGCAGTATGAAGACCTGTTGTGGGCTCGTCAAGAATATATATAGTTTTACCCGTAGCAGGCTTGGAGAGCTCTGTCGAAAGCTTGACACGCTGTGCCTCACCGCCCGACAGCGTTGTAGCCGGCTGACCGATTTTAACATATCCGAGACCAACATCATAAAGAGTCTTTAATTTTTTATATATCTTAGGTATGTTTTCGAAGAAATTCATACCCTCTTCAACGGTCATTTCGAGAACATCATAGATTGATTTCCCTTTATATTTGACAGATAAAGTCTCGCTGTTGTACCTCATGCCTTTGCAGACCTCACAGGGCACATAAATATCAGCAAGGAAGTGCATTTCTATCTTGACAATACCGTCGCCCTGGCAAGCCTCGCATCGGCCGCCTTTGACATTGAATGAGAAACGGCTTGCAGTAAAGCCTTTCGCTTTGGAATCGGTTGTCATAGCAAACAGATCTCTGATATCGCTGAAGACGCCTGTATATGTTGCGGGATTTGATCTCGGTGTTCTGCCTATAGGTGACTGGTCGATGTCAATTACCTTGTCCAGATGCTCAAGTCCGCTCATTTTTCTAAACTTTCCGGGTATCTTTTTTGAGCCGTTAAGCTCGTTGCTGAGATATTTGAAAAGCACCTCGTTTATGAGTGAAGATTTACCTGAACCCGAAACACCGGTAATGCACACAAGCTCACCGAGAGGAATCTCAACATCAATATTTTTAAGATTATTTTCCCCTGCTCCGAAAATTTTAATGCTCTTGCCGTTACCTTTTCTTCTCTCTTCGGGTACCGGGATCTTTTTCTTACCTGAAAGATACTGACCTGTAATCGAGCTTTCGCATTTTTTGATATCATCAACACTGCCGCAGCACACAATTTCACCGCCATGGATACCTGCACCGGGGCCGACATCAACAACATAATCAGCTTCCAGCATAGTATCCTCATCGTGCTCGACAACTATAAGAGTGTTGCCGATGTCTCTGAGATGCTTGAGTGTGTTTATAAGCTTTTCGTTGTCTCTCTGATGAAGACCTATACTCGGCTCATCAAGAATGTAAAGCACACCCACAAGGGAAGATCCGATCTGTGTTGCGAGACGTATTCTCTGACTTTCTCCGCCCGAAAGTGACCCGGACTGACGAGTAAGTGTGAGATAATTAAGACCTACACTTTCAAGAAAAGTGAGTCTCTCGATAATCTCCTTGAGAATAATACCTGCAATCATATTTTCTCTTTCGCTGAGCTTTTCGGGTAATTCCTTGACGAATTTCAATGCATCACTGATTGAAAGAGAGCAGACTTCATGAATATTCTTGCCGCAGACAGTGACGCTGAGAGCTTCTTTTGAAAGTCGGGCCCCACCGCATTCCTGACAGTCATTAGTTGTCATATACTGTTCAATTTCCTTGCGGGAATTCTCACTTGAAGAATCAGTATATCTCCTCTGCAAATTATTGATAAGACCTTCAAACTCAGTATAATAGGTACCGCTTCCATAGCTTGAGGTTCGTTCCATTTTCATTTTTTCGCCCTTAGTACCGTACAAAAGAGCTTCGTAGGCCTCATAAGAGAAGTCTTCTATCGGAGTGTCAAGAGTGAAGCCGTACTTCTTACCCAATGCCTCGTAATACATTCCGGCGATACTGTTGCCGTCTTTGGCCGACCAACCTGAAGCCTTGACAGCGCCCTCACGGATACTGAGCTTCCTGTCGGGAATAATCATGGATGGAGAAATCTCCATAAATACACCGAGACCCGAGCATTTTTTACATGAACCGAAGGGGCTGTTGAAGGAGAACATTCTCGGTGTAATTTCACCGAAGCTTACGCCGTGATCAGGGCAAGCATAGTTGAGCGAGAAAGTCAGCTCTTCTCTGCCGATAACATCAACTATAAGCAGTCCCTCTGCAAGCTTTGTAGCTGTCTCAATTGAGTCTGCAAGACGTGATTTGATGCCGTCTTTTATTACAAGTCTGTCAACAATAACTTCGATGTTATGCTTTTTGTTCTTTTCCAGCTTGATATTTTCAGACAAATCATAAACCACCGAGTCAATACGTACTCTAACAAAGCCGGATTTCCTTACATTCTCAAGTTCTTTAACATACTCCCCTTTTCTGCCTCGTACAATCGGGGCAAGAAGCTGTATTTTGCTTCCCTCTTCAAGTGAAAGCACCTTGTCAACAACCTGATCAACTGTCTGCTGCTTGATTTCTCTTCCGCAGACAGTACAGTGAGGAATACCGATTCTTGCATATAGCAAACGGAAATAATCGTAGATTTCGGTTATTGTACCGACGGTTGAACGTGGATTTTTAGATGTTGTTTTCTGATCAATGGATATGGCCGGAGAAAGTCCCTCGATGTAGTCAACGTCAGGTTTTTCCATCTGGCCGAGGAACTGACGTGCATAGGATGACAAGGACTCAACATAGCGTCTTTGTCCCTCAGCATAAATTGTATCAAAAGCAAGAGAAGATTTACCCGAACCTGAAATACCCGTAAAGACAACGAATTTATCTCTGGGAACCGTCAGATCAACGTTCTTCAGATTGTGTTCTCTTGCACCTTTTATAATCAAATTCTTTTGTGACATAATTCACCTACATAATACTTTTAAGTTTTTCAATTTTGTCGCGGAGATACGCAGCGTGCTCAAATTCAAGTATCTTTGCTGCTGCTTTCATTTCGTTTGTAAGCTCTCTTATTACACGGTTTCTCTCATCTCTCGAAAGGCGTCTGAACTGCTTTTCAGAGTCAAGGTTTTTCTTCTTGGTTTCAGATATTTCGATAATGTCACGTACGTCTTTGACGATAGTCTTAGGCGTGATGCCGTGTTTTTCGTTATATTCGCTCTGTATTTTTCTTCTTCTGGCTGTCTCTTTTATTGCATAATCCATAGACGGAGTGATTTTATCGGCATACATTATAACTTCACCGTCAGCGTTACGGGCAGCTCGTCCGATTGTCTGAACAAGAGATGTTTCGGAGCGAAGGAAGCCTTCTTTATCTGCGTCAAGAATAACTACAAGTGATACTTCAGGCAGGTCAAGACCTTCTCTGAGAAGGTTGATACCGACAAGTACATCGAACTCACCGAGTCGCAGATCGCGGATTATTTCCATTCTCTCAATGGTATCAACATCATAGTGCATATATCTTACCTTGATGCCGAGGTCTGTCAGATATGCCGTAAGAGCTTCGGCCATCTTCTTAGTGAGCGTAGTAATTAGCACACGCTCTTTTCTTTCAATGCGGATATTGATTTCACTGTATATGTCATCCATCTGACCGTCGGTGGGTCTGACACTGATAAGCGGGTCGAGGAGTCCCGTAGGTCTGATAACCTGCTCAACAATATTACTGCTCTTTTCCTTTTCAAAGGGTCCGGGAGTCGCACTTACAAATATTTTTTGTCCGACCTTACCGTAAAATTCATCAAAGGTGAGAGGTCGGTTATCATAAGCCGACGGAAGTCTGAAGCCGTAATTGATAAGGCTTTCTTTTCTTGATCTGTCACCGCCGTACATAGCCCTGACCTGTGGCAGCATAACATGTGATTCATCAACAAAAAGTAAAAAATCATCGGGAAAATAGTCAAGAAGTGTAAAAGGCGCTGCACCTGCCGGTCTGCCCGACATTATACGGGAATAGTTTTCAATGCCCTTGCAGAAACCGGTCTCCCTAAGCAGCTCAAGGTCATTAAGAGTTCTGTCTTTGATTCGCTGAGCCTCAAGAAGCTTACCCTGCTTTGTAAACTCAATATACCTCTCGCTCATTTCTTCTCTTATTGCATCAAGGGATTCCTCAAGCTTTTCAGGAGAAACTACATAGTGTGATGCGGGATAAACAGCAACGTGGCTTACATTGTTTTTAACTTCACCGGTAAGAGGGTTAATCTCACTTATTCGGTCAATTTCGTCTCCGAAAAATTCTACACGTATAGCCGTATCCGTGGTGTAAACAGGATATATTTCAACGGTGTCTCCGCGTACTCTGAATTTATTTCGTATAAAGTTTATATCATTTCTTTCATACTGGATTTCGACGAGCTTGGCTATGAGTTCCTCTCTGCTTTTCTCCATACCGACGCGCAGGGATATTACCATATTACGGTAGTCAATAGGGTTACCAAGCGTATATATGCAGGAAACACTCGCAACAATTATTACATCTCGTCTTTCAGATAATGCTGATGTTGCCGAGTGACGCAGCTTATCAATTTCATCGTTGATGGCCGAGTCTTTTTCAATATAAGTATCAGTTGTCGGTATATATGCCTCAGGCTGATAGTAATCATAGTAGGAAACAAAATATTCTACGGCATTTTCGGGGAAAAACTCCTTAAATTCGCTGCAAAGCTGATAAGCGAGTGTCTTATTATGAGCGAGAACAAGTGTTGGTCTGTTGAGCTTTTCAATGATATTTGCCATAGTAACGGTCTTACCGGAGCCTGTTACACCGAGTAATGTCTGCTCTTTATAGCCTTTTCTGATACCCTCAACAAGCGCATCAATTGCTTGAGGCTGATCGCCTGTAGGCTTAAATTTAGATACAAGTTTAAAATCGCCCATAACTGACTCCTTTCGTACAAATGTTCGAATAAATTATACTACAATTATTTTTAAAAATCAACAGTTTATTATGAGAAAAAACACCCTGAAGAGCTTTTCAGGGTGACAGATATCAGAATTGAAACGGCAGAGGATCCAAGCCGTAAATTATATGTGTATGTGAAGGTGAATTTACCATAGAAAAATAGGATTTATCAGTAATTATAATATGATCCTTTAGCTCAACTTTAAGATGACGAAGGAGGTCTCTTGCGACCTCTGTCGAGTTGATATCTTCGGGTGAAGGTGTAAGGGTTCCGTTAGGGTGATTATGAGAAAGAATCACCTTTTTAGCTTTAACCTCAAGCACAATTGAAGCGAGCCTTCTGCAATCAAGAAATGAAGAGTCTATGTCACCGTCGTTAATGACACGGCAGGCTATCATTCTGTCCTGAAGATCAAAGCAAACTGCATACAGTCTCTCGTTTGTTGTATCAAGATAAAAAGCTCTCAGATAGTCAGCGAGTTCTTTCGTGCCGGCAAATTTTCTCTTTTTCTTGTTGAGATCATTGACATATCGCTTATATACAGGAAGCATCAGTGTAAGAAGACACGCGGCGTTTTCTGTCATACCCTTAACAGCCTGTAAATCGGTCTTACTTGCCTCGAGTACACCTGAGAAAGAACCGAATGTAGATATGAGCTCGTGGGCTATCGGGTTAGTATCTTTCTGTGGTATGCCGAAGAAAAGCAGAAGCTCGAGTATATTATGGTCGGGCATACTGCCAAGACCTGACTCATAATATCTTTTCTTAACCTTATCTCTGTGGCCTTTATGTATATTTATTTTATTGTCATCAGAATTTGTTTTCTGAGCCATATTATCCACCTTAAAATAACAGAGAGCCCGCATTATAAATACAGACTCTCCAAAGAATTAATATTCAACAGTTTAGATTGAAATTTCAAGAGCCATCTTGTACATATCAAGATCAACTGAGTTTTTCATATTAAGAGCTTCAAAAATATCAAAGTCAAGAATTTTTTCCTTCTGCATAGCAACAACACGGTTACCGATGCCTTCCTTAAGAAGCTGAACAGCGTGATAACCCATCTGGCTTGCAACGATTCTGTCCTTAGCTGTGGGTGAACCGCCACGCTGTACATGACCGAGAATTGTCGCTCTTGCTTCAACACCTGTTTCAGCCTGAATTCTCTTTGCCATTTCTTCAACGCCGCCGATAGCTTCGGAAACGAGAATTACAAAGTGAACCTTGTTGCTCTTCTGAGTTCTCTTCATTCTTTCGATAACATCACGGTCGAAATCGTAAGGAACTTCAGGAATGAGAATTGATGTAGCGCCGCAAGCAACACCGGCTGTAAGAGCAAGGTAACCTGCACCTCTGCCCATAACCTCAACAACTGCACAACGGTCGTGTGACTCAGCAGTATCTCTGATTCTGTCGACCATCTGCATAATTGTATTCATGGCTGTATCATAGCCGATTGTGTAATCGCAGC
Organism: Acutalibacteraceae bacterium; assembly: GCA_045532695.1. Taxonomy (GTDB): domain Bacteria; phylum Bacillota; class Clostridia; order Oscillospirales; family Acutalibacteraceae; genus UBA6857. The sequence goes on from JAZSGK010000160.1 coordinate 6,465, forward strand.
AGCCGATATCGTTGTCGATTGTACCGGGAAGAGCAACGCAGGGAATGCCGTTGAGTGAAAGGTCTCTGGCGCCTCTGAATGAGCCGTCACCGCCGATAACTACAAGGCCTTCAATGCCTCTTTCCTTGCAAGCAGCAATAGCAGCATCAATACCTTCCTGGGTCTTGAACTTGGGGCTTCTTGCTGAATAGAGAATTGTACCGCCTCTGTTGATGATATCAGAAACTGAACGAAGGTTCATTTCATACATATCATTTTCCATAAGACCGTTGTAGCCTCTTCTGATACCGTATACCTTCATGCCAAGTTCACAGCCTGCACGTACAACTGCACGTACTGCAGCGTTCATACCGGGAGCGTCGCCGCCGCTGGTCAATACACCAATAGTTTTTAACATTATTACGTCCTCCTAATACTCTGATGTGCCCTGAGGCTTAGTATGAATTTCATATACATTCATACAGAGTTTAAAATCTTAATAATTAAACATTACGAATATTATACACTAACTTTAATAAAAGTCAAGATTAATACATAAAATCGACAAATTTTACTTTCTTACAACAACATTTTCATCGCCTATTAAATATTTCAGTTCGTCGGTTAACGGATCATTAAGACTCACAAAGCCTATCCTGTCATATTTACTTTCGTCGGAATAGAAAGCATACACCGGAAAATCACCGCTGAAAATATCGATAAGAGTATTGATCTTCTCCATCTGCAAGCATTCTCTTGAGCTAAGACGAAGAAAAATACCTTTACGCTGTTTTTTCTGAGGCTTAACATCATCTTTCATTATGTTTTTAGGATTAGGCTCAATAGCCTCACATACAACTGTCGGCTCTTTATCCTCTCTCAGGCTGAGTCTTCCGTGTATAAGAATAATATTGCCGAGCTGCAGGTGCTGTATTCTTTCAGCATACTGCCTTGAAAAAACAATACATTCAATCGAAGCGCTCATATCTTCGAGGGTTACAAAGCACATCGTTGAATTAGACTTTGTTGTACGCTTCTCGATTTTTGATATTATGCCGTAAATTTTTACTCTGCAGTTATCTTTATACTTCGAACCGAATTCGTTGTCCGAACCAAGAATCTCACCAATGTTATCAGCGCCGATTTTTTCTGATATATCGGCGTATTCATCCATCGGATGGCCGGAAATATAAAGTCCTGTTATCTCTTTTTCATAAGCCAGAAGTTCATTTCGAGGCATCTCTTCCATTTCGGGAGCCGTAAAATCATTAGCAAAGGAAAATCCTGAGTCAGCATCAAAAAATCCTATCTGGCCGATTACGTTTTTATTCTTATCTGCATCAAGATCGGCTATTATCTTCGGCAGCATATGAATCATCTGACGTCTGTTCATATCGAGCCCGTCAAGAGCTCCGCTTTTTATGAGACTTTCAACTGCGCGTCTGTTGAATTCCTTAGAGTAAACTCTCTTACAGAACGAGTAAAAATCTGTATACTTACCGCCGTTTTCACGGTTATCAATGATAGTTTTGATGAATCCTCGTCCAAGATTTTTAATAGCAAGCAAACCGAATCTTATTGCACCGTTTTTAACGGTGAAGCCTTCAAAGGAGCTGTTGACACTTGGCGCCAGTACCTTTATACCGAGTCTTGTGCATTCAGCAATGTAGTTTGACACCTTGACAGATGAATCAAGGACACTTGTAAGCGTTGCAGCAAGAAGCTCACAGGGATAGTGACACTTCAGCCACGCTGTCTGATATGAAACGAAGGCGTAAGCCGCAGCATGTGATTTATTAAAGGCGTACTTTGCAAAGTTTGACATTTCATCAAAAATGGCATTTGCTGTTTCTACGGTCACACCTATAGCAAGAGCGCCGTGGCACTCCGTTTCACCGTTATCATTTTTGAGTCCGTATATAAAATTGTGTCTTTCCTTTTCCATAATGTCAAACTTTTTCTTTGACATTGCACGTCTTACAAGGTCAGCTCTACCGTAAGAATAGCCTGCAAGTTTACGGCAGATTTCCATTACCTGTTCCTGGTAGACCATACAGCCGTAAGTGACATCGAGAATATCCTTAAGAAGTTCAGTTTTATACTTAGTATCCTGAGGATTATGACGGTTATGAATATATGTGTCAATTGAGTCTGCAGGACCCGGTCTGTAAAGTGAAATAACGGCAATAAGATCTTCAAGACTCTGTGGTTTAAGCCTTGAAAGCACACTACGCATACCGGAAGATTCATACTGAAAAACAGCATCAGTTCTACCCTGAGAGAGCATTTCAAATGTTTCTTTGTCATTTATATCGATACTGTCGAGGTCAAAGTCAGGATTGCTGCGCTTTATAAGTTTCACCGCATCATCAATAACAGTCAGCGTACGAAGACCAAGGAAGTCCATCTTGAGAAGTCCGAGGTTTTCGAGAGTAACCATGGTAAACTGTGTAACAACGCTTTCGTCATTGAGAGCAAGAGGCACATAAGAGGCAACAGGATCCCTTGTGATTACAACGCCTGCAGCGTGAGTCGAAGCGTGTCTCGGCATACCTTCAACCTGCTTTGCATAGTCAAGAAGTTTTTTGATATCTTCATTTGAAGAGTAGAGTCTCTGAAGATCATCTGAATGCTTAAGAGCCTTATCAATAGTGATTTTCAGCTCATTTGGTATTGCTTTTGCAACCTCATCAACTACATTATATGGCATCCCGAGTACTCTGCCGACGTCACGCACAGCAGCTCTTGCCGCCATAGTACCGAAGGTTACAATCTGAGCAACATGGTCACTGCCGTATTTTCTGATAACATAATCAATTACTTCCTGACGGCGGACATAGCAGAAGTCAATATCGAAGTCAGGCATACTGACTCTTTCGGGGTTCAGGAATCGCTCAAAAAGAAGATTATACCTGAGAGGGTCAATACCTGTTATGCCTATACAATAAGCCGCAAGAGAGCCCGCACCCGAGCCCCTGCCGGGACCGACAGGAATCTTTTTGCTCTTTGCATAACGTATAAAATCGTGGACTATGAGGAAATAGTCAACATAACCCATCTTATTGATAATATCAAGCTCGTAGTTGAGTCTGTCAATATATTTCTGAGGAGGATTATCACCGAGATGCTTGTTTAAACCGAAGAAACACTGGTTTTTAAAATACTCAAAGTGATCCATATTGTTCGGCACTTCAAAATGCGGAAGCTTGGTGTTGCCGAACTCAAATTCAACATTGCACTGCTGCGCAATTATCTGTGTATTATCAATAGCCTGAGGAAGCTCGGGAAAAGCCTGACGCATTTCTTCTTCTGTTTTTACATAAAACTCATCTGTAGAAAATTCAAGACCTGTTTCCTCGCCCAAGGTGTGGTTAGTCTGAATACAGATGAGCACCTGCTGAACGGCAGAGTCTTCCTTGCGGATATAATGAGCATCGTTGGTCGCAACAAGGGGTACACCGGTTTCCTTAGATAGTCTCACCAGATCAGGCATTATGTCAAGCTGCTCACGAAGTCCGTGATTCTGAATTTCAATGTAGTAGTTGTCTTCGCCGAAAAGGTCACTATACCATATAGCAGTCTCTTTTGCCTTATCGTACTCCCCTCTCATAAGAAGCTGGGGTATTTCACCTGCAAGACAGCCCGACAAAGCAATAAGTCCCTCGTGATGCTCTTCCAGAAGCTCTCGGTCTATACGTGGCTTAGTATAAAAACCTTCTGTCCAGGCCTTGCTGACCATAGCAATAAGATTCTGATAGCCTTCGTTATTCTTACATAAAAGGACAAGATGAAAACGCTGTGAATCAAGACCGTGGACCTTGTTGTGTCTCGTTCTTTCTGCAACATAACACTCACAGCCGATTATGGGCTTGATGCCCTTTTCTTTTGCCGCTTTGTAGAAATCAATTACACCGTACATAACACCGTGATCGGTTATTGCAACGCTTTTCTGGCCGATTTCGATGAGATAATCCATAAGCTTGTTGATGCGGCAGGCACCGTCAAGCAGACTGTATTCCGTATGAAGATGCAAATGTGTGAACGCCATCTTATCCCTCCTTCAGTTATTTTACTTTTAGTTTTTCAACCAGATCTTTATCCGGTTTTGTTATGATAGTCCAGTATTCGTGATAAATTACCATACCTGCTTTTGCACCGTTGGGTTTCTTCAAGGCCTTGACCCTGGTATAGTCAACAGGCACAAGAGATGAATCCTTAGCTTTGCTGTAATAAGCTGCTATAACTGCCGCTTCTTCAATAGATTCATCGGATATTTCCTTACCGTCACCTACAATTATCACATGTGAGCCGGGAATCTTCTGTGTATGAAGCCACATATCGTTCTTTGCAGCTGTTTTAAGTGATAATTTATCATTCTGTATATTGTTTCTGCCAACTAAAATTCTGAATCCGTCACTTGACATAAATTCAATAGGCGGTAATTCCTTAGGCGGTTTCTGCTTTTTACCCTTGAAATTCTTAATATAACCGCCGTTCTGAAGTTCTAGTCTTATAGCCGAAATTTCGCTGTCTGTGTCAGCTCTTGAAAGCTCATCAAGCACACTTTCAAGATATATAATTTCATTTTCGCCTTCTTCAATCAGAGTGGCAAGCATTTTCTCTGCCGTCTGAGCTTTACGATAGTCTTTATAATATTTCTTTTGATTTTCTGTTGGTGAAAGCGCAGGATTGCAGGGAATTTTAATTACCTTGCAATTATCATAATAGTTCTCAACCTCGTAAAAGGTTACACCTTTAGAAAGTCTGTAAAGGTTAGCAAGAATCAATTCACCGAACAGCCTGAGCTGTTCTTTATTCTCACAACGCTTAAGCTCTTCTCTCTGAAGAGCGATTTTACGTGATGTTCTCTCAATAAGATTATTAAGAAGCTTGATAAGCTCGTGACCTCTGTGATTTATACGGTTTATTCTGTCACGCTCAAAATAGAAATCATCAAGAAGCTCGGCAGCACTGTCATATGCTCTGACTTTAAGCATATCACCGTATTGCTTTATGTCAATTACTGACATATCTTTCGGTTTGTCGTTTTCTTCTGTGAGCATATAAACGGTACTGCTTCTGAGACTGTCCGAGAATTCTTTCAAAACAGCCTCAAGATTAGTTATCTGCTGATTATCGAGATACGAGACCTGAATATCATCGAAAGCTGTTTTATAAGCAATTTCGCGGGCAATAACAGGAGAAATACCCTGAATTGTATTGAGTACAGCAGAAGACAGGGATTTTTCTCTGTATGAGAGTATTCTGTCAACAATTCTACCTATATCAGCAGTTTCAATTGAAAGTTTATCCTGCTGAGGCGGAAGCGTATACTCAAGACCCGGTAAAATCTGTCTGACACTGGAAGTTGTAAAATCAACTCTCTTCATTGAGTCAATGATCTTTTCCCCGGAAATGAGAATCATATTGGAGTATTTACCCATTATCTCCATAACGATTGTGAGCTCCACCCTGTCGCCTATCTCATTGGTTGCATCAAAATCAATAAAGATAATTCTGTCAGTTTCATGCTGACGGACATCTTTTATCATTGCACCAGTCAGATGCTTACGCAGAAGCATACAGAACATGGGCGGCACAGGCGGATTGTCTATATTATGAGATGTAAAATGAAGCCTTGGGCTGTCTGCGCGTACGCATAAAAGCAGCTTGTAACTACAGCCCTTCCCTCTGAGATTGAGAATAACCTCATCTCTCGTAGGCTGGTTGACTTTGTCAACGCGAAGACCGACCGCTTTTTCCTTTAGCTCATTTTTAACTTTTGATAAAAATATTCCGTCGAGAGCCATATTACACCTTATCCGATAATTTTTGTTGGATTGGACTGCTTGAGAAGTATGCACTCCACATCATTAAATTCATTTTCGATATATTTTTTCAATGCAGATACTGCAGGATTCTCAGTTTCAAAGTGTCCTGCTTCAATTGCAGTAAATTTCATTTCATTTGCAGCTAAGAATATGTGATGCTTGATTTCGCCCGTAACAACTGCATCAGCACCCATTGCAGCACTTGTAAATACAAAATCATCAGGTCCTGAACCGCCGCAGACAGCAACCTTTTTGATGATTTTTCCGCTGTCAGCCACACGGCAGGTTGTACCGAGGACATCAGCGACTTTTTTCGCAAATTTTAGTGAACTCATAGGCTCAATATCACCGATACGTGCAAGAGGCACAGCACATTCCTCATCAGGTACACCAACAGCATTTTTTATGCCAAGGAGCTCACACAAAACATCGTTTACTCCCCCGTTTGCACAGTCAAAGCAGGTATGTGCAGAAATCGCACTGATACCGCTGACAGCTAAATCATAGGCAAGATTGCCCTTCAGGAAGCTTTTCTGTGCTCTGAAGATTATAGGATGATGAGTAACTATCAAGTCAACGTCATTCTTCACCGCGTCAGCTAAAACCTCATAAGTAAGGTCGAGAGCAAAGCCGATTTTTTTTATCTCTTTATCCTTGTCACCGATTAAAACACCGCAGTTATCCCATTCGCATTTTGTATCATACGGTGCAATTTTGTCGATAAAATCGGATATATCTCTTACTTTTACCATCAGATTTCACTCTCCTAGTAAATCTTCAATTTCATTAATGACAACCTTCAGATTGTCCGTGTCTTCTTTTTTTGCACTCATTAGTGCATTATATTTTTTACTGAGAGTCATTAAGACTTTCTCAAGATATTTTCTGTTTAATTCGCTGTCAGGCTTAATTTCGCCTGTATATATGTAAGAAGCGCTGTGCTTAATTTTCTCTCCTGTGTACCCTGCCGACAAAATGCAGTAGAGTCTTTTACCGTCAGTTGCAGTAGCTTCCTTGTTGATTGTGAAGCCGTTATCAATAAAATACTGTCTGAGCACCTCAGCATGAGTCATAGGCTGAGCAACGATATTAATTCTCTCACTCTTTACCCAGGGTGCTTTCTCTAATATTTCAGCAATAAGATTGCCGCCCATACCCGCAATTACAATATCATCGCAGGAATTTTCGGATATTTTTTCAAGTCCGTCTGACAAAACAAGTTCAATTTTATCACTTAGTCCCTGCTGAATTACGGTCTGTCTTGCATTTTCAAGAGGCGCTTTTCTTAAATCTGCAGCGATACCGCATGGGCAGATATTATTCTCTACAAGATACGCGACTAAATACCCATGGTCAGTACCTATATCGGCAACTCGTTTTCCGTTTCTGACAAGAGCCGCAACAGCTCTGAGTCTGTCATCAAGTCTGATTTTTGACATAATTACCTCTGATTTTTATTAATTAAGAAACAGAGCCGCCCAAAATATCAGGCGGCTCCCATAAAAATTCTCTTATTTTGAAGCAAGATATTCGTTAACTCTTGCTACGAGAGCGTCAACATCTACGCCGTGAACAGCGCAAGCTTCTTCAACGGTTTCGCCTCTTGATGCCGGGCAACCGAGACAGTGCATTCCCATTTCAAAGAAGAAAACAGCTGTACCTCCGTCTGCGTCAAGGATATCGCCGATAACCATATCTTTAGTAATTTCTTTCATTGTGTATGAACCTACCTTATAATTATTACTTAAGCTAACTTATTCTTAAGTTCAATAGCTTTCTTAGCTTTAGCAACTATGTTTTCAGCATCAAGGCCGAAAATCTTGAGAAGCTCAAGAGCAGGACCTGACTTACCGAATGTATCGTTTACGCCAAGCTTAACCACGGGTACGGGGTACTCTTCAGCGAGAGCTTCACTTACAGCAGAGCCGAGACCGCCGATGATGCTGTGCTCTTCAGCAGTAACAATAGCACCTGTTTCCTTCGCTGCAACAACGAGGATATCCTTGTCGATGGGCTTAATTGTATGAATATTGATTACACGAGCATCAATACCCTCAGCCTTGAGTGTTTCAGCAGCAATAAGAGCTTCATTAACCATAAGACCTGAAGCGACAATTGTTACATCATTACCGTCCTTGAGGAGAACGCCCTTGCCGAGCTCAAACTTATAGTCCTCGCTGTTGATACGGGGCACTGCGAGTCTGCCGAATCTCATATAAACGGGACCCTCGTGGTCAACGGCAGCGTGTACAGCAGCTTTAGCTTCAACATCATCTGCAGGATTGATAATAACCATATTGGGAATTGAGCGCATAAGAGCGATATCTTCACAGCACTGATGGCTTGCACCGTCTTCACCTACTGAAATACCTGCATGTGTAGCGCCTATTTTAACGTTGAGGTTGGGATAAGCGATTGAGTTTCTTACCTGCTCGAAAGCTCTGCCTGCAGCAAACATTGCAAAGCTTGAAGCGAATACAGTATAACCGGTTGTTGCAAGACCTGCTGCAACGCCCATCATATTACCTTCTGCAATACCGCAGTCGATAAACTTTTCGGGAAATTCCTTTTTAAAAGTGATTGTTTTGGTTGCCTTTGCAAGGTCAGCGTCAAGAACAAGAATATCGTCTCTGCTACCGAGTTCTTTTAAAGCAGCACCGTAAGCATCACGTGTTGCACATTTAATTACATCAGCCATAATTACACCTCCAAGCTCTTCATTGCTTCGTCAAGCTCAGCCATAGCCTGAGCATACTGGTCTGCATTAGGAGCACTGCCGTGCCAGTCGCACTGGTCTTCCATAAATGATACGCCCTTACCCTTAACTGTCTTAGCAACAATACAGGTGGGTTTACCCTTACAAGACTTAGCAGCTTCAAAAGCTTCTTCAATCTGAGTGAAGCAATGTCCGCAGATTTCAATTACGTTCCAGCCGAAAGCTTCAAATTTTTCCTTGATGGGATAAGGTGAGTTAACCTCATCAAGAGTACCGTCAATCTGAAGACCGTTGAAGTCAACGATTGCACAAAGGTTATCAAGCTTACGGTTGCCTGCAAACATAGCAGCTTCCCATACCTGACCTTCTTCAATTTCGCCGTCGCCAAGGGGTACATAAACTCTGAAGTCCTTACCCTGAAGCTTAGCACCGAGAGCCATACCACATGCAGCTGATATACCCTGACCGAGTGAGCCTGTGCTCATATCAACACCGGGAGTATAACGCATACTGGGGTGACCCTGAAGAATTGAGTCGGGCTTACGAAGGGTCTTGATAAGCTCTACGGGGAAGAAGCCCTTGAGAGCGAGAGCTGCATAAAGAGCAGGTGCAGTATGACCCTTTGAAAGTACAAGTCTGTCTCTGTTTTCACAGTCAGGCTTATTCGGATCAACTCTCATTTCGCTGAAATAGAGATAAGTCATAATATCAGCTATTGAAAGTGAGCCGCCGGGATGTCCCGATTTTGCGTTGAAGGTACCTTCGATGATACCTTTTCTTACTTCGATTGCAGTCTTTTTAAGCTGCAACTTTTTAATGTCTTCCATATTAATCCTCCTTAAAAATTACTATGGTTTTTAATAATGTATTCAATTAAGTCTGCAACAGCACCTTGATTACAGTGCCCTGCGACAAACTTAGCAATATCCTTCATACCCTGAGGTGCCTGTCCGCAGCAAGCGGGAAGAGCGACCTTTTTAAGCATTTCATAGTCATTGAAATAGTCACCGATAGCGGCAGTTTTACTGTGGTCAACACCTAAAATATCGGCAAGCTTGAGCACCGCCACACCCTTATTGGTGTCTTCATTGACTATTTCATAGCTCCACGCTGATGAAAGCATAAGATTTTCTGTTGTATTCGAAAGACCTTCGATGAACTTTTTAACCTGATTAATTGCAGGCGGGATTGCAGTATAAATAACCTTATACCAGTTTTCTTTGGGTATTGACTCAAAGTTGTAGTAATACTTTATAGGTAACTGAGCATTGATTGCAAGAATTCTTGCAGAAGCTGTCGGTCTGAAAAGATAAACATATTTGTCTGTAATTACCTGGAATGCAAGTGTCGGGAACTTTTTAATGCTCTGACGCACCATATCAATACAGTGCTCATTCATAGGATTCTGCCATACCATTTTTTCTTCTGCATAGTCGTAAATACCGGCACCGTTAAGAACGATTGCCTTACCGTCAGCAATATCAAGTCTCTTGAAGTGCTTTCTCATTGATTCAGGACTTCTTCCTGAAGCAAGTGTGAAATTTCCGCCGTAGTCATTTATGAATCTATGAATCATATCGTAATTTCTTACAACAAGATTTCTTGCCTTATTGTTGAGTGTACCATCGATGTCGCTTGCAAGAAGCCATTCGGACAGGTCAACCTTATTCTTAACCTCTTCCATTTTTATCTATCCTCCTGAGGAAATCTGTGAAATACCCGGGTAATTCACTCTTAATTTCAATATATTCGTTTGTTCTCGGGTGTCTGAAGCCTATTAATCCTGCATGTAAACACTGTCCCGAGAGATATTCTATTACTTTCTTCGGCCCGTATACGGGATCACCTGCAACAGGGTGCCCGATATATGCCATATGTACTCTTATCTGATGTGTACGGCCGGTTTCAAGACGCAAACCTAAATGTGTAAAGCCGTCACATTCGTTAATTACTTTGTAATGTGTAACAGCGTTTTTCGAGTTTTTCGGTGTGACGGCCATTTTCTTTCTGTCAACGGGGTGTCTGCCTATGGGTGCATCAACAACACCGCTTTCATTTTTGAATTTGCCGTATACTACACTCTGATATTCTCTTGTAAATGAATGAACTTTTATCTGTTCAGCTAAATTAATATGTGCGAAATCGTTCTTGGCAACTATAAGAAGTCCGCTTGTATCCTTGTCGATTCTGTGAACAATGCCCGGTCTAATAACACCGTTTATACCTGACAGCGAGCCTTTGCAGTGATACATAAGTGCATTAACCAATGTACCGTCATAATTACCTGCGGCAGGGTGAACAACCATACCTTTGGGCTTATTAACAACGAGAAGATCACTGTCTTCATACCTTATATCAAGAGGAATATTCTCTGCTGTAACCTCCAACTCCTTAGCTTGAGGAATTACAACCTTGATAACATCGTCCTTGCGGGCTTTGTAATTCTTTGATATTACAGTTTCACCGACACTGACATTACCTTCATCGATGATTTTCTGCACAGCAGAGCGGCTCATACCATCAACTGCAGAGCAAATTACCTTGTCGATTCTCTCGCCGATATTTTCATCCGTAACTCTGATAATATGTGCGTTAACCATTAACCGCCTTCTCTTTCCTGAGTTTGTTTTCCCTTATAATTCCGTAAATCTGATTAATAATAAGCAGTACTGCCGCAACGGTCACAAGGCAATCCGCAAAATTGAAAATGTAAAAGTCTATAAACAGAACTTCTATATAGTCAATGACATAGCCTCTGAATATTCTGTCAATTATATTGCCCAGACCGCCCGACATCATAAGAACAATACAGCAGTAGTCAACTCCGAATCTGACCTTACCCGAAAAAATCACAAAAGAAATAACACCGAGACAAATCAGGGCAAGCACCGTCATAATTACTGTTTTACCGCTCATAAGGCCCATCATCGCGCCATCGTTTTCATAGTATGAAAGCTGCAAAATCTTGTTTATTACCGGTACACTGCCGACAGGCTTAAGGTACAAGTCGACAAAAAGCTTGATAATCTGGTCGATAACTACCAGAAAAAGCATTGTGATTACAGAATATATTTTAATTTTTGTCGCAGAAAGCTTATTATTATTCAAAGGAATCACTTCTAAAAATTAATCAGTTGTTATATCGTCATCGAAGAATCCGGAGAAATCCGGCTGATAGGAAAAATCAATGGGGTCATCATCAAAATCATCAGTATCGAAAATATCACTGCCAAGATCCTGAAGAATAATTGTCTGCTCGCTGATATCGTCAGGAATTATAGGCACAGGAGGAATAACGGGAGCAGGAGCTTCTTCGCTTTCACCGTAATATTCCGGTGATGAAACGGAGCTGATATCCTCGTAAAAATCGGGATACTGCGATTTTTCTGCAGGTTCCGCATAATCCTCAACATCAAGACTGAATTCGGGAAGATCTTCAGCGAGCTTATCTGTGTCAACCTCAACAGTTGTGGGAACGAAATTGAACTCAGCATCATCACTGATGGAATCAACGGCAGGCTTGATAGTTTCAACTACGCTGAATATTTCAGCCTTATACTTTGCAATTTCTTTCTTGAGTCTCTGAAGTTCAGATGTAGTTGAAGCAATAATTTCTTCGCTTTTTTCTCTTGCATCTTTAGCATCGTGATATGCTGCAGCAACAATTTCAGCAGCCTTTGTTTTGGCGTTTTCGATTATTTCCTTAGCCTTTTCCTTGGTGTCGTTGAGATACTTCTGGGTGAGCTCCTCTGAGCGCTTTTCAAGAGTTTCAATTTCCTTGTTGAGCTGAACAATTCTCTCATCGGCTTCATGGGTAAGATTGAAATAATAAGCCTCAGCTTCAGCCTTCTTGGTAAGAAGAATAGTCTCAGCCTCTTCACTTGCCTTTTTGATAATCTCGGCAGATGATTCATTAGCCTGAGCAATAACGGTTTCCATATAGCTTTCAGCTCTTACAATAGCAGCGTAAACTGTGTTTTTGCTGTTGTTATATTCTTCGATAGCAGGACCGATGTTTTTGAGTTTCTTTTCAAGTGCCTTGAAGTTTTTGAGGAGTCTCTCGTACTCCTCAGATGATTTTCTGACATATTCATCAACTTCAGATGCAAAATATCTGTTTTTGCCTGCGGAAGAAAAAGAATATCTGTTTGTTGTCATTTTAACTATCCCCTATCTTAATGGAATTTATAATTCAACCTGGTTATAGAAATCGCCGTGAAGTTCAATGTCTGACGGTATAAATGCACATATACTTTCAGTAAATCTTGCAAATACGCTCTTTGTTACGTACTTTACGCCATCGAGGAAGTCCATTGCTCTCATGCTCTGGTCTTCAGAGAGAAGAGAAAGATTTACAACAACAATTGCATTTCTTTCTGTCATAAGATTTGCAACATTCTTTGCATCGTAAATATCATGAAGTGAAATAAATGTAAGCTTGAATTTTGCATTTGAACGTGCTTTTGTTGAGTTCATATCATAAAGATTTGATGCCGGTGCACTCTCAGATGCGATTTCATCGATACCCTTAAGAGGAGTGAAATCCTCGTTACTGCCGAAATCGGGAAGAGCTGCAGTAGGTGAATAGTTGAATGAAGAAGCAAAGGAGTTGACAGGGGTCTCCTCCTCATCAGCAAAAATTCCGCTTGAAAATTTCTTGGGTTTTCTGCTGTCCTCATAATCATCGTCACTTACAGCGCTTTCGAGCATATCATCTTCATCTGCATCTCTGAGACTTCTGAGCTCCTGAACTTTTCCGAATATGTTTTTGATATCCATGATTTTATCTCCTCTTTATATTAATAGATTCTGGGACCGAATATCGCTGAGCCAACTCTTACTAAATTAGAGCCGTTTCTTACAGCAGCTTCATAGTCCCCTGACATTCCCATTGAAAGTATACACATATCTATATTATCTAACTTTTTCTCCTTTATGTCAATAAAAATTTCGTGCATTTTTGAAAAATATTTACATAAAGTATCATCATCGTCACAAATCGGAGGAATTGTCATAAGACCTTTTATATTTATAGCGGGTAAAACTGCAATTTCTCTCAGAGTTTCATACAAAAGTCCCATATCAAGCCCGGTCTTGCTTTCTTCGTCCCCGATGTTGACTTCAACAAGACAGTCTACTGAAATCCCCTCCGCCACAGCTCTTTTTGATATTTCTTTGGCGAGTCTGACGCTGTCGACAGACTGAATCATATCAACTTCACTTATTATCTGCTTTACTTTGTTGGTCTGAAGGTGTCCGATAAGGTGTGCCTTACAGTTATCCAGCTTAAGATAAGGCTTTTTTGAGAGAAACTCCTGAACCTTATTTTCACCGATGAGGTCTATTCCGCATTCAATAGCGTGATTGATAAGCACAGGTTCAACAGTTTTTGTAACAGCCATAAGCTTGATTTCATCAGGGTTTCTGCCCGCTTCCTTAGCAGCATCGGCAATTTTGCTTTTTATAACTGCGATATTATGTTCAATATTTTTAAATCTTTCTTCAAGAGACAATATTTCCATCTTCAAGATTAATCCCTTTCACTATAATTTTATCGTACTGCTTGAGCTTGTGATAATAACCCTCAGATTTATCCTCTTCGTTTTTCAGAAGAACAAGTCCGTCAGCTATAACATAATCCTCACTGTAGTACTTGATATCTACAGGTGCAAACTTCATAATGTTACCGACAATAACATATACACCCATTATTCCGTTTTCATTTTCGCTGATAGCGTCATTGCTTATTTTATATCCGCTGTATTTTTTTACTGCAATCGTTGCAGTTTCCTTGCGGATTTTAGACAGCTCTTCGTTCATTGCCGTACATTTGAGAGTAACAGTAACTACATTGTCCTTAGCTTCAGTAATATCATACACGAGCATATCAATATCCTTAATACCAAGATCCTCAAATGATACACTTACCCAATAGCCGTTTTTGATTATTGATGACTCTGAAACATTCATATCAAAAACATAGTACCAGGTATGCTGTGCAATAAGCTTTCCGTAGGCATTCTGAGTGTCAGCAGGCGAAAGTGATGCAAACTTATTACCGTCACCGTTGCTGATTTTTCTGCTTTCGATGTCATTATATCTGACACTTGATTCATAGCCGTCAACATAACTGATAAAATAACCGGCAAAGGGTGAAACGATCTTCTTTTTGATAGTGTAAGAGCTTTTCAGAGTTTTGATCTTCTTTGTGTAGTCACTGATTATATCATCATAACTGAGCTCCTCACCCGTTGCTGACTGTCTTGAGGTAATATTAGCTGTAATATTTTCAGCAACAGAATAAAAATCGCCGAGATTTCCGTCTGATAAGGCTTTCACATAATTAGATACTCCGGTAGCAATCTGAGTATTAAGAAAAAGAACATTACTGTAGTTCAGACCCTGTTTGGTTGCAGTTTCCTTTATATTTGCAAGCTTTTCACGCATTTCCATTTCTTCTTTATAAGCTGATGCCTGACTTTCATCAGCAAAACCAAGGGCAATTATGCCGTTTTTAGCAATATTTTCGCTGTCAGAAATTGCAGGAATATAAACAAGCTCGTCTTCCTTATAAAAAATCGATGTATTTTTACCGTCTGTATTAATATTTTCGTCTCTGACAGCAAAGCCTTTTACAGATACGCTCTGAACTTCACTGTAAGGAAGAAGATATTCAGTTTCAAGCTTGCCTGTATGCTTGTTATAAATCGAAGCGATGCCGTAAAGCGCCACCATAACAAGGAAGGCAGCAACAAGACCTATAGCAATTTTCGTATCTTTTGTAGGCTTCATTATAATTTACCTTTCATTTTCTACTATTCTGCAGGCCTCTGAAACAAGCTCGTCTGCAGTAAGTGTATCAATATTCAACCAATGAATGTCTTTATTTCGTCTGAACCAGGTAAGCTGGCGCTTTGCATATCTGCGGGTTTCCATTTTAAGCTTTTCGGTAGCTTCATCCAGAGAAACAAGTCCGTCAAGATAAGGCCTCAGTTCTTTATATCCTATAGCCTGAGCTGCCGTTGAAGATACTTCACCGGCAAAGAAGCTTTTTGTCTCTTCAATCAAGCCTTCATCAATCATTTTATCGACTCTCAGATTAATTCTGTCATAAAGATACTGTCTGTCTTCAGCAGTAAGACCAATGAGGCACCATCTGTATCTGCTTTCGTTAAGATGGGACATTTCGTCCTGCTCACTTATTGTTTTACCTGTAAGATAATAGACCTCAAGAGCACGCAGAATACGCTTTGTATCGTTGATATGAAGTCTCTCAGCTGTACCGGGGTCAATTTTGCCGAGCTCTGCGAATAAAGCATCAATCCCCTTATTTTCAAGTCTTTCTTCAAGCTTAGTTCTGATACCGCTATCTTCATAGTCAAAAAACTCCGTATTTTTTACGAGAGTATCAATATAAAAACCGGTTCCTCCCACAACTACAGGAAGCTTGCCTCTCGAAAGGATATCTTCGATAGCTTCAGTGGCCTTCTCTTTATATTTTGCAACACTGAAAGCTTCACCCATCGGCACAAACCCAATAAGATGGTGCGGTACCCTCGCCTGCTCATCTGCAGTCGGTTTAGCAGTTGCAATATCCATATTTTCATAAATCTGCATTGAGTCGGCGGAAACTATTTCACCGCCGAATTTTTCTGCAATCTCAATACCAAGTGAGGTTTTACCTGAAGCGGTAGGCCCCAGTACAACCACAACCAGAGGTTTATCCATAAATATCTCCTGATTACTGTATTCTGCCGAACTGCTTTTCAAGTTCGTATTTTGAAAGCTCAATCAGAACGGGTCTGCCGTGAGGACAATATCTTACGCTGTCGTCGTAAAGCACCTGTTCAGCAAGGACTTTCATTTCAGCTGTCGAGTTTTTATATCCCGCCTTGATAGCAGCTTTACAAGCGGCAGTGTGATGTATTCTGTCGATGGTTTCAGTTTCGATATTTGTTCTGTTTTCACTGAGATACGCCGCCATTTCAATGACGGTATCCTCTATATCATCGCCTGAAATAAGCATAGGACATTCTCTTATAACAACAACTCCGTCACCAAAATCCTCTATAAGGTACCCTGCCGATTTAAATGCATCGATATTCTCGATTACGGCAGTGTACTCGTTTTTATTCAGAGTTACCTTAATAGCTGAAAGAAGCACCTGAGAAGCTACGTTTTCCTTAGCTGCGGCTTTCATTTTGTTGTAGATTATTCTTTCATGAGCGGCATGCTTATCAATCAGAACTACCTTGCCGTCAAATTCACATATAATATAGGTTTTGAAAACCTCACCTAAAAGTCTGATAGGCTTCTTAATATGGCTATTCTCCACCCGTGGCTCAGGCTGAACAGGAATCTTGGCAGGTTTTGACTGAGCTGTTTCCTGTTTATTAACGTTGCTATTTACATACGGTCCTGAAACTACTGAGCTTTCAGCTACTCTTGTATTCTGAGGAATAACTGAACTTTTCTGTGCAGGCGGTACGCTTCTGCGGATTTCCTCATTTTTCGCCTTTATATTCTGCATAGCGGCTCCGATTAAATCGGGCTCGTTTTCATTTTTTACTTTTTCAGATTTCTTTAGTTCTTCGTTGGTTTTAGCGGAAAAATCCTTAGCAGGCATACTTTGCCAGAAATCCTTCTTGGGTTCGGCTTTAACAGTCGGCTGGGGTTTTTCAGCAGGTTTGTTTTTAAATATACTGCCACTGAAATCCGCCTTCTTTTCGGGCTCATCATCAAGCATACTCAGCTGCACGCTTTCGGGCATAGCTCTCTGAGTCACTTTTGCAGCTCTTGATAAATCCAGCTCAGGCATCGTATCAAAACTGTCAAGAGCCGATTTTACGGCAAAGTACACAGCAGAAGAAACCTTTCTTTCATCGCTGAAACGAACTTCGGTTTTGGCAGGATGAACGTTTATATCAACAACCTCGGGACGTACCCTAACATTCAGGACACAGCTCGGGAATTTACCCACCATAATTGAGTTTTTATATGCATTTTCCATAGATGCCATACAGGAACGGGACTTGATATATCTGCCGTTAAGAAAGAAATACTGCATAGCTCTTGATGGCCTCGAGGACATGGGCTTACATACATAACCGCTGACTTCGACACCGTCTAATTTATAGTCAACCTCAAGGAGACTTTCTGCAAAGGTTCTGCCGAAAACAGAATATATAGCTGACATCAGCTTGCCGTCGCCGGGAGTAATAAGAGCCTGCTTACCCTCACGGATAAATCTTACACTGACCTCAGGGTGTGAAAGAGAAATCTTATCAACCACATCTGCAACTGCATTTGCTTCAGCAACGTCTTTTTTGAGAAACTTCATTCTGGCAGGAGTATTATAGAAAAGATCTCTTACTACTATGGTAGTACCGTTGGGACAACCGGCCTGGTCATATCTTGTCTGCACTCCCCCTTCAACCGCATAGGAGGTACCGAGGGATTCGTTTTCAGTTTTGGTTAATATTTCGGTTTTTGATACAGCGGCAATTGAAGCAAGAGCTTCACCTCTGAATCCGAGAGTAAAAATAGAATTAAGGTCGTTTTCGTCTCTTACCTTACTTGTGGCGTGACTAAGGAATGCCTTTGGCACATCTTCATGCTCAATGCCGCAGCCGTTATCGGTAATACGTATATATCTCACGCCGCCGTTTCTGATTTCGAGTGTTATGGTAGTAGCACCGGCATCAATAGCGTTTTCAAGAAGCTCCTTTACTACACTTGCCGGTCTTTCAACAACTTCACCGGCTGCAATCAGCTCAGCAATATGCTTTGGTAATATATTGATTTTAGCCATAAAGCTGTCATCCTTTCTTCTTTATATATCGCTTCTTCTTGCCTTCTTGATAAGCTCATGGAGAGTCGTCATAGCTTCAAGAGGAGTAAGAGTGTTTATATCAATATTTCTTATAGATTCAATAATCTCATCATCAATAGTAGACGTCATTGAGAGCTGAAGCTCGTCTTCTTCGGACACAGCAATACTGCTATGATTGACAGCCTGTCTCTTTGGCGCATTACCCTCGAGTTCGCTGAGAATTACTCTCGCTCTCGACACAACAGAATTAGGAATACCTGCAAGCTTTGCAACCTCAATACCATAACTTCCGTCTGCACAGCCACGGACAATTCTTCGAAGGAATGTAATGGTATCACCGCGCTTTTTAACACAGATATTGTAGTTGTTCACACCATCAAGGATGCCTTCAAGCTCTGTGAGCTCGTGATAGTGAGTTGAGAAAAGAGTCTTAGCGCCGATTTTCTTTTTATCGGCAATATATTCGAGGACAGCACGTGCTATACTCATACCGTCAAAGGTTGAGGTACCTCTGCCGACTTCATCGAGAATGATAAGACTGTTTTTAGTGGCATTTTTAAGGATAGATGAAACCTCGTTCATCTCAACCATAAAGGTCGACTGACCAGTTGCAAGGTCATCGGAGGCGCCGACACGGGTAAAAATACTTTCAATTATGCAGAGCTCTGCACTTTTTGCAGGTACAAAAGAGCCTATCTGAGCAAGAAGACAGATAATTGCAACCTGACGCATATAAGTAGATTTACCTGCCATATTGGGGCCTGTAATAATAGAGCAGCGATTTTTGTCGCAGTCCATATAAGTATCATTGGGCACAAAAGGTGCATCAAGGACAGCTTCAACTACAGGGTGTCTGCCGTCAGTGATTTTAATTTCACCGCCTGCAAGCATAGTAGGACATACGTAGTTTCTCTCAAGAGCTGTTGTAGCAAGTGAGCAGAGCACGTCAATAGTTGCGAGGGCCTGAGAAGTAGCCTTAATACGTGAAAATTCCTGAGCGACTCTGCTTCTGATCTGGCAGAAAATCTCATATTCAAGTTTTACTATTCTTTCCTGAGCACCGAGAACTTTGCTTTCGAGCTCTTTAAGCTCCTCGGTGATATATCTTTCGCAGTTAGCAAGAGTCTGCTTTCTGAAGTAAGTGTCGGGCACCATATCCTTATATGAGTTAGTTACCTCAATATAGTATCCGAAAACTCTGTTATAGCCTATTTTCAGCTTAGGGATGCCTGTGGCTTCTCTTTCACGCTGTTCAATGTCAAGAATAAACTGCTTGCCGTTACCCTGAATATTACGGAGTTCGTCAAGCTCAGGGTTGAAGCCGTCTTTTATAATATCACCCTCACGTACAGAGAAAGG
Organism: Acutalibacteraceae bacterium; assembly: GCA_045532695.1. Taxonomy (GTDB): domain Bacteria; phylum Bacillota; class Clostridia; order Oscillospirales; family Acutalibacteraceae; genus UBA6857. Next base: position 26,182 of record JAZSGK010000160.1, read on the forward strand.
AGCTTCATCTTTAATTGAAACATCAATAAGCCCTCTTATATCTTCAAGAAGGTCAAGGTTTGCATACTGCTGACGAAGATAAGCACTTTCTGCTCCCTGTAAAAGCACCTTGATAACAGGTACTGCTTCTATTGTCTGCTTAAGAGAGTTGAGGTCTTTGGCATTTGCTGTTTCAAACATAACCCTTGTAATAAGACGCTCAATATCAAATACTTTTGAAAGTGAAGCAGAAATATCACCGAGCATCATATTCTTGTCATAAAGCTCTGCCACAGCATTATGCCGTCTTGTAATCTGAGCGATACTGACAAGAGGCTTTTCGAGCCAGCTTCTGAGGAGTCTCTTACCCATTGAGGTGTAAGTTCTGTCAAGAACCCACAAAAGTGAACCCTTCTTCTCTCTGCCACGCATAGTCTCAAGTATTTCAAGATTGCGAAGAGTATTATAGTCGAGTTTCATAAACTGACTGTCGGTATAGTAGTTTACTTCTCTTATGTTGCCGAGATCGTTTTTCTGAACATCTTTAAGATAGCGAAGAAGTGCACCTGTAACTGCAGTAGCAACTGCATTGCCCGAAAAATCGCAGCAACGGAACTTCTCTTCTCCGAAGTGCTCAGCACATACATCGGCACAATCTTTGAAATCAAAGTCGATATCATCGAGCATTTCACAGGCAGCCTCAGTACGCTTAGTAATAAAGTTAGCGATAACTTTGCTGTTGGCGGCACCTCTGTTCAAAAGAATTTCGCTGGGTGAAAAAGTACCGATTTCATTGATAATATTATTTTCTGTTGTATGCTTATCATCAAAGCTTGTAAGATTGAGTATACCTGTAGATACATCACAGAAACATACTCCGCCCATTGTACCGTCAAAATAAACACAGGCGAGATAGTTATTCTTTGAATCGTCGAGCATATTATTCTCAATAATACTACCCTTGGTTATGACTCTTATAACATCTCTTTTAACGATGCCTTTAGCAGTTGCAGGGTCTTCAGTCTGTTCACAGATAGCAACTTTATAGCCTGCTGCAACAAGCTTTGCAATATAACCCTCTGCCGAATGAAAGGGTACACCGCACATAGGTGCTTTTTCACCCTTGGAATAGCTTCTTGCTGTAAGAGTTAGCTCCAATACCTTGGAAGCAGTCATCGCATCGTCAAAAAACATCTCATAAAAGTCACCCAGGCGGAAAAACAAAATCGCGTCCGAGTATTCTTTTTTTATTTGTAAGTATTGAGACATCATCGGTGTCATTTCAGACATATTGTTTTTCCTCCTGAGATTTATACGATTAATTAAAGATTAGTGGCAGCCGCTGCAGCTTGAGCATGAGCCGTCACATGAGTGTTCGTGCTGCTGTTCGGGTTCACATGTCATGGGGTCAGCACCGTTTACGCAAAGACCGAGAATCTGCATAATGTAGTTCATCATTGCGTCAACCTGAGCTCTTGCTTCGTCATACTTCTGCATATTTTCGTTAGCCATAAATGCTTCATACTTAGCATTGAATTCGGCTTCGAATTCCTGCATTTTAGCGCTGTCGGGTTCTTCCTTTGAAGCTTCCATCTGATAGTTCATCTGAATCATCTGGATTTCGCCCATAAGAGCATTGAGAGCTTCATCCTTTTCGTTTGCTTCCTTTGCCTTAGCAAAAGCAAGGTAACGCTCGTCCTGCTGAATTGCAGCACCGAGCTGTCTTGTCAGTTCAATAACGTTCATTGTTATTACTCCTTTATATAAAAATATTTTTATTAATAAATACCCTTTAAGAGTAGTTATTTCGCAATTTCTCCGTAAACTATCCATGTTCTCGGATTAGTAACGGTAACATCGATAAATTCACCTATGAGACTTTCGTCACCCGGGAATTCGATTATAATATTTCCGCCTGTTCTGCCTGAAAGCATACCCTCTCCTTTTGCAGTACCCTCAACAAGAACTCTGTAGGTTTTACCCTTCATATTGGCGGTACGCTCCCCTGCTATTCTTTCCTGAAGGTCTGTGAGTTCCTTGAACCACTTGCCCTTTTCTTCTCTTGAAACAGGGTCAGCCATTGAATAAGCCTTAGTACCGGGTCTTGCTGAGAAAATGAAAGTAAACAGTGAAGTGTATTTTACTCTTTCAATCAGCGACAGTGTATCACAGAATTCCTCATAGGTTTCACCGGGGAAGCCAACTATAACGTCACTGGTAATTGAAAGCTCAGGCATAATCTCATATGCATAGTCTATAAGCGAGAGATATTTTTCTCTGTCATAGTGTCTGTTCATTTCTTTGAGGACTCTGTCATTACCTGACTGGAAGGGCAGATGCAGATGCTTTGCAATCTTATCGCTCGAAGCCATTACATCAAGAAGCTCTTTAGTGCAGTCCCTCGGGTGAGAAGTCATAAATCTGACTATAAAATCACCTTCAAGCTCGCTTATAGCCTTGAGAAGTGCGGGAAATCTCTTGCTTTCATCAAGGTCCTTATTATAAGAATTAACATTCTGTCCTAAGAGTGTGATTTCCTTGTACCCTGCCGAGATAACACCTCTGACCTCTTTCATTACATCATCAAAGTCTCTGCTTCTTTCTCTGCCTCTTACATAAGGCACAATGCAGTATGAGCAGAAGTTGTTACAGCCGTACATAATAGGAATCCATGCCCTGAGAGTACCCTCACGCTTTACGGGTAAGCCTTCAACGATATTGCCGTCACTGTCGGTTATATCAAAAACTCTCTTTCCCGTACAAAGTATGCGGTACATAAATTCGGGAAGCTTATATGAAACGTGAGTGCCGAAAACAAGATCGACAAATGAAAAGCTGTTCTTTATTCTGTCGGCCACGCTCTGCTGCTGCATCATACAGCCGCAAAGTGCAATAATCATATCGGGCTTCTGCTTTTTTATAGGCTTAAGAGCACCTACATTGCCGAAAACTCTGTCCTCGGCGTGTTCTCTTATAGCGCAAGTATTATATAAAACCAGGTCAGCTTCTTCAGGCGACTCGCAGAATTCATATCCCATCTTTTCGAGCATACCTAAAAGTCTTTCACCGTCTGCAACATTCCCCTGACAGCCGTAGGTGTGAACGAACGCCTTAGGCGATACAGCAGGGTACCTTGAAGAAATGACGGTTCTGACAAGGTTCATATATTCTTTTTGTTTGTCCAATTCCTCCTGAGGAACGGAAAATTTGTCTTTATTCAAAGTTATATCCTCCAAATGGGATTACTTGCCGAGCTTTTCAGCAATATCCATAAGTCTCTTGAGACGGTAGTTGACAGCCGAACGGCTCAGTGGCGGATCGCACATATCACCGATTTCACGAAGACTCGCATCAGAGTTTTTCAGTCGTAGCTCCGCAATTATTTTTAAATCATCCGTAAGTGTAGGGAAAACTCCGTCATCCTTGAGCTTCTGTATTGATTCAACCTGATCGTATGATGCAAAAACAGTACGTGTCAGATTGGCGTTTTCGAAGTTATTTCTTCTGTTGGTGAGGTTCCTGACATCTTTATAAATTTTGATGTTCATTATCTCCATTGCCGCCATATGAGCACCCATAAGTGTAAGAAGCTCCTCGATGCTTGTGCTGTCTTTTATGTATATGACATTTATACCACGCCTTAACATATGCTTGGCGTTAAGACCGTAGTCAGTCAGAATCTTGAGCAAATCAAGGCTGACTGTTCTGTAGGGAGCAATAAATTCTATATGATAGCTTTTATTGGGGTCACTGCAGGTACCGCAGGAAAGAAAAGCACCTCTTAAGAAAGCCGCATTACAGCAGTTGATACTTTCCTGAGTATCATATTCAAACTCATTTTCGCTTTCGTTACGAAGGTTGCCTCTGTCTATTCTCATGACCTTTTCGTTACCCGAATTAGAGAAGCAATTGAGGACTTTCTTTCTGTCCTCGGCACTATCAAAGCTAACAGTGGTTTTACCTGCCTCAGAGACAAAACGCTTTGCCTTTACACCTGCAACATCAAAAGAGAGCTCCGTATACTTTTGAGCAACAGCAGGGTTATCAGTCATAATAGATATTTCCTGTTCATTGAAGCTTCTTCCGAATAAAAGCATACCGTAAGCCATAGCGTGACGGCAGCACTCAGGTAAATCTGTAATTTTTATAAGCTCCGCCTTAATTTCAGATGAAAAAGACATACGAAACCTCCTTTCAGATTTTATAGGGTATTATACAAACTTGATTTCGGTTTCAAGGTTTACACCGAATTTATCGTAAACGGTTTTCTGACAGTGCTTTATGAGATTAATGACATCAGTTGTTGTTGCACCGTCATAGTTGATTATGAAGCCTGCATGCTTTTCGCTTACCATAGCACCGCCGATTCTCTTACCTTTAAGGTCAGACTGCTCAATGAGAGCACCTGCAAAATAACCCTCGGGGCGTTTGAAAACGCTTCCGGCACTGGGATATTCCAAAGGCTGCTTATCAACACGTCTGCCCATTACATCGGTCATTTTAGCTTCAATTTCACTTTTATCGCCCTTTTCGAGCCTTATTACAAGCGAAGTTATAATAAGCTCAGAGTCAGTATATGCGCTTCTTCTGTAAGCAAATTTCAGCTCGTCACCGCAGAAACAGCCCTTGTTGCCGTTTCTGTCAATATGGTTTACTCTTACGGTCACATCTTTCATTTCGCCGCCATATGCACCGGCATTCATATATGCAGCACCGCCGCAGGAGCCGGGTATGCCGTAAGCAAACTCGAGACCTGTAAGAGAATTAGCAAGAGCAAACTTACAAAGCGAAGCAAGTGATGCACCTGCATAAACTTCAATTGTTGTCTCGTCGATGAGCTTCATATCAGAGAAATCCTGAGAAATGTGGATAACAACCTTATCTCTTATGCCGTCATCACTGACAAGAAGATTGCTGCCCTTGCCGAGAATAAAAACATCTTCATTCTCTTCTTTACAAAGGCCGAGCACTCTACCAAGTGTGTCTTCATTATCAATGTCAACAAACAAAGCCGCAGGTCCTCCTGTTTTAAAGGAGGTGTGATTGCACATAGGCTCATCGGTTTTATATAAAATATTATTTAAATCAAACTTATTAATCAGATTAGTCAAAAGATGACCTCCAAAATTATTCTGTAAGGCAACCTGCACCGATTATACCTGCATCGTTACCGAGAGTGGCACGGCAGATTTCGGTCTGGATTTCCTGCTTTTTACTGTAACGCTCTCTTGCAACATGCTCTCTGATAGGAGCAAGAAGAGTTTCACCTTCGTTGCAGATACCGCCGCCAAAGCATATCATTTCAGGCTGGAATATATTGACAATATTAGTGGTACCGACAGCGATATATCTTATATAGTTGTCAACAACTTCTTTGCCCCATTTGTCGCCCTTACGCATAGCATCGAAAGCAGTTCTTCCGCCTGCATTTTCAATGTTACCTGAAGCGAGATCCCACATTACGCTGTCCTTATGCTCGAGCATTGCAGCTTTAGTCTGATTAACCAGAGCAGTTGCACTTGCATATCTTTCCCAACAGCCAACACGGCCGCAGTTACAAGGTTCGCCGTCAAACTTAATTACCATATGACCGAGCTCACCGCCTGCATCGTTACAGCCTGTAAGTACATTGCCGTCGAGAACAACACCGCCGCCGACGCCTGTACCAAGAGTAACAGCAACAAAGCTCTTCTTACCTTTACCTGAGCCTGCAAGAGCCTCACCGAGAGCGGCACAGTTTGCATCGTTTTCGATATAAACGGGAACACCGGGGATTTCTTTGTTAACAAGCTCTGCAGCAGGAACATTGTCAAAATAGAGATTGTTGGCATAAAGAATCACACCGTTTTTCTTATCGCATGAGCCGGGTGTACCGATACCGATAGAAGCTACCTCGCTCATATCAGTGCCGGCCTTGCTTACTGCTTCCTTACAGCATTTAACGATATCTGCAAAAATTTCTTCTGCAGGTCTTGGAATATTGGTTTTAGTGTTTGCTCTTGAAACAATCTCAAGATTTTCATTGATTACGCCTACAGCGATATTTGTACCGCCTAAGTCTACACCGATTCTATACATATTCTTCACCTCTTAAAAATTTCCCCACATTTTGATTTCATCTTCCTGTGGCATTATATCATCTGTCATGCCGAGATTATGCATAAGCTCTCTGGCGGCATTATAACCCATTTTTTTCTGACGGTTATTCATAGCTGCAACCTCGATAATTACGGCAAGGTTACGGCCAGGCTTAACAGGAATAACTGTATACGGTACTTTAACATCAAGAATTTCGGTATATTCATTATCTATACCCATTCTGTCATATACCTTTTCGCTGTCCCAGGGTTCAAGCTGAATAACCATATCGATTTTTTCGGCAAGCTTTACGGCACCCATACCGAAGATTCGTCTTGCATTGATAATACCGATACCGCGAAGCTCGATAAAGTGTCTGATGTTATCGGGAGCCGAGCCGACTATTGTCTTTGAGCCGGTCTTTTTGATTTCTACGGCATCATCAGCTATAAGTCTGTGTCCTCTCTTGATAAGCTCAACCGCACTTTCGCTTTTACCTACACCGCTGTCACCTAAGATAAGCACACCTTCACCGTAAACCTCAACGAATACGCCGTGTCTTGTAATTCTCTCAGCAAGCTCAACATTGAGATAACCGATAAGAGCCGCCATTGAGCGGGAGGTAGTATCATTTGTAACAAGTAGGGGTACCTCATATTTTTTTGCAAACTCAAGAAGCTCATCAGGACAAGGTAAGCTTCTTGTAACAACAACACAGGCAGGCTTTTTTGACATAAAGAGCTCAACTTTTTTTCTTCTGTCTTCCTCAGGGTATGATTCAATATAACCCATCTCTGTTTTGCCTAAGAAATTGATTCTTCCGCTGTCAAAATATTCCTCAAAGCCCGAGAGCAAAAGACCGGGTCTGTTTATATCTCTGGACGAAATTAAAATTTCAGCCGGATCCTTAGGCATATGAAGAACTTCAAAGGTATTATCCTTGAGAATTTTGGCAAGAGAAACCGAATATCTGAATGCCATAGAGGTCACCTCCAAAAATGTATGTTCACATAGTTATACCAATACATTATATAACAAAATTTGAAGGTTGCCAACTGTTTTTAATGAATTTTTTTAATTTTTCACTCAAAAATTTCAGCTTCAAAGGATGAATTTTCCTTTGAAGCCGCTTATCAATCTTTAAACCATATATCTTCAGCGTATTCACGCACTGTTCTGTCTGAGGAAAAGTAAGCCGATGAAGCTGTATTCATAAGCATTTTTTTACTGAAGCTTTCCCTGTATTGCGTATCTCTCAGAGCTTTTATAAGTGCAGAAACAAAGTCACGCATGTCGGCAAGTACCATATATCTGTCAGGGTTTTCGGCATTGATAAGGGAATCGTAAATATCCTTGAAGCCGTATCTTTCACCGAATTTTCCGCTGACAAGTGTATCAACAACTTCTTTTATATCAGGAAATTCGCTATATATCTTCTCAGGGTCGTAGGTATTTTTCAGCATATTTACCTCTTCTTCCCTCATACCGAAAATATAGTTATTATCCTCGCCTGCTTCCGTACAGATTTCGATATTTGCCCCGTCATATGTGCCTAGAGTTACTGCACCGTTCATCATAAGCTTCATATTACCCGTACCCGAAGCTTCGGTACCCGCAAGGGAAATCTGCAAGGATAGATCTGCGGCAGGGATAATCTTCTCAGCAAGAGAAACATTATAGTTAGGGATAAAAACAACCTTGAGCTTTCCGCCTATATCTTTATCTTTGTTGATAACTTCTGCAACACTGTTGATATATCTTATAATCGACTTTGCAATTTTATATCCCGGAGCAGCCTTACCGCCAAAAATAAAGGTAGTATCGGGCAGGTCTTTATACTCCCCTTTTTTCATTCTGAGATAGAGATGCACAACGCCGAAAATTGCCAAAAGCTGACGTTTATATTCGTGTATACGTTTAATCTGCACAACGAAAACGCTGTTTTCATCAATGTCAGTATTATAGTTTTTCTTTATGAATTCACTGAGGATTTTCTTATTATGATGCTTGATATCGCAGAACTTACTGAGTACTTCCGTATCGTTCTTAAAGGCTTCAAGACGCTTTATATTCTCAGTTTCTTCAATTATATCGCAGCCACAGAGCTTTGACAGGAAATCCGTAAGTTGTTTATTGCAAAGCCCCAGCCAGCGTCTCTGAGTAATGCCGTTGGTTTTGTTAGTAAATTTGTCGGGATAAAGCTTGTACCACTGTGACAGAGTCTCTTTTTTGAGTATCTCTGTATGGATATTCGCCACACCGTTAATGTGAGAGCAGACATAGCATGCTAAATTTGCCATCTTCACTCTGCCGTCAATCACAATAGCGCAATCTTCAAAGGAAATATCTTTATGGTTGCTCAGCTGAAAGAGAAGCAAATCATTGATTTTCTGAATTATACCGTATACCTGAGGTATAACCTCTCTCATCATTTCACAATCCCATTCTTCAAGGGCCTCGGGCATAACCGTATGATTGGTATAAGCAAAAATCTTATTGCACTTGAGAAGGGCATTGTCAAAGCCCATATTCTGTTTTACACAGATATTGATAAGCTCAGGAATAGCCAGAATGGGATGAGTGTCATTTAGCTGAATTTTTATTTTATCCTCAAGACCCTCAAGGCCGTATTTATTTACAATGTTCTGAAGTGCGGCACTGACCAAAAAGTACTGCTGACGTAGTCTGAGCTTTTTACCCTCATAAGTGCTGTCATCAGGATAGAGGTATTCATAAATTTTTTCAGCCTCAGCTTCACTGCAGGTGTCTTTTCTGCATTCGTAAAGTCTTAATGTGTTGATTCTTTTGAAGCTGTAGCCGATAATATTGTAGTCATATGGTACAGCCTTAACACTGTAGTCAGCATACTCAACAGTTACGCTTTCATCTTCTCTTTTAATAGCAAATGCATCCTTTATTTTCTGCCAGTCATCGGGTGCCTCTGTCTGACTGCCGTCGAGAGCAAAGCCTTGTCTGAAAAGGCCGTATTTATATCTTATGCCATATCCGTCAAGAGGAAGCTCACAGGAAGCGGCAGAGTCCAGAAAGCAGGCGGCAAGTCTTCCAAGTCCGCCGTTTCCGAAGGCATAGTCGTCAATATCCTCAAGCTCCTTTAGGCTGTGACCGTTATCTAGGAGTGTCTTTTCAACGTAATCTGTATTTTTCATATTATAGAGATTTGAGTATAAAAGCTTACCGATAAGATATTCAATGGAAAAATACGCTACCCTCTTACCATCAACCTCTTTCTTATGAAAGTCACACTTCTCGTTGACAAGCTCACCGATTATGCCGTATATCTCTTCTTTGTCTAGAGCCTTGATGCTTTTACCGTATTTTTCACGGGACATTTCACTGAGTTTTTCTTCAAACTGCTTATACATTGATTCATCACCGATATTAGTTTATCCCGATAAAAAATTAAAACAGACGGTAAATTTTACCGCCTGTAATAAGCTTTGAACTCAATTATGCATTGTGTTCTTCGAGCCACTGATTAGCTTTAGCAGCTGACATTCTTGTGATGTTTTCAGTCTTGTAGATTGAATCTTCACCGCCGTTGGTATAGAGGAAATACTTACCGTCAGCCTTTACATAAAGACTCTCTTCATAGCCTGCTGCATCGCCGAATTCACCGCTTGTAAACTTCTTTACGAGTTCTGCATTTTCAGTGTCGTATTCAACTTTACAAATGATCTTTTTCATTGCGTCGTTACTCCTTATTAGTTTTATGTCAGTTATTATAACTTATTATTCAGAATTTTGCAAGCAAAATTTGAGTGTTTACAATATAAACCACTTTTATTAAAAATTTATATTAAATTACTGTCAACATTATACATTTAAATTTGACATTCGTATTTCTTTTCTGTATAATTAACGCATATCAAAAAAGGAGAGAACTATATGACTAACACAATCCAACCTTCAGAAAATCAGAAACACGTCAAAACGGGCGAGTTTATTATGTACCTGATGGGTGTTTTCTTCTATACCACTATGACCGGTATGGTCGGCGGTAACAGAAACGCTTATCTCGTCAACGTATTAAGACTCCCGGAAGAACAGACATCACTTTTTAATGTGCTCACAGCTGTTATCCCCTTCATTCTTAACTTCTTTATCGTTATGTATATCGACGGAAGAAAAATGGGTAAGGGCGGAAAATTCAGACCTATTGCAATGCTCGTTGCAGTTCCTATGGCAATTGTTATGATGCTCTCATTCTGGGCACCAAAGGGTCTTTCTGGAACAATGCTTATGATTTACATTGTCACACTCGCAGTTCTCTGGGCAGTATTCTGCACCTTCGGTAACTCAATAAATATGGTTGCCAATGTAATGACTCCCAACCTTAAAGAGCGTGACCATGTTCTTTCATTCCGTTCAATCTCAAGTGCAGTCGGCAACTCAGCTCCCGTTGTAATAGTTCTTGTAATCGGTCTTATCTGGAAGAAAGATAACCAGACACTTATCGAAGCTGTAACCGGCACAAGCATCAGAAGCGTTGAAGGCTTACAGTACATAATTTCAGCAGCTCTTTGCGGCGTTGTAGGTATAATAACAGTTTTGCTCGGTATGAAAATGGTCCGCGAAAGAACTGTTTATACTGCAGAAAAGAAGAATCCCCTTATCGGATTCATTGATATTATCAAAAACAAATACGCTTGGACAATCATTATTTCCGAGTTCTTAAAGAGCTTCAGAGGTATTTCAACTTATATGGAAGCTTTCATCGCTGCAGCAGTACTCGGCGACATTTCTAAGAAGATTCTCTTTGTACTTCCCGTTGGTATCGGTACAGCAGTAGGTATGCTTGTAATCAATTTCCTTCTCAAGAAGTTCGACGCCAGAAGACTTTATATTGCCAGCGGTATCTATTCAGTATGTGCTAACTGTATGGCATTCGGCGTCGGTTATGCTTATTTCAAGACTGGCACAGGAATCCTCCAGATCGTATTTATCGTGTTCCTTTTCCTCATCGGTCTTCAGTTCGGTGCATCAAACCTTCTTCCCTCAATGTTCCAGGCTGACGTACTTGAGGATATCGAATTAAAGACAGGCAAGCGCTTTGACGCTTCTTTCCCCTTTGTTATCGGTATCGGTACTCTTATAAGCGGTACTATCGCAAGTGCTGTTGCTCCCCTTCTTCTTTACGGCGAAGGCTCGGTTATCGGCTACATTCAGCCTACAGACCTTAACCCGACTCCCGTACAGAGCATCGAAACAAAGATCACACTTCTGTTCTTCTACACCATCGTACACGGTATTATGATGTTCCTTGCAGGTGCTCCCTTCTTCTTCTATAAGCTTACAGGCAAGACAAAGGAAGATATTCACAATGCAGTTATCGCTCAGCGTGAAAAAATTGAAGCTGCTGAATAAAAAAAGCATATAGCAATCCCCGAGCCAAACGGTTCGGGGATAAATTTTTATTAAATTATAACTCTTGCTGCTTCGTCTCTTTCTTTACGGAGTATCGTCTCGTCTTCAAGAGGAATATCGCACTCAAATGTAAAGTCCATCATGGGGTGACTTGTTGCATCGATGGCTTCACCTTCAGCATTTTTAAGATTCTTTGCAACAACCTTAAAGGGCTCTTTACCTACAAACATAGCTTCAAGCTCGTCACCCTCAAAGAAACGGTTTCTCTGAGAGCAATAGGCAATACCGTCCTTCCAGTATTTTACAATGGCCATAACGTCCCATTCACGGTTGTATCCGCCCTTATAGCTTACATTGGCATCATCGTGTACGTCACCGTAGAAAAAGCCTGTGCAGTAGTCTCTGTAGCTGATTTTACGCATTTCATCGATAATCCACTGCTTTGGCTTATAGTCATCGGCAGGGTTCTCGAAATAATCGTCAATAGCCTTTCTGTAAGCATTGGTCACAACTGCAACATAATAGGCGGACTTGGCTCTGCCTTCAATCTTAAAGGAAGTGATACCTGCTTTTATCATTTCGGGGATATGCTCAATCATACACATATCCTTGGAGTTCATTATATAGGTACCGCCGTCACCCTCAGTCACCGGGAAATACTGTCCCGGTCTTTTTTCTTCCATAAGAGTGTACTTCCAGCGGCAGGGCTGAGCACACTCACCTCTGTTGGCATCTCTGCCCACAAGATAATTTGAAATAAGACATCTTCCCGAGAAGGAAACACACATAGCTCCGTGGACAAAGCATTCAATATCCATATCATCGGGGATATTCTCTCTTATGTCTGCAATTTCGGTCAACTTAAGCTCTCTTGCCGTTACGATGCGCTTAGCACCCATATCATAAAAGGCTCTGGCCGTTTCATAGTTGACAATACCCGACTGAGTTGAAATATGGATTTCCATATTTGGCACATATTTCTTTGCCATAGCGAGTACGCCTATATCGGAAATTATCAGCGCATCAACGCCTGCATTTTCAGCGTCTTTAAGAAACTTCGGAAGCTCAGGGAGCTCATCATTTCTCGGCAGAACATTGCAGGTGAGATAGACCTTTACGCCTCTGTCGTGGCAGTATTTCACTGCTTCGGGAAGTTCATCAGGGCCGAAATTGGCAGGTGCAGCTCTCATACCGAAAACGGTACCGCCGAGATAGACTGCATCGGCGCCGTACTTGACGGCAGCCATGAGTCTTTCCATATCACCTGCAGGAGCAAGAAGCTCCGGCTTTTTTATTTTATATGACATTTTTTGTTACATCCTTTAACCGTAGAGATACATCTGGGTATTCTTATTATGCTCAGAGGCTGTTCTTGCAAGATACATTTCACCTGAAGGGCTGTGCATAAAGAAGTAATAGTCAGTATTTGCAGGATAGAGAGCTGCCTTTATAGCAGTTGAACCGGGGTTACAGATAGGCCCGGGAGGAAGTCCCTGAGTGCTGTAGGTGTTATAGCTGCTGAGGTAAAGCTCATAGTAAAACTCTGAGAAAAGCTCATATTTTTCTAGGGAAGCGATATAGTCTCTCGTTGAATTCATATCCAGTGACGGATAAGTGGAGGAAGCAGCAAGTCTGTTGTGAATTACGCTTGAAATAGTATACATCTGTGAGCTGTCCTTTGCTTCACGCTGAATCATAGCCGCAATGTTAATAACCTCATCGACAGTAAGACCAAGCTCCTTTGCTCTCTGATCGTACTCTGCCGTCCACTTGCTTTCGAAGTTATTGAAGAGCTTTTTGAGGACTGATGAAGGACTTTCATCAATAAAGAAGTCATAGGTATCCGGGAAGAGATAACCCTCATACTTAAGATATCTGTCGGAATCTGTCTCAATACCCTTAAGGAAGCCGTATTGCTTACCGACTATATCAAGGTTAGCATAGAGCTTATCGGCACTGCAGACCTCATATTTTTCAATCTTTTCGAATATCTGAGCAATTGACCAGCCTTCGGGGAAGGTCAGACGTACAGTACCCTTTGAGCCACTCTTTTTAACCATTATTGTTTCGATGTTAATTTCAACACCTGCATCTTTATCGAGATAATAAACACCGGGCTCATATTTCATGGTATCATAGTCTCTGAGCTTAAGGAGAATATAACAGAGAGTTTTCTGCTTGATAAGTCCGTTTTGTTCAAGAATATTAAATACATCGTCAAACTCTGAGCCTTCGGGTATTTCAACATTGACAGAACCGCCTTGCTTGTCAATTACAAGGACATCGTTAATAAACTGCATAGCAATAGTTGATGCAGACACAGTCATAATGGAAATAAAGAATATGCACACACAGGCAATAAGAGCTGTTTTTACAAAGTTATATCTTTTCTTTGCTTTTAACTTAGCCCGCTGTTCAGGTGTCAGCTGTCTTTTCTGCGGAACCTGATTCTTTGCCTTTTCTGCCTTTTTTCCTTCGGACTTCTGAGGCTTTTTTCTGAGAAGTGGAGCCTGAGTCTTCTGCTGTTTTTTCACTTCGGGAACTGGAGTGACAGGCTTTTTTACTGTCTGCTGTCTGCTTACAGGCTTAGCTTTCTTAGTCGCTGACGGTGAAGGTGCAGCAGGACGTCTCGCACCTGTCGGAGTCTGCTGAATGGGTCTTGGCGCCTTTGGTGTCACGGGAGGCTCGGGCATACCAACGAAATCATCAAAATCGTTGATGTGAACCTCGAACTTTTTCTGAGGCTGAGCATATCCTCTTTTCTGTGAATCGTTAGAGCTGATATTTTCACTGAAATCGCCTAAACCTCTGGTGGGAATCTTTGAATATGGATTTACATTCTGAGGTCTCGGACTGCCTGCACCTGCATCACTGCCGGCAGCACCGTTATTTTTTGAACCTTCTGAATAGAAACGGTCAGCCATATTTATTCCTCCTTATTTCAAATCATATATTTTTGTATTTGTAATTATGTAATTTACTTTCTTATCAAATCTGTCAGTCGGCAAATCTTCACATAAACAGCAGTCATAGGAAAGACCGATACTTATACCGCCGAAATTACTTAGAAATCTGTCATAGTACCCCTTGCCGTAGCCTAAACGGTAGCCTTTTTTATCGAAGCTGAGTCCGGGTACAAGACAAACGGTATTTTCACCGAAGTCATCGGCTTTTTCATCGTCTGACGGCTCTTTTATGCCGTACATACCGTCACACAAGTCAGACAGCGAGGATATATAATAAAACTCCATATTGCCCTTTCGGTCAATACATCTCGGCAAAGCAACTCTCTTTTTATCGCTGAGAGCTCTGTCAATTATCCTCTGAGTAGAAACCTCACTGCCAACTGACCAATAAGCTAAAACAGTATCGGCGCTTTTATATAATTCACTACCAGTCAGAAGAGAAAATATATCATCGCTCCGCTCTGAGGCATTATCAACAGAGCTGCGAATTTCTATGAAGTGCTTTCTTAAATCGCTTTTACTCATTTCATCTGAATAGCCTTGCCGATTTCATCAGCAAGAGTCTCACCCTTTAATACAGACACAATCTTAAGCCCGAATTCTGTCGCTACACCTGCACCCTTAGCAGTAATGATATTGCCGTCAAGCACAACGTATTCCTCACTGATTTCAGCACCTCTCAGCTCACTTTCAAAGCCGGGATATGCAATAGCTTCCTTGCCGTCAAGCAGGCCCTTATGTCCTAAAATCTGAGGAGCGGCGCATATGGCACAGATGTATTTACCATTATCATTTGCAAAGTCAATAGCCTTTTGCACATCGGCACTTTCTTCAAGATTGGTTGCGCCGGGAAGACCGCCGGGAAGAATTACAGCCTCAAGATTTCCGTCAAGTGTAATGTCACTGAGACCAATGTCGGGAATAACCTTTATACCGTGTCTTCCATCTATAACTTCACCTGATACACCGACAGTTTTAACTTCTACCCCTGCACGTCTGAGCATATCAACAGGTGCAATAGCCTCAACCTCTTCGAATCCGTCTGCTAAAAAACAATAAACCATATTTATCCTCCTTAATCAAGAGCAATATTCATATAAATATCTTTAAATTCCATATTTTTGTACGGAGTGTAAATCATTCCGTTTCTGATTTTCTGAGCACCGTCAAGTGCGCAGTTGGTAAACAGCTCCTCAGTACCGATGAGACTGCCGATGAGCATATCGGCAGAGTCCTTAAAATCAGACTTTGAAGAAAAGAACTCTTCATTTTCGATATAGCAGCTGCTGTCATCGACGGCAAAAAATCTGTTGCCGACAAACTTAAGGCACTCGAAAGCGTATCTGTTACCGACCTCATTGTAAAGAAGCATATCACAATCGGCAGAGCTTCTGATTCTATGGAATTCGGAAGGGTCGGTTATCTCTCCGAAGACTCTGAGAGTTGCGATTTTTTTATCTGTTACGAGTCTGTATTTATACATAGACTCCTTAAAAGCAAATTTACCGTAATAATCATAAAGGCTGTCAGTTGCAGGCACAAGGGCAATATAGTCAAGTCCCTCGGTTTTTATATAATCCTGAGCCTCTTTTATAAGCTTTCCCATAAGACCCCTGCCTCTGTATCGGGGCAAGGTTGCAGCGGCATAAAGATATCTGCCACGGTATATTTTACCACGGCACTTTATACTGCACTTTAAAAGATAGAATGCACTGACAACTTCATCTCCGTCAGTTTCAGCGAAACATTCACCGTCATAGTAGGCCTCTTTAAAAAACAGCTTTATATATTCCTCTTCGTCACCGAAAACCTCATTCCAGAGTTTAATGAGCGAACCGACATATTTTTCTTTATCTTTAATCAGCATTTTTTCAGCTTAGCCTCATATTTCTCAGCAAGGATAGCAGGATAATAGCTGAGTTTTGCCTTTCTCAGGTTCTCAGCACCTGTGTCGTCCTCACGGTTGATGTATTTATATTCCGACAGCTCGTTTTTTACAAACTGCTGATTTATCATAGGATAAGCTCCTCTTATATCCGAGAAAGCTTTTTCAATGTGTACACAGAAAATATCCTTCGAGGCAGGCTCGCCCATTGTATAGGCAATAACCCTGCCGTCAGCTCTGAGAAGACCGCCTACGTAGCCCAGGGCTTCGTAGTTATCAAAAACCCTCTCAATTATTTTAATCTCACCCTCAAGGTCTTCTCTGTATTCTTCAAGGGCACCCTCAAGCCAGAGCCTGCTCATTTCAAGGCATTCGGGTATGCTTTCCCTTGTTATTCTCTCATAGGACCAGTTGGAGTTTCTCATAAAAAATGAGATGTGATTACGCTTAGGCTGATACTTTTTACCGCTGAGGTTTATAAGGTCCTCACTGTTATAGATATAGTCAAAGGTATCTCTCTCAAGGCTTATATCAAAGACATCGGGAAAATTCTCACTTATGAACTCTGCCGATGAGGGGCTTATACCGAATATTTCAAAATCTCTGCCGTCATTTTCAGCATCGTCGAGAATAAACTCAACTGCCTTTTTCATATCACCCTTACCTATGGGGCAACAGTACATAACATAATCATCGTATTCACATTTTGTTACAAGACAGCCTTCAATATTTCCCACCTGGATAAGCATCTTGGCACCATAGGAAAATATATTGCCGAAGGGGTATTCGCAGGTGTAAAAATCCACCTCTGAAAGAATTTCATTTATCCAGTTTTTATCTTCAAGACTTACAATGTGTAATTTACTCATTACAGAGAAAGCATCCTTTCAGCTTCAGTTTTCACCATATCGGAAATTTCGTCAACACTAAGTGGCTCACCATCTTTACCGCATATTATACGGCACCAGCCTAATTTTTCGGCAGCGTACACAGCAGCCTCATGACAGGCTATAAGATAGTTCACATCTTTTTCGTGGACATCTTTTTTATTTTCGTCACCCTTATAGCGTTTTAACAGCAATTTCTGAGAAATATCAGTGGGCATATCAAGAAAAATCACACCGTCAGGCTTGGGAATGCCCATTTTTTCATA